>CAZBOE010000273.1:0-4479 GCA_964493365.1 uncultured Tepidisphaeraceae bacterium | reverse complement strand
CTGCGGGCCTGACGCGCTTCGCGGGTGATCTCGTGGCGCTGGTCCATCGTCAGCTGTGGGTCCTTCTTCAGCCGCCGCTCGATCCGCAGCTTGATGCGGTCCTCGATGGCGTAAAGGCGCTGCACGAAACGCAGCATCTGGGCGCTGCGGCGGCCGTCGGTCTCTTTGGCGTCGAAGAACTTCCGCCGCGCGTGGGCCATGCAGGCGACCTCCGTCACGCCGCCATCGCCGCGGGTGTAGATGCCGTCGTACCCGCCATACGCGTCGGCCTGCAGGTGTCCCTTGTAGTCGGCCAGGAAGTTCTGCGGCCCGGCCCGGGTGCGGTCGGGCGTGTAGCGGAAGACATCGTACGGGTTGCTCTCATCCCCCAGAAAGCACCAGATCCGCCCGCTCTTGCACTTGCCCTTCACCGCGTCGTCCTGCACCGGCACGCGGGTGTCGTCGGTGTGGATCACCTTGCTCTGCTTCACCCGGCGAATCATGAGGTCCACCAGCGGCTGGACCAGCGTGCCGCAGCTCATCATCCACGCGCACATGGTGCTGCGGGCGATCTCCACGCCGATGCGGTCGAAGGCCAGCCCCAGCCGGTACAGCGGCAGGTGGTCCTGCATCTTGCTTACGATCACGTGGGCCAGCAGGCCCGGCCCGGGCAATCCCTTCTCGATCGGCTGTGCGGGCTTGGTGGCGATCTCGATGTGCGGACTGGAGTCGCAATGCTGGCACCCCTCGCCGCAGGTCTTGCAGGCGTACTTGTGGCGGACGTGCTTGAGGACTTTGAAGGAAGCGGCGACGAACTCCAGTTGCTCGCTGGCCTCGGAGCCAATACGGGCCCAGTCCTTCCCGCAGCAGGGACACTTCTTCTGCTCATCGGAGAGATCGTGGGGCACCTCGACCCGCGGCAGGTTCGCCGGCAACTGCCGCCGGCCGTGCCTGTGATGATTGATGCGGCGGGTCTTGAGCTTCTGGCCCGACTCAGCCTCGGCGGCTTGGGCTTCATCGGAGTTCGGGTCGATCGGCGTATCGGGCACGACGGCGAGGCCGAACAGCAGGAGCTGCGTCGGGTCAAACGCTTCGGACCGCGGGCCGTAGAACCGGCGGAGGACCGCGGCCATCTCCGCCTTGTGCCGGGCCTCCATCGCCTCGATGTACCGGTCGCGCTCCACCAGCATCTGCTTGAGCAGCGCCGGGTCGTCAGGAAGCTGGTCGACGGCATCGTTCACGGTGAGCGCGGATGTACCACACTCGGGCCGCGGGCGCAATCCCTGGCAAGCGCCGAACTCGTGGATTTATCGAGAAGATTGCAGCGCGCAGCCCGCCAGGAGCCTGGCCAGATCGGCGGCGGAGATGGCAACGGTCTTGTCGCCCGCCGCGAGCGGGGCCGGCATCGAGAACGTCCCCTTCTCGATCCGCTTGTAGTAGAGGGCCAGCCCGTTCTTGTCCCACCACAGGACCTTGGCCCGCTGCCCCGAGCGGTTGCGGAACACGAACAGGTGGCCGGACAGCGGGTCATGCCCGAGGAACACCCGCACCACCTCGGCCAGGGAGTCGAAGCTCTTGCGCATGTCCACCGGCGTCGTGGCCACCCAGACCTGAATGCTGCCGCTGGTGCGGATCATGCCCCGGCCCCCTCGATGGCCCGGACGAGGGCGGCGACCTGCTCAAGCGGCATCGATGCCGGCAGCCGCATCGCCCGGCCGCCGCGTAGGTCGATGACGATGGGCTCGTCACCCTCGCGCCGGTCGTCCGCCCGCACAACAACCGGCACAAACGCCGGGGCGGGAGCGAGGGGCGACGGAGATGCCGGCCGCCGCTCGGCGTCGCGCTCCCGCAGGATACGCCGCCAGGCATGGAACGCCGTCTCGGCCAGATGCTCCCGTGCGCAGAATGCCCGCACCGTCAGGCCGCCGCCCGCCTGGCGCCGCAACGCCTCCCGCCAGAACCTCTCCCGCTTGGGGTCTCGCTGCCCGTTGGCCATGTGCCGTCTCTCTGCTGATGACGGCGACATGTTGACCGGTTACGGCGGCGGATTGAAGATGTGGTTGTCAGAACGGACACCATCTGCGGGATGCCCACATGAGCGGAGCAGAGAAAAGCCCCGGGTGAGGCTGGCCGTCATATAGCAGCACTATTGGCGGTTGCCGGGTCTACGCCCGCCTGCGCCGGAGCAGGGCCGTCGAGAGCAGCAACATTGCGCCTGCCGCTGATGGTTCGGGGACGACCACGTCAAAGCGGATGCCGGGGGCGTCTTCGATGGTGAAGGGGATCGGCTCGTCGGGCGAGGCCGAATTGAAGCTGAAGGCGTCGATGAAGCTGAGGGTGATCTCGCCGCCGCCGATAGCATTGGCTTCCAGGACGATCGTCGCGAAGACGCCGCTGGTGGTGATTCGGTCGGCGGCCGACAGACTGTTGGTCTGGAAGCTGATGTCGGCCAAGCCGGCGTCGGCAATGGTCAGGAAGTCGAGCGGGTCGGCCAGCGGGTCGGGCACGATCGGGCCCGGGGTGATCGAGAGGGGAATCTGGAAGCTGCCGGCGGGGAAGCTCACCGTCGCGCTCAGCAGTTCCAGTTGCGTGCCAGCCGGCAGGTCGTTCAGCACGACGTCGATCGAAAGCGTCTGACCGACGAGAATCGGGGTGGTGCCCGCCGACGGCACGAGTGATAAAAACGGGGCGGCCGACGCCATGGCAGGAACGGCCAGCGCAACGCAACCCAGAAGCAACTTTGACGAGATCCGCATTCTTTCCTCCTCCAATGCTAACATACTGCTCAGCCCGGCTCCTTCAAGCTTTTTCCGGCATGAATTGCAGTGTGGGTGTCAGATGGCCAGGCGTGTGGGGGTTTTGCCCTGCCAAGCCTCGGGCGGGGCGACGAAGATGCCGTCGATGGTGTCTTTCTCGAGGCCGATCACTGCGGGGAAGCGCGGGCCGGTGAGGAACTGAACGTCGAAGATCTCGGTGATCGGCCCCTCGAAGGCGATGAACCCGGCGATCCGGCCCGTCGCGTGGTGGACGAACCATACGCCGCATTGCAGATCGCCCGCCCGCTCGGCGATCGGCAGTCCGCCAAACGTCGAGGTCTCCCTGATCTTCGACAGGCCGACCAGAGCGTAAGGGCCGGCGAAGGCGAGGCCGCGGGTGTAGCCAGGGAGCGTGGCCGCGGTCTGCACCTGCCCGGAGCGGCGGTCGAGGGTGACCAGCTCGCCGCGGCCTGAGTTGAGCAGCCACAGCCTCTCCTGCCCCGGCTGGCTGTGGAGCCGCGGCGAGTGCGGCATGCACAGGCCGCGGGCGATGATGTCGCCGGTGGTGACATCAATGACGATGCCGCCAGCGGCCTTGTTCTCGCGCCAGCCTTGCTGCGAGTCGGTCTCGCCCAGAGCGCTGACGTACCTCGGCCGGCCGCTTTGCATCGCCAGGCCGTTGAGATGACAGCGATCTTCCGCGGCCAGCTCACTGATGAACGTCGGCCGCCATCGGGGGACGAAGCAGTGCTCGTCGCTGAGTGTGCAGAGGCAGCTGAAGCGGGTGTTGACGATCCACGCGACATCGCGCCCGGCCTCGGCGGTGCCCATCGCCAGCTCATGGCCCAGCATGTCGCCGGTCATGTGGTTAATCCGCGGCACATAGCAGGCGTCGTGAGCGCCCTGCGGCGGGATCTGCGGGGCAAGCTCGGGGCTGTTTCGCATGTCCCACACGCTGTTGCGCGTGACAAGCATCAGCCGCTGGAGGTCGGCCGCGACGCCCATCGCCTTGGCGAAGGTGCGGGGCAACACCGAGAGCCGGCCGCCGCGGCTGCGGATCACCAAGAGCTTGCCGGCCTGATAGGTGCTGACCAGGAGCGTGCCGCCCAGCGAGGCGAGAAGATCGGCCGCGTTGTCGCTGGCGACGAACGACATCCGGGCGTCGCCCGGTGGTTCACTGGCGGCGGAGCCGTGATTCGAATCGGGCATCGGGTTGGTCATGGCTCGGGCGGCGGGGATAGCGCGGGCGGCGGCTATGGCTGGGGCGCAAGCGGAGTGTCGCTGAAGCGGAAGGATCGCGAGGGGCTTAACGGCGACTGAGCGTCAGGCTTCTGGAAGTAACGCGGCTGGAAGACCGGCGACTGGTGGTAAGGCGACCGGTAGACAGAGAAGTTCGGGTCGGCGAAGACGTCGACCGCCCGCACGTCGAGCCAGGGCGTCAGTCGGGCCAGAGGGCCTGTCGGGCGGGGCGTCGCCTGGGGGTCCTGAAGCGGGCCGTAGATCGGCCGATCGGCAAAGGGCTGGCGGAAGGCCGGCAGGCGTGTTTGTCCGACCGAAGGGCCGGGCGAGGCGATGGGTGTGGCGACCTCGCTGACGGTGATCGGTGCGGGAGAGGCCGAAGCTGCGGCGGGTGATGGCCGGGCAGGCTGGAGGGTTTGGTTGAAAAGGACTAAGATGGTGCTGCTGTAGTTTGCCGTGATCAGGTCGGCATCGCCGTCGCCGTCCACGTCGGCCGCGGTCACTG
>CAZBOE010000272.1:4242-4484 GCA_964493365.1 uncultured Tepidisphaeraceae bacterium | reverse complement strand
CGCGCCGCGGCCGCCACCCGCGCCAGCGCTCCGGGGCGATACAGGTCGTCGCTGTTGAGCCACCCGATCACCTCCCCCGTCGCGCGCGCCCAGGCCTTGTTGAGCGCATCAGACTGCCCCGTATCGGGCCCACTCTCCACCTTCACCCGCCGGTCCTTGAAGTAGAGGCGCAGCGGGACGAGCGTCATGCCCTCACGAGCGATCGCGCGCTGCAACCGCTGCCCGATCGGTTCACCCGGCGG
>CAZBOE010000272.1:0-4232 GCA_964493365.1 uncultured Tepidisphaeraceae bacterium | reverse complement strand
AGCTCAAAAGCGCCGTCGCCTTCCCCCACCTGCGAAAGCACGCTCCGCGCCGTCTCCCGCAGGAACGCGAGCTGATTCAGTGTCGGCGTCAGAATGCTGATCCGCATAAGCTGCCCACGCCATCGTCATTCACCCGGCCGTTCTTCCGCCCGACCGCCTGATCCGCCGCCCCTTCACCTCCCCCCGACCACGGCCTTGTGCAGCGAGAGTGTTCCGAGTTTGCCGCGATCGACCTCCGCCAGCTTCTCCCCCGCCGCCACACCGGCCGACCGCTTCCATGCACGCATCTCCGCGTCAGCGGGCTCCAGCAGATAAAGCGGCTGCGCCCCCGGATCGATCTGCAGCGCCGCCATGTCGCGCGCCTCGACCACGCGTCGCCGGGTCAGATAGCTCAGCACGCGGCCGCTCTTGAGCTCGCTCACCACGACCGCATCCGCCTCGGTCAGCGCCACGATCTGCTCTGCCATCGTGGGCAGCGCCTTGTTGCGGTCATCCCGCGGGAAGCGGATCAGCGCGACATCCCGCTGCTCGAGGATGAACTGGATGCACTTGCCCACGTTGGGCCCCGTCCCCAGCAGGAGCAGCCCGGCAAACAGCAGGTTGCCCGCGTGCTTGGGCAGCGATCGGTTGACCTTCACGCAGATCAGCCACCAGCCGTAGGTGATCAGCGGCAGCGCCGCCAGCAGATACCGCCGCTCGGGCAACACCACCAGCATCATCCCGACCAGCCCCGCCATCCACAGCCCCCAGACCGCACGCCGACGCGCCATCATCATCGGCACCGCCAGCAGAGTCACACCGACGACGGCATTGAGAAACGGAGGCCACATCTCAATGCCGAACGCCGCCTCCGGGGTCATCGCCCCCAGCAGCTTGACCGCATTGCCCCACACATGCCAAGCCACCGAGCCGGGGTCGGCCGCCAACTGGTTGACCAGCGCCAGTTCATAGTCATCGACGCCCACGCTGCTGCGCCGGGGATCGAGCACCAGCAGAAACATCAGCCCCACCGCGACGATGCCCACCAGCGGGATGGCCGCCCGTCGCCGGGGCACGCGCCCGCGCGCCACCGCCACCAGTGACGCCGCCACCACCGCGCCCACCAGCGCCACCATGGTCGGCCGCATCACCACCGCCAGCGCCAGCCCGCCAAGCAGCAGCACCCAATCCCCCACGCCCGGGTCCTTCTGGTCGGCCCGGTCGCCCGAGCGGATCATCACCCGCTCCCAGCCGGCCAGCGTCGCCATCACGCCCAGAAGAAAGGGCATGTCGGTCATCAGGTGAAAACCGTAACGAAAGAACAGGTCGCTGCAGGCCACGCCCGCCGTCACGACGATCGCCACCGCCGGCCCGGTATGCAGCTTGAACAGCCGATAGGTCATCGTCAGCGTCGCGGCCGTGATCGCCAGCATGAGCAAGTGCACCGGCACCAGCGACTCGCTGCCGAACACCCGGAAGACGCCCGCAAACATCACCGGCAACCCGGGATACGCCAGCCGGTGAGGCTGACCGAGATAGGTATACCCCTGGCCCTCCGCAAGATTCCGCGCCAACGACAGATACAGCCCGCTGTCGGGCTCGATCCGCCAGCGCCCGGTGAACGCCAGCACATACAGCACGCCCACCAGCCCCACGATCAGCCACCGATACCGCACCGCCAGCAGCAACACCTGGTCACACGCCCGCTCCGGCCACGGCGTCGGCCCCATGTCGCCGCCCGCCGACAGCTCAGGGTCGCCCGCACCGCTGCCGGCCGCCCCCGAACCCACCGGGGTGGCAGCGCCCCTCAATACCGCATCGGGCAGCGGGCCGCGCGCAGCGTCGCGGGCCGAGCAGTCCGGCTCGATCGCATGGCGGGGCGCCGAAGTGTCGTCAGGGTCGGAGGGAATCGCCGGATTCAGTGGCATCGTCGCAGTGGGCCGTGAGTGTCCGGGTCAAAGCGGGGTCAGTATACAAGCCGGACGCGCGTTGTCCCTACACCCGTTTCTCAACCTGCCGGCCCGCGCCCAAACCCGCCCCCGCCCAAACACGCGCGCGCCTCGCCCATGCCCTTGCATTCGCCCGCCCGCTGCTCTGTACTATCCGCAGCACCGCGCCCCGCCTGCCCTTGTCAGTGGGCGGGGTCGCCTGCGAACGAGTCAGCCGCATTGGATCTGCCGCCCCATGATCAACTGGATCGAACAAAACATCCCCTTCTGGTTCTTCATCGCGATCATCGTCCACCTGGGCGTGCTCGGCACCGTCGCCTACCTCATTCTGCTCGAGCGCAAAGTCGCCTCGTGGGTGCAGG
Organism: uncultured Tepidisphaeraceae bacterium; assembly: GCA_964493365.1. Taxonomy (GTDB): domain Bacteria; phylum Planctomycetota; class Phycisphaerae; order Tepidisphaerales; family Tepidisphaeraceae; genus CAZBOE01. The sequence continues at coordinate 1,942 of CAZBOE010000272.1, read as the reverse complement.
ACCGCGTCGGGCCCAACCGGACGGGTTTTGATTTCGGGCTCGTGCCGCTGAAGTTCAAGTTCTGGGGCCTCGGGCAGCCGCTGGCCGACGGACTCAAGTTTCTGGTCAAGGAAGACTACCAGCCCCGCGGCGTCGACCGGGCCCTGTTCACCCTGGCTCCGATGATCATGATGCTGGTGGTGATCGTCAGCGTCGCGGTCATCCCCTGGGGCGGCATCAAGGGCAACGCCGTCGTCGATCAGCCCCTGACCGAACAGCTCGCCGCCGGGCAGGGCATTGTCGAGGCCGTCAACGAGTCGCTGCCGAACCGTCACCGCATCGTCTCCGACATCACCCTCACGATCACCCCGCCCGTCACCCCCGGCAGCCAGCCGGCCCAGCCCGTCTCGATCGTGATCGATGCCGCAGGCGAGCTCACGCCCGCCGCCACCAACCCCGCCGAAATCATCATCCCCCGCGGCTCGGTCGTGACCGCCTCCTACGTTCATGGCTGGAACTTCCAGATCGCCAACCTCAACATCGGCGTCCTCTACGTCCTGTCCGTCCTCTCGCTGGCGGTCTACGGCGTCGTCATCGGCGGCTGGGCCTCGAACAACAAATATTCCTTCCTCGGCGGTCTCCGCGCCACCGCCAACATGATCTCCTACGAGATCCCGCTGGGCATCTCCGTCCTGGCGATCGTCGTGCTCTATGGCACGCTCGACCTCGCCTCGCTCGTCGAAGTCCAGGCCCACTACTGGTGGGGCTTCATCCCCGCCTGGAACATCTTCGTCCAGCCCGTCGCCTTCCTGCTCTTCCTCGTCTGCATCCATGCCGAGGCCAACCGCGCACCCTTCGATCTGGCCGAGGCCGAACAGGAACTCGTCGGCGGATACCACACCGAATACTCCTCGATGCGCTTCGCCCTGTTCTTCCTGGCCGAATACGCCGGCATGATCACCACCAGCGCGGTCTGTGTCGCCCTGTTCTTCGGGGGCTGGCACTTCCCCGGGCTCACCGGCAATGTCTCCGAGCTCCACCCCTCGGTCACCACCAGCCTCGTCGAGTGCGTCATCCGATCGCTAGTCTTCTTCGCCAAGACCCTGGCCATCCTGTTCATCTTCATCTGGGTCCGCTGGAGCCTCCCCCGCTTCCGCTTCGACCAGCTCATGGGCCTCGCCTGGCGCGGGCTGATCCCGCTGTCGCTCATGTCGCTGGTCGGCACCGTCGCGGTCATCTGGTTCTTCGCCGGCGCCGAGCGCCTCGCCATGCGGGTCAGCCCGGCCATGGCGATCGCCCTGATCGTCATGAACGTCGTGCTGGTGCTGATCGCGGTGTTCTTCGGCAAACTGCTGCCCGCCGCCCCGCCGATCAACCGCAAGATCGCCGTCGCCAACAGCCGCTTCAACACCACGCCACTTCCCGCCGGCGTCACCCAACCCTCCGCCTAGAATCGGCATACGCTCGTTTCCGAAACGGACAACCGCCCACGGACCAACCGCAATGAAAGACTCCGACGTCATCGTCCTCGAAGAACCCCGGCTCAGCCCGGCCGACCAGTTCTACGTGCCCCAGGTCCTCAAGGGCCTGGGCACCACCATGAAGCACATGTTCGACGTGGTCGTCCGCGGCAAGGACCGTGTCATCCAATACCCCGAGGAACGCCGCGAAGACATGAGCGTCGAGGAAGGCGGCATCCACCGCGCCACCTACCGCGGCGTCCACCGCCTCAACAAGGACGAAGAAGGCCGCGTCAAATGCGTCGCCTGCTTCATGTGCTCGACCGCCTGCCCCGCCCGCTGCATCCACATCGAAGCCGGCGAATCCCCCTGGCCCGACCGCGAAAAATACCCCGTCAAGTTCGACATCGACGAGCTCCGCTGCATCTACTGCGGCATGTGCGAAGAAGCCTGCCCCGTCGACGCCATCGAACTCACCTACGAGTACGACATCGTCGGCCTCA
>CAZBOE010000271.1:0-4484 GCA_964493365.1 uncultured Tepidisphaeraceae bacterium | reverse complement strand
CGCCGCGTCAGCCGGCGTCGCATCGGGCGCCTCCGGCACAGGCTTGTTGAGGTCTGTGCCCAGCCGCTGGAGGTAGGCGATCATCGCCACCACCTGCTTGTCCTCGAGATTTTTCGGGCCGTTCTGATCGGCGATCTGTGCCGCGATCTCGGCCGCCTGGGCCCGGGCAGACGCCACCGCGCCCTCCCGATCCGCCTGCGTGTAGGGCACGCCCACCGCCATCATCGCGCCCATGCGCACCGGGATCGATGCGAAGTCGAGCTTGTGCGTCATCAGCCACGGATAAGGCGGCATGATCGACCCCGGCGTGATCCGGCTCGGGTCCTGGAAATGCTCCACATGCCAGTAGGGGCTCTGCTTCCCACCCTCACGCGCCAGGTCGGGCCCGATCCGGCGGCTGCCCCACTGGAACGGGTGGTCATACACAAACTCGCCCGCCTTGCTGTACTCGCCATACCGCCGCGTCTCGGCAAGGATCGGACGGATCATCTGGCTGTGGCAGTTGTAGCAGCCGTTCTCGATATAGAGATCCCGGCCCGCCAGCTCGAGCGGCGTATAGGGCGTGACGCTCGCGATCGTCGGGACGTTCGCCCGGATCAGGAACGTCGGGATGATCTCAAACAGCGAGGCGACAATGACCGCCACCGCCACCATCACGGTGAACCTCACCGGCAGCCGCTCCCACCTGCGGTGCCACCAGAGCGTCGACCACACCGCCACCGCCTTGGCCGTGTCGGCCATCGGCTCATACTGTGGCTTGGGCGCAACCGCGTCGCCGTCATATCGGGCGGGCAGCGCCGCGGCCTCATACACCGGCACTTCATACACGCTCGGGCGGCTTCGCCAGGTCATGTAGAAGTTGACGCCGCCCAGCACAGCGCCCACCAGGTAGCACGCGCCGCCGACAGCGCGGAGGTAATACATCGGGATGATCGCCCGGGTGGTCTCGACGAAGTCGGGATACATCAGCTGGCCCTCGGGCGTGAGCGCCCGCCACATCAGGCCCTGCGTGATCCCCGCGACATAGATCGGAATGATGTAGAGCAGGATGCCGATCGTGGCGATCCAGAAGTGGGCGCTGGCCAGCGGCTTGCTCCAGAGCCGGGTCTGGTACAGCCGCGGGAGCAGCCAGTACATCATTCCAAAGGCCATGAAGCCGTTCCAACCCAGCGCGCCCGAGTGAACATGGGCGATCGTCCAGTCGGTGTAGTGCGACAGCGCGTTGACCGCCTTGATCGACAGCAGCGGGCCCTCAAACGTGCTCATGCCGTAGAACGTGATCGCCACCACGAAAAACTTGAGCACCGGATCCTCGGCCACCTTCTGCCACGCCCCGCGGAGCGTGAGCAGGCCGTTGATCATGCCACCCCATGAGGGCATCCACAGCATCAGCGAAAACAGCATGCCCAGCGTCGACGCCCAGTGCGGAAGGCTCGTGTAATGCAGGTGGTGCGGGCCGGCCCAGATATAGATGAACACCAGCGACCAGAAGTGCACGATCGACAGCCGGTAGCTGAAGACCGGTCGCTCCGCCGCCTTGGGCAGGAAGTAATACATCAGGCCCAGGATCGGCGTCGTCAGGAAGAACGCGACCGCGTTGTGGCCGTACCACCACTGCATGAACGCGTCCTGCACGCCCGCATAGATCGGATAGCTCTTGAACAGCCCGGCCGGCACCACGATGTTGTTGAACACGTGCAACACCGTGACGGTCACGATCGTGGCGATGTAAAACCAGATCGCGACGTAAAGATGCCGCTCGCGGCGTCGCAGGATCGTCATGAAGAAGTTGACGCCGAAGAATCCCAGCCACACGACCGCGATGAGCAGGTCGATCGGCCATTCGAGCTCGGCATATTCCTTGCTCTGCGTGATGCCCAGCGGCAGGGTGATCGCGGCGCACAGGATGATCAACTGCCATCCCCAGAAGTTGAGATGGCTGAGCGTGTCGCTCCACATCCGCGTCTTGCACAGCCGCTGCGTCGAGTAATAGACGCCCGCGAAGATGCTGTTGCCGACGAACGCGAAGATGGCGGCGTTGGTGTGAAGGGGCCGGAGCCGGCCGAAGGTCAGGAAATCGATTCCGAAGTTGAGAATCGGAAACGGCAGCTGCAAAGCGCAGTAGAGTCCGACCAGAAACGCAACGATTCCCCAGACGAACATCGCGACCAGGAACATCCGGACGATCTGGTCGTCATAGCTGAACCGCTCGACCGCCGCATAGCCGATCGTGCGGTCGGAACGCCCTCCGCCCGATACGGCTGTCATGGAGGGTGGTACACTCGTCGATGTCATGTACATGCCTTTCTGATACCACCCAACGCGCAGATCGCCGTGGGAGGCTTCCATCCGGGGTGTGTTGCCGCGGCCCTTTGTGCCCGGTCAACCGACCCGATCCCTGCTCCGGTTGTCACTGACCCGAACCACTGCCCGATTCAAATTCCTGGCAACATTTCTAAACGGCGCCGTCGCCAGTCTGCCCGGACGGTTCAACTTTCCCTGCATCCGTCGGCCGCCCGCTTGCCCGCGCTCGGCCGACTCGCTGCCCTCGCCCGCTCTCGCGGGCCGACCTGCCCTCGCAGGTCATTCGTTTACTCGTTCCGCCAGGCCTCAACCTGCCGCATCGTCTCGATCCGCTTTCCTGTCGCCTCACCGGTCGATCCCACTTGCCCGGTCAGTCAAAGCCGGTCGGCCGATGCGCCGTCCGTCTGCTTTCGTGCCTCAGTCTTTCGCGGCGGCGTCCGTGCCGCTCGACGCTGCGCTGTCCGCGTCGGCATGGCCATTGGCGCCGCCGACGCCGTGTCCGTTGGTGTGCCCGTTACCGTTGTGCGATGCAGTCGAGAAACCGTTGCCGTTGCCGTTGGCATGGTCGGCCGACGCGACCGCCACCGGCGCGCGCTTCACACCCACCGCCAGACCCGTCTTCACCGGGCACAGCGGCCGACTCTTGTTGGGCGCCCTGAGCAGGTCGCCGATCGACTGATTGCTGAACGCCTTCTCGACGCCCGCCATAACGTTGTCGTGGGTCTGGTGCAGGTTGCACAGGTCGGTGCCGTGGGCGCTGATGCCCAGCGGGCAACTGCGAACCCGCTGCACCGGCTCGACCGCATTGACCACCTCGAGCACGCTCAGCGAATCAGGCTCGCGCGAGAGCACAAAGCCGCCACCCAGCCCGCGCTGTCCGGTGACGATCCCGCTCCGCGCCAGCGGCTGAAGCACCTTGGCCAGATAACTCGCGGGCATGCGGCAGCCCTCGGCGATCTGCTGCGTCGTCTGTGCATGACCGGCGTTCTCCGCCAGCCACACCACCGCACGCAACGCGTATTCGACGGTTTGTGAGAGCTGCATATGCCTGTGACCTCCGAGGCAAAACCGATATCCGGACCTCGACGTCCAATGTATCGGCGTTTTCTTTCCTGTCAAACAGATATTGTTGTCCGAATATCGCTTGGCCACCGCCGAAAGCTAGCACGCTCCGGCATGCCACACCACGCCGCGACCGCCGAATCAACCGTGGTGTATCGACGCAGGGATGGGGTCGGCTGAATTTGCGCTATAAGTTTAACTCATGTAAGGATTTAGTGCCAAATCTCTGCCGCCGACGAGTGTTCTGTCGTGTTTCGGGCACCGGTTCGACCGTCATAGACGTCCCCGCTGTCCGGGCATTAGCATGGGGCCATGCACCGCCGGCCGGAAAAGTTTCAGCCCCCGCGTCGCAAAGCCCCGTTCAAGAAGCCGCCCCTGCGCCTCCAGCCGACGACGCTCTGGGATTACCCCTCTCAGCACTACGGCGACTCAACCCAGGGTTCGCCCCATTACAAGGGCGCCACGCCCAGCTACGTCATCTGGAATCTGCTCCAGCGATACACCCGCGAGCGCGACCTCGTCGTCGATTGTTTCGCAGGCAGCGGCACCACGCTGGATGTCGCGCGCGATTTAGACCGCCGCGCACTGGGGTATGACGTTCACCCGACCCGCAAGGACATTTTCAACGTCGATGCCCGCAGGCTGCCCGCCGAGCTCACCGGCAAGGTCGACCTGGTCTTCATCGACCCGCCGTACTCAACGCATATCGATTACGGCCCCGACCCGCGCGATATCGGCAAGCTCCACGCCTCCGGCGGCTACTACGAGGCGATGGAGCAGGTCCTGGGCGAGATCCACCGCGTGCTCAAACCGACCGGCGTTTTAGGGGTGTATGTCTCCGACAGCTACGAACACAACAAGGTCGGCGGTACGTTTCACGCCATCGGCTTCGAGCTCTACGCCCGGCTGATCCGCCTCGGTTTTTCCGCGGTCGACATCATCGCGGTCACCCGTCACAACAAGACGCTCGAAATGGGCAACTACCGCAAGGCCGCCGAAGAGGGCAACTTCTTTCTGCGAGGGTTCAACTACCTGCTGATCGTTCGCAAGCCCTGAAAACCGCGGCGATTCCCGCGCTAAGGCCCTTGCCCCTGAGCCCTTGCCCCGGAGCCATGCCC
>CAZBOE010000270.1:0-4541 GCA_964493365.1 uncultured Tepidisphaeraceae bacterium | reverse complement strand
GCACGGTGCGCAGAAGGAGATAAAGCGCCGCCCAGACCGTGACGCCGTAGACCAGCCACCACTGCGCGTCGCCGAAGAACTGCCCGCCGGCCAGGAACGCGGCGGTCCCCAGCAGCAGGAAGCCCATCATCTGTTTGACCAGCTCGGCGAAAGGCCCGGTCCGGGGGAACTTGCGGGCCAGCTCGGGAAACGCCGACAGCAGGAGATACGGCGCCGCCATGCCCAGGCCCACTGTGGCAAACAACACGAGCCCGAGCGCGGGCGGCACCGTCAGCGACAGAGCCAGCACGCCCGGAAACAACGGCGCCGTGCAGGGCGTGGACAAGATCGCGGTCAATCCGCCCCACATCACGTTGCCGGTGTAGGTGTCGTGGCGGAAACTGATGCCGTATATGCCGGTCGGCAGCGTGACGGTGAATGCCCCCATCAGCCCCGCGCCCAGCACGACCAGCAGTCCGACCATCGGCCACACAAACCACCAGTGCGCAAACTGCTCGCCCCACTGGATGTCCCGGCCGATCACGAGACGCCCGAACATCAGCAGCGCGCCCAGGACCAGAAACAGTCCGATCATTCCCGCGGCGAATGCCAGCCCGAAACCAAGGGTTTTTGTGCGGCTGTGGGCGGCGGCCTCATAAAACCCCATGGCCTTGAGCGGCATGACCGGCAACACGCACGGCATCACGTTGAAGATCAGGCCGGCGGTAAACGCCAGGTTGATCGTAAAGATGAATTCGCGGAACCCGACCGTGGCCTTTGGTGCCGACGCGGAAGATCCTTCGACGGGGGCGCTCTGCGCCGGGGGCGGCGTCGCGGCGGCAGCGGCGCGCTGCTCAAACTGGGAGAAGACGCCGTCCCGCTTCGGGTCGGCCGCCGCACCATCGGCTGCGATCGTCACCGAAACCAAGAACGGCAACTCCTCGGGCGCGAAACACATCTTGTCGTCGCAGATCTGCAGGCTCACTTTGCCCGTGATCGTCATCTCGCCGATCGCCGCGTCGTCGGCGACAGTCAGCGGGAGATAGGTGATGACCTGGCCCTCATAGACGCTTACCCGGCCCAGCTCCGGGTAGGTCTTGATCACCTGGGCAGGGTAAAGCGGCGAACCCGCGGTGACGCCGGCAGCCGAGTCGAGCGTGACGACAAACGGAATGAGGAACTGATCCAGCGGCGTGTGCGATTGCGCGTGCAGCCCCGGGGCGACATCGACGACCACCGCGAGCACCGCCGACTGCCCCCGCGCCAGCGGCGCGCGGTCGAGCGATGCGGTGACCGTGGCATTCTGCCGGTCCATCGCCGAAAGCGGGTCGGAAAAGTCGCCCAGCCCGCCGAACTGAGCCAATGCAGGGCGAGCGACTGCCGTCAGAAAAACCAGCATCGCCAGGAGGGGTGCAAATAGGGGTCGAATCATGACCTGCCATTATACGCGGTAAAAGATGATATGTGGTGGAGGTTGCAGGTTGTCGTTACGCGGGCAAACCCGTACTATCTCGATCGGATATTTTGGGAGCAGGGCATTGCGTCTTTCAAAACGGACAGAGTACGGCCTGCGGGCGGTGGTTCAGCTTGCGCGGCAATACCCGCGAGACTATGTTCAGTCTCGCGATCTGGCCGAGCAGGAGCAGCTTCCGAACAAATTCCTCGAAGCGATCCTGCTCGCCCTGCGACGGGGCGGATTTCTCGACAGCAAGGTGGGCTCCGGCGGCGGCTACCGACTTTCGCGGTCGCCGCGGGATATCCGCGTCGGTGACGTTATCCGCCGGCTCGAGGGTCGTCTGACGGCCAAGGAGCCTCACCCCCCCGCGATGGAAACCTCGCCGGGCAAGGTCGCGGTGCGCCTGATCAACGACCGGCTGACCGAGGCGACCGACGAAGTGCTCGACAACCTCTCGCTCGACCAGCTCGTCGAGCATGTGAACCGCGCAACCAATTCGCAGCAGTCGATGTACTACATCTAGACCGCCGCATCCGTGCAGCGCCCGCGCGCGGCACTAGCCAACGGTCACTGGCGGAATGTTGCGCACCCCCAATCAGCCGTGACGCTCGGCGTCACGAACGATGCGTTGCTGATCGCGCATCGCCGGTCACGCCGGCGCAGCGCGACTCATCGATTACGTCACGCCCCCCATCAGCCGGGGCGTCGTGCCACGATCTGCAGGTGGCTGGCCCTGGCGAGCGCGGTCGGGTCGCGCGCCAGGTCGGCCTCGAGCTTGAGCAGCCGCTCCATGGCGCCGGGCTGCTCGAAGAGCATCTTGTTCGCTCGGACAGGCAGCACGCTCTTGCCCGCCATCGCGACGACTTCGAAGCCGGCATCTTCAAAGAGCCGGCTCAGCGAGCGGGGTGTGAATGTGGTCAGCTCAAACTGTTCCCGCGCATCGCGGGTGAGCCAGTGGGTGCGTGAGGTTTTGACAAACTCTTCCAGCGCGTCGAGGTTGCCGCGCTCGATGAAGTGGTCGATGGCCGCCAGCTTGTTGTCGGCCGTCGCGATCACCACGCCGTTGCGGCGGGTGATTCGCGCCATCTCCCGCGCGGCCCGCCTCGGGTCGGTGCAGATCGATAGCGGGTCGCCCATCGCGACGACGAGGTCGAAGGTGTCGCCCGGCACCTCAGGCATCTCGACAATGTCGGCCACCGTCAGCGTGGCCCTCCGGGCGCGGGGGCCCATCGCGTCGAGCTTGCTGCGCACCTGTTCGACCATCGCGGCCGCGTGGTCGACGAAGGTCACGTCAAAGCCGCTCTTGAGCAGCTTGAGCCCCCACTTGCCCGTGCCGCATCCGAGGTCGGCCGCCGCCGACGGACGCTGATCGGGCAGGTGAGGCTTGATCAGGTCCCAGGTCAGTTCGTCGTGGAAATGCCAGAACGGGTCGTCATAGATCGCGTCGTATTGGCGAGCGACGCGGTCGTGATAGCGCCTTGAGCCGTCTTTGTTGCGTGCCATGTCGGGCTACCAGTCTAGACGCCACCGGGGCGGACACCAGAGAGCGACGCCAGAGACCGCCGCGCCGCAAGCGGCCGGTCGATCGGGCAGAAGTGCCGGCCTTGGCGAGGCCGGCGCAGGGTTTTGATCGCGGCGTTGTCGATCGCGGTGATTCGGGGTCGGCCGCACACGCTTTGCACGCCGGGCGGGATATGCGGGATATGCCCACCGACCCACTCCCCGAGGCGACGCTGGCGTTTCGCCTCGACCCTTACCGCTATATCTCCCGCCGCGCCCGGTTGCTCAACACCGATGTGTTTGCCACGCGAATCCTCCTTCGCCCGACGATCTGCATGACCGGTGCCGAAGCGGCCGAGGTCTTCTACGACCGCGAGCGGTTCACGCGCGTCGGGGCCGCACCGGGATTGGCCGTCAAGACGCTGTTCGGGCCGGGCGGCATCCAAACCACAGACGGCCAGCAGCATCTCGACCGCAAACGCATGTTGATGACGGTCCTCAGCCCGGCCAGCTTCAAAGGATTGCTCGAGCGCTCCGCGGCGCAGTGGACCGCGGCCATCGACCGGTGGGCCGCGCAGAAACAGGTCTGCCTCTACGACGACCTGCACGAAATGCTCACCCGGGCCGTCTGCGGCTGGGCCGGCGTGCCGCTGCCCGAGCGGGAGGTTTGCCTTCGCACACTGCAACTCACCGCGATGTTCGACGCCGCCGGGGCCGCCGGGCCCAGGCACCTGTATTCGCGCCTGCAGCGGATTCGCGGCGATCGCTGGGCGCGATCGCTCGTGGCTCGCGTGCGGGGAAACGCCGTGAGCCCACCCGAAGGGTCGGCGCTGGCGGCCGTCGCGGCATATCGCGACGCCGCAGGGCGACTGCTCGACGAGAAGACGGCAGGGGTCGAGCTGCTCAACGTGCTCAGGCCGGTCGTCGCGGTGTCGGTCTACATCGTGTTCGTCGCGATGGCGCTGCATGAACACCCGCAGACGAGGCCGCGGCTCGTGTCGGCCGACCCCGACGGCTATGCGATGCGCTTCGTGCAGGAAGTGCGGCGATACTTTCCGTTTTTTCCGGTGGTGGCGGCGGTCGTGAGAAACGACTTTGCATGGCGAGGCTATCGCTTCCCCAGGGGCAGGCGGGCCATGCTCGACCTCTACGGCACCAACCATGACCCCGCAGTGTGGACCCATCCGCAGCGGTTTGACCCTGACCGATATCTCGTCACCCCGATGACGCCCTACAACCACATTCCCCAGGGCGGCGGCCACGCCGCGAGCAACCACCGGTGCCCGGGCGAAGACCTGACGACATGGCTCATGCTCCAGGCGGCCGACATGCTCACGCGGCGAATGACCTACCGCATCCCGCCCCAAAACCTCGCGCTCAACATGCGCCGCCTCCCCGCGCTGCCGCGGAGCAGGATGGTGCTGTCCGAGGTGATGCCGGTGTGAGCGGGGCGTCAGGTCGCGCGGCGCGCCAGCGCCGCAAACGCCTCCCCGCGCTTCTCGAAGTTGTCGAACTGATCGTAACTGGCGTAACCCGGCGAGAGCAGGACGACATCACCCGGGCCGGCCAGCGCCCGCGCCCGTGAGACGGCATTGGCGTGTGCTCT
>CAZBOE010000269.1:3662-4568 GCA_964493365.1 uncultured Tepidisphaeraceae bacterium | reverse complement strand
GACCACGCGCGCGGCGCCGGCCGGGGGGTATGTCATCCACCTGCCCGGCATCGGCGGGTTTCTGCCCATCGACCGGACGATGACCGCCGGCCTGCGGCAGGGCAACGACGCGCTCAAGGTCGAGATCCATCGCTGGACCGGCGACAAGCCCGGGCTGCACCTGATGCGTGCGGTCGAATACAACCGCGAGCAGGCCCGGATCGTGGCCGACAAGATCACCGCGTTCGCCCGCGCCAACCCGAATGTGCCGATTTTCCTGATCGGCCACAGCGCCGGGACGGGCATCGCCGCCTGGGCGCTCGAGGCCCTGCCCGATGACGTGAAGGTCGATCAGGTGATCCTCCTGGCGTCGGCGCTCTCGCCGGGCTACGACCTGAGCCGGGCGCTGTCTCGCGTCGAGGGGCGGATGTACAGCTACTACAGCGAGAAGGATTCGCTGGTGCTGGGTCGGGGGACGTCGGTCGCAGGCACGCTCGACCGCGTCTATGGACCGTCGGCGGGGATGGTGGGCTTCACCATGCCCGAGTCGGCCGACCCGGGGCTCTACGCCAGGCTCGTCCAGCGGGCCTACGACCCGTCGTGGAAACAGCTGGGCAACTGGGGCGACCATGTCGGGCTGATGTCGCGACCCTTTGCCAAAGAAGTGCTGGCGCCCCTGCTCGTGCCGGCCGATCTCGAGGACTGACCGGCGCTGCCCCGGCCCCAGCGCGACGGCCCCGGCGCGACGGCTCCATGGCGACGGCCCCAGCGCGACGGCGGCCGCTCGCTCATGCCCGCGTGCGCTGGCTCCCGGGCCCACTGGCCCCGAAGTCTGCTCACGACGCCGTCCGCTCGACATCGGGGCCGTCAGCCTTCTGCACGGCGGGGCAACCTGCGGGCGATACCGACGGCAGTGACCGCGAGGAG
>CAZBOE010000269.1:0-3652 GCA_964493365.1 uncultured Tepidisphaeraceae bacterium | reverse complement strand
TACACTCTTTCCCTTACCACTCTTTCCCTACAACCTCACCACCCTCGGGCAGGGCATAGGGCGTGTCCTGCCCGAGGGTGGTGAGGTTGTAGGCAAAGGCTTGCTCCGTCCACGGGATAAACGCCGGGGTGGTCAGCCCGCTGAGGATCAGCGGCGGGTGGGTCATCACCAGTGCATCGATCAGCCACGGGGGCATCTGGGTCAGGTGGGGGCTGAGCCAGATCGGCCAGGTGAGCCACGCCGCCAGGATCGCCACGATCACCGGCAACGCGCCCGGCGCCGCGGCCGCCGGCGCAGCCGCGGTGCATGCGAAAGCGATCAGCGTGACCGCGCAACCGACGACCGCGCCCGACGAAAGGCCGGCCGATCGACCGATCCAGCCGATGGTCAGCAGCACGGGGAGCAGAGCGGCCGCGGTCGTGAGGGCGATGCGGCCCACCGGCATTCGCCCGTGCGCCGCGGAGTGGGTGTTCGAACCGGCCGACCCGCCATCCTGCTGCCGCGCCGCGGCGACCAGCGGCAGGGCAATGAGAATCGGCAACGGCAGCGTAATGAGCGTGGGCAGCGACACGCCTCCGGCAAACAGGAGCATGGCGCAGCACGCCGCGGAGATCAGCAGGGCTGCAAGGGGATGAGTGGCCCAACGGGTGATGGGCGTAGCGTGCGAGTGAGACGGAGGTTGGTCAAGGTCGAGGGCGCACGCGTCGTCGGCGCGCCGACGTCAGATTCGCGCGCGGCCGCCATCGTGCACCCATCGCGCAACCATCGCGTGCACCGATCGGCAAACAGGCGCGACAGGGGACCGCACGGTCGCTGCCGGCGGTTTGGGGCCCGGTTCCGAATCCAAGGGGCCCAACATCCACGGGGCAGCCATCTACGGTTCCGACACCCACGGCGCCAACATCCACCGCGCCGACATCCGAGCCGGGGAACTTTGCAGGGGTATCTGCGTCTGATTGGGCATGAGAAACGAAAAGCCGAAGGCGAGGGGAACGACGATCCGCGGCGCAGTGGCCGGTGCGGCGATCAGTGCGGCAATCAGTGCGGCGGTCTGCGCCGCGCTGTTCATGTTGCCTGCCCGGGCGGGCGCACAGGAGCCGGTGGGTGATGCCCCCCCGGCCCGGCCGATCGAGCAGGCGGGGCCCGTCATCGCGGGCGACGCGACCGATTTCTCACTTACTGTTTATTCCACCGCCGATCCGGCGCAATTCGACCCGCGCGGTCACGCGGGCGGGCGGATGGGATATGTGCAGCCGCTGCCGGGATACGGTGTGGTCCGCGAGACGCGGCGGGTCGACCTGACGCCGGGGCGCAACACGATCCGCCTCACCGGCGTGGCGTCGGGCATCGATCCGACCACGGTGTCATTTAAGTCGCTCACCGCGCCGGAGCAGACGTCGGTCGTCGAGCAGAGCTATGAGTATGACCTGCTGGGCACGGACAAGCTGCTCGAGAAGTTCATCGACCGACCGATCAGCGTCGTCCGCCGCGACGAGACGGGTCGCACCGTCTTCACCGGCACGCTGCTGAGCTTCGACGGCGCGACGCTGATCCTGCGAACCGAAGACCCCCAGACCCCGGTGGCGGTGATCACGCGCGGGCCCGAGATCGAGTCGATCCAGTTGGCGTCGAGCGGGTCGGGGCTGATCACGCGGCCGACGCTGGTGTGGGATGTGGCAACCAACCGCCGCGGACCCCAGGACATCCAGATCTCCTATCAAACCGACGGCATGACCTGGCGCGCCGACTACAACCTGATCGTCAACACCGACGACACCCGCGCCGATGTGGGCGCGTGGGTCACGCTGGTCAACCGCAGCGGGGCGTCTTATCCGCAGGCCACGCTCAAGCTGGTGGCGGGCGATGTCCAGCGCGTGCAAGCGACGCAGGGCGCCTCTGGCATGATGCGCCAGCGAGCGATGGCGGATGCCATGCTTAGCGAGCCCGCCGGCTTCAGCGAGAAATCGTTCTTCGAATACCACCTCTACACGCTGGGCCGGCCGACCAGCGTCCCCGACAACTCGACAAAGCAGATCGAGCTGTTCCCGCAGAAGACGGGCGTGCCGGTTGAGAAGGTCATGGTCTACTACGGCAACCCCGAGACGCTGTGGTATGCGCCCAGCGGCGGCTATGCCGACCGCGACCTGGGCACCGCAAGCAACAACAAGGTCGATGTCTATCTGAGGCTGGCCAACACCCAGGCCAACGGCATGGGCGTTCCGCTGCCGGCGGGGCGCGTGCGCGTGCTCAAGCGCGACGACGCCGACGGCTCGCTCGAGTTTGTGGGCGAAGACGTCATTCAGCACACGCCGCGCGAGGAAAAGATCCTCATCAAGCTCGGCAGCGCCTTCGACGTGGTAGGCGAACGCAAGCAGACCGACTTCCAGATCGACAACTCGCGGCGGCAGGCCCGCGAGAGCTTCGAGATCAAGATCCGCAACCGCAAACGCGAGCCGGTCAAGGTGATCGTCAAAGAGACGATGTTCCGCTGGGCACAGTGGACGATCGACCGATCCACCACCCCGCCCGAAAAGCAGGACGCGCGGACGGTCCACTTCCCGCTCGACATCGCGCCCGATGAGGAGAAGACGCTGACCTATACGGTGGAATATTCCTGGTGAGCGGAGACGGGCGGACGGTGAAGGGTCGGCAGGCGGCGCTAGTCGGGCGGCAGTAGTGGGGCGACAGTAGATGGACGGCAGCAGTGAGGCGGCAGCGGGTGCGTGCGGCGGATCAGCTGGTCAGTGATTCGGCGATGCGCTCGAAGCTTTCGCGACGCCAGGCGGGCGCGCTCGATGCGGTGTCGGGCGACAGGTCGGGGAAAAACGACTCGATGTTGTCGCGCGTGACATTCCAGAGACCAAAGAGCTTCACGCCCGGCGTGTCGATGACCGCGCCGCCGAACGAGAGCGGATAGATGCGCGCCGAGGTTGTCGTGTGTCGGCCCTTGCTGGTGTAGCCGCTGATGGCGCCGATGCGGATGTCGAGGTCGGGCTGAATCGCACGCACGAGGCTGCTCTTGCCCACGCCCGAATGCCCGGCCAGCACGGTCTGCTTATCTTTGAGCAGCGCCCGCAGCGCCTCGACCGTGGCCGCCGCGTCGGCAGGGCTGGTGGCGCTGCACCGCAGCGTCGTCACGCCCAGCGCCGACCGGTAATAATCGAGCACCTCCGACGCCTCGGCCAGCGCTTCCTGCCCCTGTCGCTCGCTGTCGGCCAGATCGAGCTTGTTGAGCACGACGATCGGCTCGAGCCCCCCGGCCCGGGCCGCGATGAGCATCCGGTCGACCAGCCCCCATTTCGGCCGCGGCAGCAGCAGGCTCACCACGATCATCATCTGCTGAGCATTGGCGACGATCGGGTGCTGCTCGATCTGCTTGAAGCTGTCGGCCCGCGTGAGCACGGTCTGCCGCGGCAGGACCTGCTCGATCACCGCCTCGCGCCGCGCCTGTTCGTCGGTTGTGCCGATGTCGCGAACGCGGACGAGATCGCCCGTGACCACCGAGGTGTCCGAGAGCCGCGCGAGGGTCTTGCGCAGCACGCACAGGTAGCGAATCGGGCCCGCCTGTGAGTCGGCGGCGGGCGCCGGTGTGCCCGCGCTCTGCCCGTCCGATGCCGGCGACGCGTCGCCCGCCGGCCGCGACCCATCGCCC
>CAZBOE010000268.1:0-4569 GCA_964493365.1 uncultured Tepidisphaeraceae bacterium | reverse complement strand
GGGGGCACTCCCCGGGCATCGCGACGCGTCGAGCGGCGGGCGAGCGGGCGGTGGCGTGCGGGGCGTATCCGGTGGCGAGGGGCGGCGGTACGTCGCCGACCGGTGCCGACGGCCTTTCGGGATGTCTCGCGGGCGATCTCGGGCGGGATTCGCGGGGCGGCGCGGGCAGGAGGAAGGGCGTCCGGCGGGGGGCGGGCGAGGTCGGTGGGCGGGGGGGGCGGGGCTGGTGTTTGGTTAAACGGTGCTGGCGCTCATCTGGGGAGCCGCATAAGCCGATGTGGCCAAGGGTTGTGGCCGTGAAGTCTCCGTTGTGGCACTGGTCAACGGTGGACTGGCGGGTATAACCATCAATCCGCCGCAAACGGGCCGTGTCTGGCCTGTGGGCGCGGGCGTTCCTGTCTGGTGCAGGCGCAAGCGGGGTCTGGCGGTTTGGCGCATGGTCGATGTCCTGATCCAGACGCAGAACGAGGAACTCAACCTGCCGGAGACGCTCGCGTCGCTGCAGGGTTGGGTGAATCGTGTGTTTGTGGTCGACAGCGGCTCGACCGACCGCACGGTGGAGATCGCCCAGTCGTTCGGGTGCACGGTCGTGCACCACGCGTGGGAGGGGTATGCCGCGCAGAAGAACTGGGCGCTGGACAACCTTCCGTTCGAGAGCCAGTGGATTCTGATCGTCGATGCCGATGAAGCGGTGTCGCCGGAGCTGCGCGATGAGATTCGGCGGATCACCGATCGACAGGTCGATGAAGTCCGCGAGTCGGCGTTTCATATCAACCGCGTGTTCATCTTTATGGGCCGGGAGATCCGCCACTGCGGATACTTCCCGAGCTGGAACCTGCGGCTGTTCAAGCGCGGTCATGCCCGATACGAGCAGCGGCTGGTGCACGAGCACATGATCGTGACGGGCCCCACGGGCGACCTGACGGGGCTGCTGATCCACAACGACAAGCGGGGGCTCGAGTATTTTGTCGCCAAGCACAATCGCTATTCGACGCTCGAGGCGATCGAGATCTTCAACGCACGGGAGCGCTGGCCGGGCCTTCACGCGTTCTTAACAGACCGTGTATCGCGTCGAAGGTATCTGAAAAATCGGGTTTTGCCGTTTATGCCCCTCCCTTGGGTGATCCGATTTCTGTGGATGTATGTGGTGAAGCTGGGCTTTCTGGATGGCAGCGCGGGCTGGCATCTGTGTCTCTTCATCAGTTGTTACGAATACTTCATCAGGATGAAGTATGTCGAATTGAAGTTGACCGAGGGAAGGTCGCCGCAGAATGTGCGTGGGCTGAGCGTGCCAGAGGGAAAAATGCGAACGCAGGACACTGCAACGACCGCCGGGCCGGCGGGCGATCCTGCGGGGGGCACCGGGATCACAATCTTGCCGGCATCATCATCGCCCAGGCCATTGCTGCCCGAGGCGTTACCCAGCAAGGCAGACCGCCCGAGCGGGGAGCCGAGCCGTGGCAGTGTGCTGCCGCCGCCCGGGCCGACCGTGCTGACCAGCAAGGCGCCGGTGTCGGTACTGATTCCGACGCTCAACGAGGGCAAGAACATCGCCCGCTGCCTCGATCACCTCACCTGGGCGGACGAGGTGGTGGTCGTCGACAGCGGCTCGAAAGACGACACGGTCACGATCTCGCGCCAATACGGTGCGACGGTCGCCGATTTCCGGTGGAACGGCGCTTGGCCGAAGAAGAAAAACTGGGCGCTGCGCAACCTTCCTTGGCGGAACGAGTGGATTCTGATCGTCGATGCCGACGAGTGGATCACGCCCGAGCTGGCCGACGAGATCATCCGCACGGTGAAGAACCCGAAGCACGAGGGTTACTACATCAACCGCCGGTTCATCTTCATGGGCGGCTGGATCAAGCACTGCGGCTATTACCCGTCGTGGAACCTTCGGCTGCTGCGTCGGGGCAAGGGCGAGTATGAGCAGTTGACCGAGATCGGCGACACCGGCTCTGGCGACAATGAGGTCCACGAGCACGTCAAGGTCGACGGCTCGGTCGGCTACCTCGAGAACGACATGCTGCACTTTGCGTTTCCGTCGATCCAGGTTTTCATGGAGAAGCACAACCGCTACTCCAACTGGGAAGCGATGGTGCAGTACAAAGGGGTGGAGGCCGAGGGGCTGGTGCAGGGCAACGCGCAGTTGTCGCGTCGGCGCTGGCTCAAGAACCTGTCGCGTCGGATGCCGTTCAGGCCGATGCTGCGGTTCCTCTACAGCTATATCTTTCAGGGCGGGTTCCTCGACGGCCGACCGGGATATGTGTTCTGCCGGCTGCTGGCGATCTACGAATACCTGTCGGTTGCGAAGTATTACGAGCTGAAGCAGGCCGACGAATCCAACCGCAAGAGCCGGCAGATCAGCGCGGTTCCGTCGCAACTGCCGGCGCTGCGGGCCGCATCGGAAGCGGGCAAGGCGACGGCTTCGGGCCCGACCGGAACCCAGCCGACCGGCACACAGCCGACAGGAACCGAGTCGACCGATGCCCAGTCGACCGAAGCGCTGCCCGCCGAGACCTCGCAGGCCACCGCGCCTGCGGGCAACCCGCAAGCCGTGGGCACGCGCTAAGCCGTTTCCGCCTGGTGTCGACATCATGGCAAGCGCATCGGACACACCTTCGCGGGCGACGGACACACCCGCCGCGCCGTCGGCGTCGGACTCCGGCACGCCGCTGCGCAACGTCAGCCCCTGGACTCGGCGGCAGAAGATCGCCCGGCTGCTGTGGGCGATGGTCCATGCCACGGTGTTTCGGCTGAGCTTTCACACGATGTATGGCTTCCGCGCCGCGGTGCTGCGGGCGTTTGGGGCGCGGCTCGGCGGCAACGTGCGCATCCGCCGGACCGTGCGGATCGAGATTCCGTGGAATCTCACGATCGGCGATGACGTGTCGATCGGCGACGAAGCCATCCTCTATGCCCTGGGCCCGATCACGATCGGCAACCGGTCGTTCGTGAGCCAGTATGCCCACCTGTGCGCGGGCACCCACGATTACACGAGCCCCGACTATCCGCTGCTGCGGCCTCCCATCGTGATCGGGGAAGACTGCTGGATCGCGGCCGACGCGTTCATCGGCCCGGGTGTGACCGTCGGCGACCGCACGGTGGTGGGGGCGCGGTCGAGCGTGTTCAAGGACCTGCCGCCCGACGTGGTCGCGGCGGGCACCCCTGCCAAGCCGATCAAACCGCGCGTGCTTCATGCCCGTGGTTAAGAGCCTCTAAGACAATCTCGCGCGGATCGAAGCGGCGCGACACCGGCGAGGGATTTCTCCGGCGCCACGCTCTGACTTTGCCGCCCGGCGTCACGACGCGCCCGGCACGGGTGGAAAAAGCGCGTTACCATGCGACCCGATGACCGCCGCGGAACCGTCGTATTCGACTGCGCCCGATTCTCAGACAACGCCTGGCCGCGGGGGCGCGGCCGATTCGCGCGTTGCGCCGGCTTCTCACACGACGGCCGGCGAGCCTGCATCCTCAAGGGAGAAAACCGGCCGCCGGGCGCTATCGATCCGGCCGTGGGGAGTTGCCTGCGCCTTGCTGGTGGTGATTTTCGGCGTGTTGTCGTGGACCGCCGCGCTGGGCAAGTCGGCGACGTATGACGAGACGCTGCACGGCGTGTCGGGGTGGCTGGTGGTGCACCGGGGTGAGTATCGAATGAACCCTGAAGACCCCGCGCTGCTCCAGCGGCTCGCGGGGATGTTTCAGCCCGCCGATGCGCTGCGCCCCGACACGAGCCATCCGGGCTGGGCCGCGGTTCTCGATGACGTGCGCAATCACTGGAACTGGGTCAGCGGCACGCTTTTCGGCACGCCGGGCGTCGACGCCGACGCGTTTATCACGCGCGGGCGCGCGGTGTTTGTGGTGATCGGCATGGCGCTGTGCGCGCTGACGATTTACTGGTCGTGGCGACTCGCGGGCGCGGTCGCGGCCGTGGCGGCAGGGGTGATGGTCTGCCTCGACCCCAACCTGCTGGGCCATGCGGCGCTGATCAAAAACGATGTGCCGCTGGCGCTGTGCTACCTCGGCGCGGCGATGGGCGTGTGGCTGGTGGGCCGGCGGGCGACGTTCGGGGGCGCGGCGGTGCTGGTGGTTGCCTGTGCCGCGGCGCCGCTGGTGAAGTTTTCGGGGGTGATTGTGCCTCCGCTGGCGGTGGCGCTGCTGACGGCGCGGGCGCTGGTGCAATGGCATTGGCCGACGCCCTGGGGCGTATTGACCACCCGGGCGAGGCGACTGGGCCTGGCGGGGCTTCTCGCGGCGACGCTGTTTTTCACCGGGTGGGCCGCGGTCTGGGCGGCCTACGGCTTCCGCTACGGGCCAAGCCCCGACCCGACGGTGCGATTTGATCAGACGATGCTCGACCGCAACATCGCCGGGGGGACGATCGTGCGCCGGCAGATCACCTGGGAAGCCACGCCCGAGGCGCTCGACCGGTTTCCCCAGCCCGCGCTGCCGCGCCTGCTGGACTGGATCGACCGTCATCGCCTACTGCCCCATGCCTGGACGCACGGGCTCAAGTTCACCTATGGCATGAGCCTCATCCGCGCCACCTATCTCAATGGCGAGCGCAGC
>CAZBOE010000267.1:0-4622 GCA_964493365.1 uncultured Tepidisphaeraceae bacterium | reverse complement strand
GGCCGCGCGCCGTGGGTCGCACGGTCGGTGGCATGGTCGGTGGCATGATCGGCGGCGCGGCCGGTCGCGCCGATCGACCTCCGATCCTCACCGCAGCCGTGTATCGCTGTTGCCGATGCCGCGCAGCGCCAGCGTCAGGGCGTCGACGTTGCTCGCCAGCCGCTTGGCTTCGTTGACGTCGATGATCTGCTTCTGGAACAGCTCGGTCAGGTGCTGGTCGAAGCTCTGACATCCCGCTTCGCGCTGCCCGACGCAGCCTTTGAGCTTGTCGAATTCTCCGTCGAGGATGTACTTGCGCACCAGCGGCGTCGCCAGCATGATCTCGACCACCGGCACGCGGCCCTTGCCGTCGCGCCGCTTGGCCAGCCGCTGACACAGCACGCCCACCAGGTTCATCCCGAGCTGCGCCTGCTGCAGTTCTTTCTGGGCCGGGTCGAACAGCGAGACGAACCGCTCGATCGTCGTCGGCGCGTTGGTCGCGTGGACCGTCGTGAACACCAGGTGACCGGTGTCGGCCGCCCGAAGCGCCGTGCCCAGCGAAAAGCTGTCGCGGATTTCGCCGATCAGGATCACGTCGGGGTCCTGGCGCATCATCGCACGCAGCGCATATTCATAGCTCTCGCTGTCGGTCCCGATCTCGACCTGGCTGACCAGGCTCTTGATGTTGTCGTGCTGAAACTCGACCGGGTCTTCGACCGTGATGATCCGCTCGGCACGGGTGCGGTTGATCTTGCCGATGATCGCCGCCAGCGAGGTCGATTTGCCCGAACCGGTCGTGCCGGCCACGATCACGATCCCGCGGTGATGGTCGGCCAGGCTCTCGACCTGGGGCGGAAGGTTGAGCTCATCGAAGTTGGGGATCTTGGTCACGATGCGGCGCATCACGACCGCATACTTCTCTCGGCTGTGGAAGACGCTGGTACGAAACCGCGGCTGACCCACGCCCATCGAAAACGCCACGTCGACGCTGCCGCGGTGCTCGAGCGTGTGCCGACGCTCTTCGGCCGTCTCGCCCTGCTTGGTGATGATCTCGTCGACATACTCCTTCATCTGCTCGTCGGTGGTCGCGGGGATGTCGAGGAACCGCGCCCGCCCGTCGACCCGAATCATCGGAACCGACCCCGCCTGCAGGTGAAGGTCAGACCCCCCCACCTTCACCACCGTCTTGAGCAGGTGCGTCAGCGACACCTTGCGGTCTTCGACGGTGATCGCCGGCGCCGGCGAATGATCCGGATGCGGCTCAGAATCAACAGGCGATGCGACGTAATTGCTCATCCCAGGCTCCTGCTACGACAGCCAACGGTTAAGGTGAATCGCTCCGAAGTCCACTCGGGCGTCGACGCCGCTTCATCATACCCTTCCCGCACCGCTTCAGACAGCAGGCGACAAAGCCTCGCCGCAGATCCGGCTATCCTCACAATTTCCAGTTGACTTTGCCGCGGGTACCTCACACCCTGCGCCATCTTGGCTGGGGGGGCAGGTGTTCAACCGGGTAAAGGGCTTTGCCTTACTGGGGTTTGTGCCCTGGCCGTTGAGATTAGACTCGAATGAAGCAGAGAGCGGAAACACAGCCGCATTGTCGATCGAGAAGTTCTAGACACCGAAGTTGTGCGACGTTGTCAGTTAGGAGGGTGACCAATGCTGCCCTATACAACCGTGATGACTGTTCTTTGCTGGCTCTTTGCTACAGCAAGCCTGGCGCAGCAGCGTGCTGACGAGCCGATCCCGGAGGCTTCGGTGGTGATCCACGGGACGGTGGGTGAGTGCTACACGATTTTTGCATCCGATTCTAACGTGGTGCGGACAATCCTGTTTACTCAGCAAGACGATCGAGCGGGCTTTGCAGTGGAGATTCATTACCTCGATTCCAATGGCATTGCCCACATCGTCGCCTGGTCTACCGCTGAACGTGGCGGCGTCCCCCTGATGGTCTGTGGCGTGATCCAGAAGGTGACTGTCAAAGTGCTCGCGCGCGGCCCGGTTAGTGCAAAGGTGTACAACGCCAGCACCGTTGCCGGCAAAGAGCTCACCACGATGCCATTCCAATTAGGCGGCGGACGCACGCAATGGGTCGCCGCAACGCTCGATGTCCCTCGCACATTCATCTACACCGTGCAGGAGGGAACGACAGAGATAAGCGAAACTGGGCTGGCAGGACAAGTCGGGGAAATGCCTCCGCAACAACACGAGGCCGGGACGGGAATGATGATCGGCGGCAAGAGTTTCAAGCTGCTTGTCACGGCAAAACAGGATGCCAAGGCCACACTGATCGAGACGCGTGATTGATCCGCTGTCACAGCGCCTGCGGCACTGAATTGGCCCATCACTCCCGTGCCTCTGCCCGCCCGTTGTAGTACACTGCCCGGCGGCGTCGTCTGACTGGTGTCCGCGGTGTTTTCGTTTAACCCCGCCCGCACCTGTCCCAGCCGTCGATCGGGTATGAGCAAACCCACCAGCCACAAACTCCGCGGCCTGCGCTGCCTGGTCATCGTGCCGGCGTTCAACGAGCGGCACGCCATCGCCGAGCTCGTCCACCGGCTCAAGCGGGCGCTGCCGGAGTTTGACATCGTGGTCATCGACGACGGCTCGACCGACGACACCGCCCGGCGCATCCCCGAGTCGGCCGCGGTGATTTCGCTGCCCTTCAACCTCGGCATCGGCGGCGCCATGCAGACCGGCTATCGCTATGCCGCGATGCACAACTACGACATCGCCGTGCAGGTCGACGGCGACGGCCAGCACCGTCCCGCCGAGGTGCTCAGGCTGGTCGAACACCTGGTCGACAACCGGCTCGACCTCGCCATCGGGTCGCGCTTTCTCGAGCCGACGCGCTACCGCCAGACGGTGGTCCGCCGGGCCGGGGCGTGGTTTCTTCACCTGGTGCTGCGGGCGCTGGCGGGCATCCGCATGACCGACTGCACCAGCGGCTTCCGCGCCGCCAACCGCAGGGCGATCAGCGCCTTCGCCCACTGGTATCCCGAAGACTATCCCGAGCCCGAGGTGGTGCTGCTGCTCCACCGCGCGGGGTTCAACATCGCCGAGCTGCCCGTCCGCATGCGCCAGCGTCGCGGCGGGACCAGTTCGATCTCGCTCGTCGCCGGCCTGTTCTACGTCATCAAGGTCACCACCTGCCTCGTGCTCGACCTTGTCCGCGAGCCCTGGCCGAGCCTCAAGGTGGCGGTCGAAGACCGCGTCGCGCCTGACGACGCCCCACCGCATCCCGCCGCCGCCCCGCTCACCGTCGCCGGCCAGCTCCGCGCCGCCCTCTCTGGACACGCCCATGAACATCAGCCGCACACTGATCCTGCTGGCGCTGGGTGGCAGCCTGCTGCTGCTGGCCGTCAGACGCCTGCGAACCTATAGGCTCAAAGAGCGATACACGATCGTCTTCCTGCTGCTGGGCCTGCCGTTCCTCGTGCTGGCCGTCTGGCCGCGCCTGCTCGAGAAGGTCAGCCTGTGGCTCGAGATCGACTACCGCACGATCATGCTCTTTTGCGTCAGCACGTTTCTGTTCATCATCGTTTTTGAACTGCTCTCGATCGTCAGTGTCCAGGACAACCGCATCGCCACACTCGCCCAGATGGTCGGCATTCTCACCGAAAAGCAGCGGCAGGCCGAAGAAAAGCTCCGCAAGCTCGACCCCGCCTCTGCCCCGCCGGACTCTACGCCGAAGGATTAAGCCGATCCGGCGCAGGAATGATGTAAGCCGATTCTGGTGCCACCAAAGACGAAGACATGGCAGGCCGGGCTTCTGGTGGCATGGGCTACCAGCCCATTGCACACCGCGCAGGCGGCTTGCGCCGCGAGATCACGGCCAGGGTTGGCCGTGCCACCCGAGAGAGCAACGCGGCAGTTCGAGCTTGGGTGGCATGGGCTACCAGCCCATGGTCCATCGCGCTAGCGGCTTGGGCCGCGAGATCGCGGCCAGGGTTGGCCGTGCCACCAAAGAGCGCGGCGCCGCAGTTCGAGCTTTGGTGGCATGGGCTACCAGCCCATGGCCCACCGCGCAGGCGGCTTGCGCCGCGAGATCACGGCCAGGGTTGGCCGTGCCACCGAAGAGAGCGGCGGTGCGCATGGCGCCCGGCAGCCATCCGCGATTCATGGCATCAGACGACATCACCGACCTCGGCTCCACCCAAGCCTCGATCGCTCATCTCATCCCCAGCCCCCGCATCGCGCGATACGCCCAGACGATTTTCTCCACGTTCAGCCGATGCACCCACATCGACGCGCGGTCGTCCGCCCCATACCGCCGCGCCACGGCATACCCTTCGTCAAACTGCCGCCGATCGACCGCGCCGCTCTTGCTCGCCTCGTGGAGCCGAAATGCCGAGGTCACCCCGTCGATCAGGGTCGGCTCACACACCCGCCCCAGCCGCAGCCACAGGTCGTAATCCATCGTGTAGTGCAACGAGGGATCAAACAACCGCCCGTCTTCCCGCATCGCCCGTTCACCGGCCGGCCGCGTCCACCAGACCGCCGGCTGGCTGATCACGTTCTCACGCAGCAGCGAGCGATACGAATAGCGCGCCAGCCGCGCGTGCTTATAGGCCGTGATGCGCCGGCGAATCTCCCGCCCCTCGCCGTCGATGATCTCACACCTCCCGACAAACCACGCCGGC
>CAZBOE010000266.1:0-4943 GCA_964493365.1 uncultured Tepidisphaeraceae bacterium | reverse complement strand
GCGCCGCGACCGCCGCGAGCTCGCTGCGCGCCCCACCCTTCTCGAGGCGGCCTTCGGATTTGAGGCCCAGCTCGACGATAAAGTCGTCGCCGAGCATGCCCGAGATCTTGCCCTTGATGATGGCGCCGGGAGTGAAGTCCTGGTTTTCCTCGGTGCCCACGAGCTTGCCGAGGTCGTCGGCCGCATCGCCCAACGCGATGCCCACTGCGGCATCGACGTCGGCATCGAGGTCACCCAGCGCGTTGATCAGGTTGTAATCGACCATGTGAGAAAAATGTTCCTTTGGCGTGGACCGTTTAAGGACGGACAAAACTTGTGACTGTCTCAGGTGACCACGCAGCGCCCGAGACCCGTCTGACCATGAAACCCCGCCGGACCGCCCGACAGGGAGAACCGCTAGTATAGGCGGGTCCGGCGGTTTGGGATAGTGGCTTGTCAAGTGCCGATGCACCCCCTTTTTTTCAAGGCGGCAACGGCAACGACGTCGGTCGGCATCGTGGCGACGCTTGGCCCCGCAGGCACCGGCGGCGAGACGTCGGCGGCAGTCCATTGGCGGCAAGCCATTGGCTGCAAGGCACCGGCGGCGAGGTACCGACTGCCAGACACCGACTGCGATGCACCGGCTGTCGGCACGGGCGTGAGGTATCGTTGGCGGGCCTTCCCGCGGGCGCGGGGTATGGCGGATGTGTCAGACAGGCAAGGGCTTACGCACATGGGCATCAAGGTGATTCTGGCGAGCGGCACGCCCAACCCGGCCGCGCGGAAGTATCAGGTGGATACCCACCTGGGGGCGGCATTCCGAAGTTACGGCGACCCCGCCGCGGCATCGGGCGACCCGCTGGGCGCGGCGCTCCTGCGGATTACCGGGGTCGAGCGGGTGCTGCTGGTGGGCGATTTCGTGACGGTCAACCGAAAGCCGTCGGCCCGGTGGAGCGATATTGACAAGGAGGTCAAGCGCGTGCTGGCCGCCGCGGGCCCTGCAGACGCCGAGCCGCCTGCCAAACCGGACGGTAACGCGCCAGGCTGAGCCCGGCGACGAACCCGCGGTTGGCGCCTCGCGGTCGACGCTCGGGCGTCACGCCTGCAAAGGTGTCATGCCCGTTACGAGCGTCACGCCAGGAGGCTGCCGGTCACAGCAGGCGCCGGTCACAGCAGGCTGCCGGTCACGGGAGGTTTGTTGCGTACCGGGGGTCAGCCCCGGGGTTAGTCCCGGGGTCAGCCCCGCCGGGTCATCCGCCTCGGGCCCGCGCTCGTAAGGACCTCTCGGCGGCGACACGCATTGACAGAAACCCGCGCCGCCGCCCGAACCGGTCGAAAGACAGCACGTACTAACATTGACGATTCTTCCCTCCTTGCCCCGCAGGTCCCACCCACGCCTGCGGGGTCTTTTTTTGCGCGCTCGACTTCGCCCGCCTCACGGGCAGACTGATCCGACGGCAGCCCGCGCTGACGCTTCAAGGACCGCGCTGTGACGCCGCGGCCGGGTCTAGTCGAGTGACGGAACCAACGTCCGCAGGGCGCGGGGGATCTCGCCGTCGGGGAACATTAGCAACATCTTGTTGACGTCGTAGACCAGCACGATCCGCCCGGCGGGGTCTTTCCAAAGCCGGATCGGAGCGGTGGTGTGGGGGACGTTCCTGGTGAAGACGGTGGCGAGCGAAAACGCGCCCGTGTCGTCGAGGTCGAGGCAACTGATCTGGCCGGGGGTGGCGAAGAGAAGGAATCGAGTGGGCGTTGCTTCGAAGAGTCGGGGCGTCTTCCACTGCGCCGACGGAAGGGCGGCCGGGGCGAGCGTGGATGTGCGGTCGAGCGCGATCGCGCCGGCGGCGTCGAGACGGATGATGCGAATGGTGTCGCTTCCGAGGTAGATGCGTGCTCCGTCACTGGTGATCAGGATCGGCTCGGGCGGGATCGCAGGCGGGGCGGCTACCGGCGCGTCTAATGCCGGGGCAACGGCGGCGGCATCGGGCGCGGCACCGGGCGCGGCACCGGGCGCGGCATCGGGCGCTGCTGGATCGCCCTCGCCCGGTTGATCGGCGGTGTGCGTGGTGACCTTGGTGGGATCGACCGGCTGGAAACCGGCCGGGCCGATCTTCCACGTGCCGCCTTTGCGCAGGATCGGCCAGCCGTCGCTGGTCCAGCCGACGTGCCCGCCGTCGACGACGATGGGCCATAGCGGAAGGCGCGGGGTCGGGTCGATGATGTTGGGATCGACAATGACCGTGTGCGCGACGAGCTTGCCTTCGGGGCTGACCGTCGGCGGATGCTCAACGAGCAACCATCGCCCGCGGCGGTCGATGCCCAGGGGCCTGGCCTTGAAGGGCAGCTCGGCCTTGGTGATCGGCGTGACATGGTTGCCCATCCACCGGTCGGACCCGCGGAACCATTCGTCACCCAGCACGCCCAGGACGAGCGACATCGCGGGCTGGTTGGCGGTCAGCGCCGGGGGGACGACGGCAATCCGTCTCCCGGGGCGCAGCGCGAGCCATGCGGGCGACACCAGTTCTTCGCCGTCGGCCGACTGTGACCAGACGCCCGTATCGCTGTAGAGGACGATGCCGCCATCGGCGAGGCGGGTATGGATGAACAGCCGCTGGTCGACCGGGCGGAAGATGCCCAGCGACGGCTTGAGCTTTCGCGACAGAAGCCGGGCGATGCGCTGGCGCGACGCCGGCGGCTGGGCTTCCATGAGCGATTCGAGCACCGGCCACGAAGTCGGCCCCATGGCCGCGAGCCGGGCGTAGGCGTTGTCGCGGGTGTTCTGGTCGAGGTCGGCAAGCTGGGTCACCAGCGCCTCGATCGCGGCGCGGTCTAGCGGATGATCCGACGGCGGCGCGGTGAGCGTAAGGCCCAGCGTCTGGTCGCTGTTTCGGGTGAGCAGCAGGGCGCTGCCGTCGGCATAGGGGACGACGTGGGCCAGCCGGCTCGCCCAGCCCAGCTCGGGCGGCGCGGGGTTCCACTGGCCGGTCTGGGCGTCGAAGAGCACGGCGCCGTCGGAGCCGCCGATCGCCGCGTCGCCCGCGCGCTGCACGACGTCCCATGGCCGGTAGGCGACCACGCGGTCGGCGATGAACGCTGCCTGCACCTGGTTGATGGTGTCACCGCCCAGCGGCGCGAAATACACCTCGATGGGGCCCTTCGACCCCGGCTGCGGAAAACGGAGAAAGGCAATGCCCTGGTCCGCGGGGGCGACGATCCCGTCGAGATAGGGGAAGGCACGGGCGAAGTCGAAGTGAGGCAGCCGGCCCGCGCCGGTGGGCATGTCGTGGGGGGCGGCGGTTGAGTGGGTGTCTGCGTTGAGGCTGTTTTGCGTGGCGCTTTCGATGCGGTGTTCGCCCCACGACGAAGTGGCGACGAGCCGACCGTCGTCGTCTCGGGTGATGACGGTCGGATGCCACCTACCCGCGTCATCGGTTTGCCAGTAGGCAAAGACGATGCGCTCGCGCGTCAGGTGAGTCTGCTGATCCGGGGCGTTACGTAAGACCTCGTCGAGCTCGGGCGCGGCGGGGCTGGTGATCCAGAGGTCGCCTCGGCGGTCGAGGTAGACGGGCGTGGTGGTGGTCAGGGTGGTCGCGGTGTCGAGCGCTCCGGGGAATGCGGCCAGTTCGGCTTTGGCCAGCGCCGGCGTCAGCGAGCGGACCCACTGGATGTATTCGGAGACGACCACCGGCGCGGTCGTCGGCTGAGTGGCGGGGGCGGTTGCGCGCTGGGTGGCCGGGGCTGGGGGCGATGATGCCGAATCGGTCAGCGCCGGGCGGCCGCGATTGGCAACGACAAGCAATGCGATGACTGCGACCGCGATGAGGCCCCCGACGCCAACGACGATTCTCATCATGAGACCATCGTACCGCGCGGCGTGCGGGTGGTGCAGCGGGTTTGGGGTGTGGGTCAGGCGCGGAGGCGTTTGCGCAGCACCTCGGCCTCTTCGTCGAGTTCGCCGAGCTGCTTGTTGAGAACGCGCTTGTCCGCTTCCGTGCGGGCGTGTTCGATGCGTCGGCGAATGTCGCGGGCTTCGAGCTTGAGGCGCTCGATCTGCGCGATCAGATCGCTTTCGCGTGTGAAGACGGAATCCGTCGTCATGGTCGTCTGCTCCTGTTGTTCGCCGATGGCGTCTGGCGAGAGGTGCGACGGGCGGGGCAATGGCTTTTGACGCACTGACCGCCCGTGCCGGCTCGGAGCTCTACCTTCTCCGGGCCGATGCCATATCCATCGACCAAGAGTATACCCTGTGTTTAGCCATGCATCCAAGTCCATTTGTTGGCGATAGTTGGAATCGGAGGGTGACGCCGGACGGGTGATCGGGTTAAATTGTAGTGATGCAGGTCTTCATCACCGCTGAGGCAGATCGTGGGTCGCTGGGCATGCCTGGGACGGGGGGCGTGAACGTCCGGCGGGCGGCACCGGAGTTTGTGCTGACGGATCAGCACGGACAGTGGTTCGACCTGGGCGAGCGCATCGGCTCGGGGCAGACCCTGGTGGTGTTCTACCGGGGGCACTGGTGCCCCTATTGCCGGCGGTATCTGACCAAGCTGCAGGCCAACCTCGACCGCATCCGCGCGATGAATGCCGAGGTGGTGGCGATCAGCCCCGAGCCGGCGGAGACCTCGAAGCGGCTGGCCGTGGAACTGGGGCTGGGGTTTCGGCTGCTGTCCGACCCGCTGGGCGAAGTCATCGCCCTCTACGGCGTGCGCAACTCGCTCGCGGGCAACAAGACGCTGATGCCCCATCCCGCGGTGTTTATCGTCGACATCGAGGGGCGGGTGACGTTTCGCTCGATCGACCGCAATTACAAGAAGCGGACCACCGTGCGGACGATCCTGCACGCGCTGGCCGGCGGCGCGGGCGACGATCTGCCGACGGCCGAGTCGCGGGCGGCGCCCTTGACGGCGAAGTCACGCTGCCACCGTTCCACGCCGCGCAGCGTGGACGCGTAGAAGGCCGCC
>CAZBOE010000265.1:0-4973 GCA_964493365.1 uncultured Tepidisphaeraceae bacterium | reverse complement strand
CCGATATCTACCTCATGCGCGACCGCATGCTCCTGACCTGGAACGGACGCTCAGGCGACCGCACTGAACCGCGCGAGTCGATCTTTTCCGATGAGCCGGTGGCCGATCCCGGCTTGATCGGTGCCCTGCTGACTGCCTGAGGGGGTTTTCTCAAATTGCGAAACGCGATGACCTCCGGCGCCGAGCCGGCGCGGCCGGCGGCCGCTCGCTTCTATCTTGCACTCACGATTTGATTGCCCCCCGCGGCAGGCGAGGTATTGTCTTCAGGCAGTCCGACTGAGAGGAGCTGAGCTTGGGAATCAACCGGTGGGTCGGCAGGCAGCGCGGGTCGCGTTCACCGTTCATGTCATGCAGCCGGGCCATCGAACCGCTCGAACAGCGACTGTTGATGGCAGTCTGGTATGTCAACGACGACGGGGGTTTTGGGACCGGCGGCACATCGTTCTTCGCCCCTTTCCGCCGGCTCGAAGAGGCGTTGGCAGTCGCCCAGGCGGGCGACGAGATTCGCGTGGCCGGCGGCGTCTATCGACCGACGAGCGGCACCGACCGCGACGCGACGTTCACGCTCAAGTCGGGTGTCCGCATCATCGGCGGATATGCCGGAGACATCTTTCTCAACCGTAACCCGGCGCTCTACCCGACCATCCTCTCGGGCGACATCGGCACGCCCGGGGTCGACACCGACAACTCGCGCCGTGTCCTGTCAGGGGCCAACCTGTCTTCGAGCACAGTGCTCGACGGCGTGACCGTCACCGGCGGGTTCAGCGACGTCTCCACCGGCTCGGGCCTCTCGCTCACCGGATCGAACATGGTGATCAACCAGGTTCGCTTCCTGCGCAACACGAGCGTCACCGGAGCAGCGGTCTACATGACCGAATCGGTTCCGACAATCACCAACTCCGTCTTCGCGGGCAACACCGCCGCGTCTGAGGGCGGCGCCATCTACCACCAGGGACCGGGCGGCACGATCACCAACAGCATCTTCGTCGGCAACACCGCCACCACCGGCTCGGCCATCAAGACCCGCGTGTCGTCTTTGCAGGTCATCAACTCGACCTTCGCCTACAACACTTCGCAGTTCGGCACGAGCCACGTCTCGCTGAGCAACAACCCGACACTGCAGTACTACAACAGCATTTTCTGGAACAACACCGCCAGCGGCGGGCTGGGGTCGGTGGTGGGCACGACCGTCGTCGAGCACAGCACCGTCGAAGGCGGGTACGGCGGCACGGGCAACCTCGCCACCGATCCGCAATTCACCGGCACGCTCGCTTCGATCCGAGGCGCCGACGGAATCTGGGGCACCGGCGACGACGACTACACCGGGCTGCGGCTTCGATCGACCTCGCCCGCGATTGACTCGGGCAGCAACGCCCGCCTGCCGGTCGGCATTTCGACCGACTACGACGGGGCCGCGCGCTTTCATGACAGCCCCTTCTCACCAGATACCGGGGTGGGCACGTCGCCGATCGTCGATCGCGGGGCCTTCGAGTTCATTACGCGGGTGGTGTATGTCGATGACAGCGCCACCGGGGCCAACAACGGCACAAGTTGGGCCAACGCGTTCACCCGGCTGCAGTCGGCCCTGGCGCTGGGCCCGGGAATCGATATCCGTGTGGGGCAGGGCACCTACTATGCCCGCAACGCGGCGGGAACAGTGTCCGAGCCGTTTTTGATCTCCAGCGGCGACCTTCTGCTTCGCGGCGGATTTGCCGGCGTGGGTGCCACCGACCCCAACGCCAAGGCGGGCACGACGATCCTCTCGGGCGAGATCGGCACGACGTCAGCGACCGACAACGCGCAGAACGTGCTGCGGGTCGACAACACGACCAGCAGGACGCGGATCGAAGACCTGACGATACGCGACGGCTACAACGGGACGACCCTGTTCCTCAGCGCCGGCGCCGGGCTCACGATGTATTCGAGCAGTGCCGTGTTCAACAACATCTCGCTGATCAACAACACCGCCCAGTTCGGGGGAGGGGCGTTTATCGTCGGCGGGTCACCGGTCTTCAACAATCTACATGTTCAGGGAAACATGATGGTCGGCCGCGGAGGAGCCGGTGCCGGGCTTTCGATCCGCGAAGGGGCACAGGTGACGATCAACAACGCCTCCATCCACGGCAATATCGGCAAGCTTGGCGACGTGGGCGGCGGCATCTTTGTCTCCAACTCCACCCTCACCGTCAACGGAGGGACGTTCTCCGGGAACATCATCGAAGCCGGGGTGACCGTCGATATACCCCCCGACCCGCTGCCCACGGAGCCCGACCTCATTATCAGTTACTGGAGGGGCCGGGGCGGAGGCATTGCCGCCGACTCGTCCACCGTCAACCTGAACGACGTCCTGCTCCAGGGAAACATCGCGCAGCAGGCGGGCGGAATCTACCTCCTGCGATCAACGGCCAACCTGACCCGAACCACGCTCGATTCGAACGCCACGCTCCTCGATCCGATCAACGACAACAACAACGGTGGCGGCATCTTCATGGAGCAGTTCGGCACGCTCAACGTCACAGACAGCCACTTCGTCGAGAACGAAACTCTCGGCGCGGCGATCGGCCACGGCGGCGCCATCGCGGTCGAGGGCGTGTCGGATGTGAACATCATCGGCTCGACATTCAGCGAGAATCGCGCCACGGCGCCGACCAGTGTCACCAACACCACGCGCGGGGGCGATATCTACTTCGCCGGGCGGTCCCTGGTGATCGGCGACAGCACGTTCAGCCGATCGCTTGCCCGTTTCGGCGGGTCGCTTGCGCTGTTCGGCGGAACGACGAACCTCAACAACCTGTCGTTTGACAGGACGACGGCGGCCACCGGCGGAAGCATCTACGGCTCGGCCGCCACGCTGACTGCCCGCAATCTGCGGATCGGCCGCGCCGATACGTCAGACGGGGCTGTGAGCCTCAGCGGCGGCTCCGCGACCCTTCGCGGGATGGTCCTCTCGGCCAACCAGCAGTACGGCCTGTTCAGCCAGAACGCGAACGTGACGCTCGCCAACGCCACCATCGTCGGCAACGAGATCGGCGCCATTCAGGTCACCGGCACGGCGGTCAGCGTGCGCAATTCCGTGCTTCAGGGGTCGATCGTGGGCAGCGTGACCGCCGCGTTCTCGATGACCACGCTCGCCGGCACCGGCAACATCAACGCCGCGCCGCTTTTCGTGCGCAGCCCGGTCTATGCCGCGGTTGCGACCAATCGCGATGCGGGAGACCTTCGGCTGGTTCCGGCCTCACCCGGCATCGATGTCGGCGACAACGCCACCCTGCCGGCTGACTATCTCACCGACGCCGGCGGCGTTGCCCGGGTGGTCAACATGCGGCTCGTCGACGGGCTCAACGGCAACCTGGCCATCGTGGACATGGGGGCCTACGAAACACCCGATGTGCCCTCACTCACGACCGGCGGACCGAGTTCGATTGCCGAATCGGCCGGCGCGGTCAACCTCACCCTGCAATTGGCAACGCCATACGGCTTGCCCGTCGCTCTGACGCTCGTGCCGCTGATCACTTCGCCCGACGGGGCCATCGGCGGTGTCGACTATTCGCTCTCGCCGGCCGGAGGGGCGTGGGTGATTCCGGCCGGGCAGACGCTTTCGACGGTGACACTCAACGTCGTGAACGACACGTTCGACGAGCGGAATGAGACGATCAGTTTCTCGGTGCCCCGCATCCTCTCGCGAACAGTGACGATCGTCGACGACGAGTTTGTCACGGGCGACATCGACAAGGACGACGACGTCGATTTCGATGACCTGGGCGCACTGCTCGGCGCTTACGACAGCGTCGTGACCCCCGGCACAGGCGCCGACACCAACAACGACGGCACCGTCGATTTCGACGACCTCGGCCTGCTGCTGGGAAACTATGGGTGGGTGCTGCCGTTCCCCGCAGAGCTGGACGGCGCGCTTCTTGATGCCGCACCGCTTGAGTCGATCACGGTTGATGCGGCGACGATGGATGCCGCACCGGCCGCCCTCGCGCCCCGGCGGCTTGCCGTCGCAGGGCCCGCACGCTCGGTCAGCCATGCCGTGCCGGGCTTCGTCGGACCCATCCCCGACATCTACCTCATCCGCGACCGCATGCTCCTGACCTGGAACGGACGCTCCGGCGACCGCACTGAACCGCGCGAGTCGATCTTCTCCGATGAGCCGGTGGCCGATCCCGGTTCGGCTGACCCGCTGCAATCCGCCTGAGCGACCGCCCTGCTCCACAGGCCGTGCGGACCTGCCGCATGCCGTGCGGGCGTGCCGTAGCCCGCGCGGACGTGCCGCCGAGCGTGCGCAATCGTCGCGGGGGTGCGCAAGTGCCAAGGGCCGTACGAAAAGTGCCGCGTGGCGCGCAGAAGTCCTGCGCCGCCTCCCGGGGTCCTGCCTCTTGGTGATCCAAGCGGGGGATACGGCGCTGGTGCCGGCCGCCGGTCGCCCCTACCGGCGCTCTCTCACCTCGGCGGTCGCCATGTCGACGAAGGCCTCGACGCCCACCGACCCCTTGTCGCCTTCGGTGCGGTGGCGCACCGCGACGGCATTCGCGGCCACTTCCTTTTCGCCGCACACCAGCATGTAGGGGATCTTGTCGAGCGTGGCCTGCCGGATCTTGGCGCCGATCTTGTCGCTGGCGGTGTTGACCTCGACGCGCAGACCCGCGGTCTTGAGCCGCTCGACCACGCCCATCGCATAGTCGTTGAACTTGTCGCTGATCGGCAGCACCGCCACCTGCACGGGCGCCAGCCAGAGCGGGAAGGCGCCGGCAAAGTGTTCGATCAGCACGCCGATAAACCGCTCCATCGACCCAAAGGGCGCTCGGTGGATCATCACCGGGCGATGGGGCTTGTTGTCCGGACCGATGTATTCCAGCTCAAACCGCTGCGGCAGCTGGTAGTCGACCTGGACTGTGCCGAGCTGCCACTCGCGGCCGATCACGTCGCGGACGACGAAGTCGATCCCGGGCCCGTAAAACGCCGCCCCGCCC
>CAZBOE010000264.1:0-5042 GCA_964493365.1 uncultured Tepidisphaeraceae bacterium | reverse complement strand
AGGGCTGGGGTGGTGGGTTCACGGGCTGGTAGCCCGTGCCACGGCGCGGTTGGTGTGGCGGGAGGGGGTGGGGTGGTGGGTTGGCGGGCTGGTAGCCCGTGCCACTGGGGAGCGGTTGGTGGGGTGGGTGGGGGTGGGGTGAAGCGGGGGTTGGTGTGGCGGTGGGCGGGGGGGCAACGGCGCTGCGGTGGGCTGCGTCGTCGATGGTTTGGGGGTGGTGAATCGGCATGCTCGGTCACCACTAGGCGAGGGCGGCGAGTTCGACTTGTGCTTTGGCGAGTTGGTCCTTGGTCTCCTGCACGAGCTTGGGCGGGGCCTTGGCGATGTACGACTCGTTGCCGAGACGGCCTTCGAGCTGGGCGATGAGCTTGGTCAGGTCGTCCCGGCGTTTTTCGATGCGGGCTGATTCGGCGGCCGGGTCGACGAGGGAGGCGAGGTAGAGCTCGACGTCGGCCGCGAGCGACTTGGCGGCGTCATGGGGCTGGGAAACCGCGGGACCGACGGCGGTGATGTTGACGCCCGCGAGGGTTTCGATGAGCTCGCGGTTCATCGAGATCTGCATGGCCTGCTGGTCGGAGGCCTTGATCGAGAGGTCGATGGTCTTCGAGGGCGGCACCTTGTGTTCGTTGCGCACGTTGCGGATGGCCGCGATGATCTCCTGAAAGCGGGGGAAGAGAAACTCGGCGGCGTCGCTGGTGCCGGCTTCGCCCATGGCCGGCCAGCGGGCGAGGATGAGCCGCTTTGAGGGCGGGAGGATGAGTCGGCCGGGGAGGGAGCGGCCGAGCTGGGCGGGGGCGGTTGAAGCGCCGGCGTGCGAAGCGCCGGTGTCGGCGGCGAGATTGTGGGGGCGGATTTCGTCGAGGCGCCACCAGAGCGTTTCGGTGATGAAGGGGATGACGGGGTGCATGAGGCGCAGCGCGCCGTCGAGGACGGCCGCGAGGACCGAGGCGGTCTGTCCGCGGCGGGCGGGGTCTTTCATGGCGGGCTTGATGGCTTCGACATACCAGTCGCAGAAGTCGCGCCAGAAGAAGTCGTAGCAGGCCTTGGCATAGAGGTCGAAGCGGTAGACGGCCAGCGCCGCATCGGATTCCTGAAGCGCGCGGAGCAGCCGGGTGACGATCCAGCGGTCGGCCAGCGACCAGCGGGTTTCGTCAACGGGTTCGGGGGCGATGCCCTCGAGGTTGGCCAGCGCGAAGCGGACGGCGTTCCACAGCTTGTTGGCGAAGTTTCGGCCGAGGTCGAACTTGTCGCTGGTGTTGCGGCCCTGGGCGTCCTTCTTCACGGGCATGCGGACGTCCTGCGTCTCGGTGGCCATGGTGGCCAGCGTGAAGCGGAGCGCGTCGGCGCCGTGGGTTTCGATGATGTCGACGGGGTCGACGCCGTTGCCCTTGGACTTGGACATGCGCTCGCCCTTGCCGTCGAGAATCGTGGGGTTGATCGCGACGTGATGGAAGGGAATGTCGCCCATGTTGTAGAGGCCCATCATCACCATGCGGGCGACCCAGAGGGTGATGATGTCTCGGCCGGTGAGGAGGACGGAGCCGGGGTACCACTTGGCGAGTTCGTCAGTCTGCTCGGGCCAGCCGAGGGTGGAGTGGGGCCAGAGGCCGGAGGAGAACCAAGTGTCGAGGACGTCATCATCTTGGGTGAAGCCGTAGCTTTCGATCACTTCTTGGAGATCAGCACTGTCGGGGCTCAGACAAACGAAGACCTCGATCGGAGTTAGACCGTCGGCTCCGGCTGCACCTGTTTCGAAATGGGTCACGGCGATCCGGCCCGGGAAGCGCCGCCGCAGTTCTTGCAAGACCTCCAGTGCGCGTTTTGGGTTTTCAAGGCCGGCGCGACTGCTCCACACCGGAATCCGGTGTCCCCACCAGAGCTGGCGGGAGATCGGCCAGTCGCGTTTTTCGCCCAGCCAGGCGAGGTATTGCTGGCTGTGCCGCTCGGGGAAGAACTTCACCTTGCCTTCGCGGACGACGTCCAGCGCCGGGTCGGCCAGCGGGGCCATCTGCACGAACCACTGATCGCTGAGGTAGGGCTGGATGGGGGTCTTGCTGCGGTCGGAGTAGTCGACGTTGGCGTCGTGGGGTTTGACGTCGGTTTCGGGGTTGTGCAGGCCCAGCGCCGCTAGGTCTTCGAGGACTTTCTTGCGGGCGGCGGTGTCCAGCCGGAGGCCGGCGTAGGGCGCCCACGCGGGGTTGGCGTCGTTCACCTTTCCGTCGGGGGTCATCAGGTTGAGGATGTCGATCTCGGTGGGCGTGCCCTTGTGACGCGTGTAGACGGCGTAGTCGTTGGGGTCGTGTCCGGGGGTGACCTTGACGAAGCCGGTGCCGAACTCGGGATCGACGAGGATGTCGTCTTCGATCAGGGGGATCAGGCGGCTCGTGAGCGGGAGGCGGACGAACTTGCCCTTGAGGAAAGCGGCGCGCGGGTTGGAGGAGTGATAGGCGACGGCCGTGTCGGCGAGCATCGTCTCGGGGCGGGTGGTGGCGATGGTCACGAACTCGCCCGTACCGTCGATCGGGTAGCGGATGGACCACAGGCTGGTTCGCACCGTCTCCTTGTAGAGCTCGTCGTCGCTGATCGAGGTCTGGAGGTGGGTGTCCCAGTTGACCAGGCGCTTTCCGCGGTAGACCAGTCCGTCTTTGAAGAGCTTGAAGAAGGTTTCGCGGACGGCGTCGGCCGGCCCCTTATCCAGTGTGAAGACAGTGCGATTCCAGTCGCAGGAGCAGCCGATGCGTTGGAGCTGGCTGATGATGCGATTGCCGTATTCGTTCTTCCAGTCCCAGATGCGCTGGATGAGGCCTTCGCGGCCGACGTCGTGGCGGGTTTTGTTTTCCTTTTCCTTGAGCTGTTTTTCGACGACGGCCTGCGTGGCGATGCCGGCGTGGTCGATGCCGGGTATCCACAGGGTGTTGTAGCCCATCATGCGGGCGCGGCGGATGAGGATATCCTGAAGGGTGTTGTTGAGGGCGTGGCCGAGGTGGAGTGCGCCGGTGACGTTGGGCGGGGGGATGACGATGCAGTAGGGCTCGCCGGGGGCGGCGGGGTCGGCGCTGAAGCAGTTTTCCTGTTGCCACGTCTGGTTGGCGCGGTCTTCGACGGCCGACGGGTCGTAGGCTTTGGGAAGCTCGGTGTTCGGTGCGGTCATGGGGTGAGGGAGTGTAATCGAAGAGCGGGATGCAGGCACAGAGGGATGCACGCACAGAGGGGGGGCACGCACACAGGTGGGGCACGCACACAGGGAGGAGCGCACAGAGAGGGTGCAGCGGATAGGTGGGGTGCGGGCGCGAAGGCACAAGGGCACGAATGGAAGGGGGGAAGGGGGCTGGGTCGGTCTGAGGGGTCGGCGGGCAGAGGGGCAACCAGCACGTGGCAACCAACACGTGGCAGCCATCCTATTTTTGTTCGCCGTTTCTGCCTTCGTGCCTTCGTGCCTCGGTGCCTTCGTGCTTTTTGCTCTCCCCCTTCACGAGATCTTTGCCCCGCTTGGGCGCGATGCCGACGGCGCGGAGGAGGCGGGTGCGGAGGGTGGTGCGCTTGCGGTCGAGCTCGGCGGGCGTGCCCGTGGTGAGGGGGACATAGCCGCCGGCCTTGGCGCGGTGGCCGCCGCCTTCGCCGATGCCGCGGATGACGCGGCGGATCAGGTCGGCGGCGCTTACCTTGGGGTTGCTTGTGCGGAGCGAGAGGACGAGCCGGTCGGCGAAATTGGCGGTGACCAGGACATACTGCACCTGGTCAAACCGCAGGAGGAAGTCTGCCAGCACGGCGGGTTTTTCGAGCGTGTCGATGAAATCGAGGTGGGTGACCAGCACGTGCTCGTAGAACTTCGCCTGGGCGAGGCCGGTGGAGAAGGTCTGGAAATAGGCCTGCGGCAGGTCGGCGTAGCGCATTCGGTAGAGCAGCGCGGTGTCGGCCTGGAGGGTCAGGCCCGCCAGCGCGTGGGTGTCGAGCTCGGAGGGCTGCCCGGCGGCGCCGGCGAGGTCAGACTCGATCGCGTAGAGCATGGTGGCGGCGAGCCTGCGGGGGATATCGAGGTCGAGCTCGCGGAAATAGGAGTAGATGATCGAGGTGGTGGAGCCGACGTCGGGGCGGATATCGCAGAAAGGGCATGCGGGGCGTCGGCCGCGGGTGCGGTGGTGGTCGATGACGGCAAAGGGTTTGACGCCGGCGGGCAGCGGGTTGTAGGGGAAGGGCGGCTGGACGTCGGTGAGCAGGACGGCGTCGTAACGGTCGAGGGTGGATTGATCCCACGGGGCGAACTTGAGATCAGACAGGCGGGCGAACCGCTCGTTGATGCCGCCGGTGAGCTGGCCCTTGACCGAGGTGGTGACGCGGGCCTCTTTGGGAAGCCTGGCGCGGAGGAGGTGGGCCAGGGCGGTAACCGAGGCGAGGGCGTCGGGGTCGGGATGCTGATGGGTGGTGATGAGGATGTTTCGAGCGGACTTGAGCTTTGCGATCAGGTTGAGCGCATGGCGGCGTGTGCGTCTGGGCGCCGCGGTCGACGGGGGAAGTTCGGACGGCTCTGCGGGCATGGTGAAAGCGAGTCGTTGGTCGGCCTGCGGACCGGCACACTCAACCTGCGCAGCGCCCGGGCTGCCCGAACGGGCCCCGCTGCGGCGGCAGCGGGGCGGCTCCAAGGTCAGTCGAAGTCATCGGGGATCTCATCGTAATCACGGGCCGAACGCGGACGCCGCGGGCGCGGTGTGGCCTCGACGATCGGCTCTTCGTCGATGACGTCGTCTTCGGAGATCAGGTGACGGTCGGTCGAGCCGGTGCGGACGATCGGGGGCTGAACGGCCGACGATTCGGGCTGCGCCGGCGAGGCGCCGCGTGATCCGGACCCGCGCGACGAACCGCCGCGCGTGTCGGCAGACCCGGCTGCGGTGTCGGCCGATGAGGCGTCATCCGATGCGGCATCGGCTGAGTCGGCGTCGGCCGACTTCTTGCGGCTGCGACGCACGGCCTTGGGCTTCTTCGCGGCCTTGGGCGCCTTGGGGGCTTTGGCCGTGGTCTTTCGGGCGCGCGCCTGGCGCTTGGGC
>CAZBOE010000263.1:0-5048 GCA_964493365.1 uncultured Tepidisphaeraceae bacterium | reverse complement strand
GAACCGCCTCGCATTGCTGTGGCTTGCCGTTGGGCTCTCGGCCGCGGGATGGCTGGCGGTCGATCGGCTCGGCCGCGCTGCGCTGCCGCAGGTTGCCCGGCAGGAGCAGGTCGTTCAGGCCGACCGCGTGAGCGTGCGACGGGCGGTGGCGCAGGTGTGGTCGGGCGACACGCCGGCCGCGGCGGCGGATGCGGGCCTGGCTTATCCGGTCGGAGCGCCGCTGCGGGCCCGTGGGCTGGCGCAGCCCCCGCGGAGCGATTGGCCGCTGGTGTCGCTGATGCAGCAGAGCGACGGCATGCGTGTGGTGTCGGCGCCGCCGGGCACATGGATCGCCACCGACCAGACCCGGCTGACCCTGCCGGTCGTCACCGTCACGCGGGACGGCGCGACGGCGCAGATCACCCGGCCCGGGGGCGAGATCATGTCGGTGACGGTATCGGGGCAGGCGGTCGATGACGCGCGATGGCCGCTCGAGGTCGATGCGTCGACGCCTCTCGTCGTTGATGTCGTGA
Organism: uncultured Tepidisphaeraceae bacterium; assembly: GCA_964493365.1. Lineage (GTDB taxonomy): Bacteria > Planctomycetota > Phycisphaerae > Tepidisphaerales > Tepidisphaeraceae > CAZBOE01. Next base: position 4,536 of record CAZBOE010000263.1, on the reverse strand, counting down.
CGCGACACACGCTGGCCGCGCAGAACACGAGCGCCGGCGGAACACCGGGCGTGGGCGGCACATCGAGCGAGCCCGCTTACACGCAGCAACTCCGGGTTGTCCCCTGAGGTGAGGCCGCGCGAGCAGGGCCGGTGGCTTGAAACATGCGGAGACAGGGCCGCGGGGAGACAGGGCCGCGGGGAGACAGGGCCGCGGGCGTCGCGCCGTTGTCAACGGGCTAGCGGGCGGCGGTGCCGGTCTGTGCGGGCCTGGGGCGAAGCTGCCACTCGAGGTAGAAGGTGGCGCCGGGGATCAGGCTCGCGATCATCACCCAGAGGATGAAGCCGACGCTCCAGCGGTAATGCCAGCCCGCCCAGAGTCCGAGGATGACGTAGGCAACAAACAGCGCCCCGTGCGCCGTGCCCACCACGGTCACCGCGGCCGGCATGCCCGCGGCGTATTTGAGCGGCATCGCCACCAGCAGCAGCAGGAGATAAGACAGGCCTTCGACAAACGCCGTGAGACGAAAGGCATTGAGCAGTGACATCGCGGGGGTTTGGGCGGTCATGATGACGACTTCTACGCGGTGGTCAGGTTGGTCGCCACCGGCGTGCGATAGGCCTTGAGCGCCGGGACGAGCCCCGCGAGCACGGCCAACACGACCACGCCCGCAACATACCAGACCTCGTCAAGGCCGACCCGCTGCCACGGGAATCCTTCGCCCACGAGTCGCTGGAGGAAGGCCGACCCCGCCGCACCGGCGAAATGGCCGACTGCGATGCCCGCGATCCCGCCCAGCAACCCGATCAGCGCCGCCTCGAGGCAGATCAGCGTGACGATGCGCTCGCGCGTCGCGCCCAGCGCCCGCAGCACGGCGATCTCCTTCGACCGCGCCGACACCGAGTTGTAGATGCTCACGAGAATGCCCACGCCCGCGACGATGCTCACCAGCGTCGAGATCAGCAGCAGCACCCGCGTGGAGGCGCTCAGGAAGTTATCGAAAAACTCCCGCATCACGGCCGCCGGGTTTACCGCAGACGCCTGGTCGCGGTTGTTGATCGCATACATGAGCTGCTGGGCCTGCGCCCCCGAGCCGCGGGACTTGACCAGCACGGCCGAGATGCGCCACTTGTCCTCCGGCAGATCGAGATGAATCTCGCCGTCGTGCAAGTGGTAGGCATGGTCATGACCGCCGTGGTCGTGGCCTTCGTGGTCGTGCGCGTCGTGATCGTGCCCGCCGCCTTCACCACCGGCCTGGGCATGCCCGTCGTGGTCATGCCCGGCATGGTCATGCCCGTGGTCGTCGTGGGCGTGGTCGTCATGCGCATGGTCATCGTGAGCCTCGGCCTTCGCGGCCGGGGCGCGGGAGGTGATGTTCACCGGATCGACGCCGCCGGCCAGTTGGTCGATCGCCTCCATCGCGTCTTCGTGTTCGGGAATCGCGTAGAAGCTCACCAGCGGGATGAACACGACCCGGTCCAGCGCCGTGTTGGTCGGCGCCAGTCGGCCGACGATTTTCCATGTCTCTTCGTGCACGTGCTGGGCGGCGTTTTCGCCGGTGATGCCGTGGCTGACGACGAAGGTGTCGCCGATGTTCTTGCCGATCCGCCGGGGCACGTCCGAGCCGATCACCGCCTGGAACTTCCGCGGGTGAAACATCACGCCCTCGGCCAGTTCCGCCCGCCGGCCGACGCGATAGTTGAAAGCGCGGTCGTCGGCAATGCGGTTTCCTTCGTCGTCGTAGCCGAACATGGCGGGCGTCGTGCCGACCAGCCGCAGGCCTTCGACCATGTCGCCCACCGCCATCGGCACCGCGTGGCGCACCAGCGGGCGATACTGGGGCGACGTCTTGAGCTCCTCATACAGCGAATAGGAAAACGTGCCCGGCGAGCGGTCGATGTGATAGACGCTGTTGACCGTCAGCTGCAGCGCCGACCCCTTGGGCGGCCCGACGATCACGTCATAGCCGAAGTCCGACTGGGCGAAGAGCGAGGTCCCGTGCCGCTGGATGATCAGGATCGCCACCGCCAGCGCGACGCCCAGCATGACCGAGAGCATCGTCAGCCAAGTCGACAGCGCCCGCTGCCGCATCTGCTTGAAGACCAGTTGGAACAGGTTCATGTCACTGCCTCGAATAAATCCCGGGGGTCGTGTCCGTCACGGTCGATCGTGTCTGACCCGACGCCTAGGGCCCGGCAAACGCCATCTCGCTCACGGGCTTGCGCGCCGCACGGTTGATCTCGTGGAGGGCCACCTGGCTGGGCATCGACATGGCGATGTCGGGGTCATGCGTCACCAGCAGGAGGCTCGCCGACACGTCGTCGCACAGCTTGCGGATCAGCGCCAGCACGGCATTGGCGTTGTCGACGTCGAGCGCGCCGGTGGGTTCGTCAGCCAGCACCAGCGACGGCTTGGCCGACATCGCCCGTGCCACGGCCACGCGCTGCTGCTGACCCACCGAGAGCTTGGCCGGTCGGTAGTGCAGGCGGTCTTTGAGCCCGACCGCTTCGAGCAGGTGCTGGGCCCATGCCCGGTCGGCCCGCCTGCCCGTAAAGCTCATGCCCAGCAGCACGTTCTCCAGCGCGGTGAACCCGGGCAGCAGGTGGTGCGTCTGGAAGATGTAGCCGATGTGCCGTCCGCGGAAGACGTCGCGAGCGCTCTCGGGCAGTCGCGTGATGTCGGTGGCCACGCCGCCGACGGGGCGGTGAATCACCTGGCCCGAATCGGGCGTGAGGATGCCGGCGATCAGATGGAGAAACGTCGTTTTGCCCGACCCCGATGACCCGGTGAGGGCGGTCTGCTGGCCGGGCAGGACAGTGAACGAGGGCACATCCACCACCGCGAGCGAGGTGCCATCGGGTGCGGTGTAAGCCTTCTTCAGCCCGGTCAGCTCCAGCGCAGGCGAGTCATTGCTGTTTTTAGTGGACGCGCCCATAGGGCAGGCTCCTGCAAAAGTTTATGACCGGCGACATCGTCCTCTAGCGTAGGCACGCGGTGATCAGGCTGCAAGTTGGTTGCAGTTGCATGTTGCTTGCGAGCCGGGCGACGAATCGGTCGCCGCGGGCGGGTGGTCGAATGGACACAAAGTCGGCCCCGGCATGACGCCCGGCCTACTTCGCACTGCCGACGCCCGTCGTTATACTGCATCGTTCGGGTTTCCAGTCGCAGGCGGTCGATCGGGCTCAGCGAACCGTCGCCCCCCGCCGATCGCACTACCGTCGCCCCGCGGCGCCGGGTCGGCGTCGGACGGGCGTCAAAAGCACGCCGAACGAGGGTATGTCCAGGGTGTTGTTGCTGTGATCGAACGTCAGACCACCATCTCGCGAGAGGTCTCCATTGCCGGGCCCGGGCTGTTTTCGGGCGAGCCGGCGACGCTGACCTTCGCGCCCGCCGAGCCCGACAGCGGCATCACGTTTCTGCGCGAGCAGGACGGCAAGGCGTCAACCATCCCGGCGCTGGTCACCAACGTGATGAAGCGCCCACGCCGGACCTGCCTGCGCAACGGCACGCTCTTCGTCGAGACCGTCGAACACTGCATGGCGGCCCTGGTCGGGATGGGGGTCGATAACGCCGTCGTCCGCGTGAGCGGCGGGGCGGTCGGCGAACTGCCCATGGGCGACGGCTCGAGCCAGCCCTTTGTCGAGGCGCTTCAGAAGGCGCAGCTCATCGAGCAGTCGGCGCCGCGCGAGCCGCTGATCATCAAGCGGCCGATCCAGGTCAGCCGCGGCGACGCGACCCTCGCTGCCCTGCCCGGGCCGACCGACCATCTCGAGATCATCTACGACTTCGAAGCGCCCGCCCCGGTCGGCCGCCAGACCGTCGCCATGCGGCTGGGCACGCCGCTCAACGGGTCGGCCCACCTGGCTTTCAACGACTTCGTCCACGACCTGGCGCCCGCCCGGACCTTTATCTTCGAGCAGGAGGCCGCCGAGCTTCGCGCCAGGGGGCTGGGAAAGCACCTTTCGCCTAAAGACCTCTTGGTGATCTCGCCGACCGGTCCGGTCGACAACCAGTTCCGCTTTGCCGACGAATGCGCCCGGCACAAGGTTCTCGACCTGATCGGCGACCTCTACCTGGTCGGCCGGCCGATCCGCGGGCGGATCGTCGCCCACAAGAGCGGACACGAGCTCAACCATCTGCTGGCCCGGCGGCTGCTCGAACAGGAGCAGACGAGCTTCCGCGAGGGGCTGGTGGGTCGGGATGCGGTGCTCGACATCCGGCGGATCCAGCGGATTCTCCCGCATCGTTACCCGATGTTGCTGGTTGACCGTGTGGTCGAGCTGGCCGAGGACGCCAGCCATGCCGTGGGGATCAAGAACGTCACCTTCAACGACATTTTCTTCCAGGGCCATTACCCCGGCACCCCGATCATGCCGGGCGTCCTGATCGTCGAGGCGATGGCCCAGCTCGGCGGGCTGATGCTCAGCCAGAAGCTCGAGCACACCGGCAAGCTCGCCATTCTGCTCTCGATGGACCGCGTCAAGATGCGCCACGCGGTCGTTCCCGGCGATCAGCTCATCCAAAGTGCCGAAGCCACCGGGAAAGCACACTAGCGCG
>CAZBOE010000262.1:0-5057 GCA_964493365.1 uncultured Tepidisphaeraceae bacterium | reverse complement strand
AATCGCAGAAGCTGGGCAATCACCCGGTCAATGCCGATGACCTGCTCGCGCAGCTCAACCCCGCCATGACGCCCCGGGCCCAGCGCCTTGCGTCATAGCTCGGCCCGCGGCGCGGACACGCCGCGCGACCTGATCAACTGTCTTCAGAGGGGAATATCGCCACGCCCGAGCGCCCGGTTACTTGCGCCGGCATCAGCGACGGCGTCGCATCAGCAGGGCGGCCGGCGCGAGCAGCGCGAAGGCGGCAGGTTCGGGCACGACGGTCGACAGCCGCAGCGTGCTGGTGAAGCTTGCCACCGCTTCGACGGTTGTGTCGTCGGTTTCGAGCGTGTCGAAGACGTTGCCGAAGAAGGTCACGCGATAGCCTGCGGCACTGGGCGGGAGCACCACGGTTGTGGTGGCCGTCCCGCTGGCGAAGGCGACGCTCAGGTTGCCCACGATCTCGTTGCCGGTCTCCAGGTCGACCAGGCGGACCGCGTTGGCCACCGAGCCGATCGCGCCCGAGAGGCTGACCGACAGAAAGGCGGTGACCGGTTCATCGCTCACGATGAAATCGAGGTTCTCGTTATAGATCGGCCCCGCCTCGGCGACGACGACCGACTCCTCGTCATCGTCGCCCGCGTCAGGCGCGAAGGCCGCGAGCGACCCGGAGGTCAGCCGCGACGTCCAGCCGCCAAACCCGCTGTAAGAGGAGAACCCCGTACCGGTCGAGTTGACGCTTGAGAACAGCGTGCTGGCGCCCGAAGCCGACGCCACGAGGGTGTGGCCGACGGAGTCGTCAAAGATCTCGCCAGTGCCCTGTCCGAATGCCGATACGTTCGCGTCCGCCAGGCCGCTGAAGCTGTCGATGTTGCGGTAGATGTCCTGCGAGGCAAGGGGTGTCTGGCCGTCGGCGGAGGTCCGAGTGACTGTCGCCACCGCCTCGGCAAACCCGCTGCGGGCGACCAGCGTCACCGCCGCATCGGCGCAGACGGGCAATGCCATCGCCACGACCATCGTTCCAGCAACAAGGCGCATCGAAGTACGTCTCCCGTCCCGCAGGCCCGCATTCGCTCACACTCCAAACACGTTCTTCACCAGAAATACATGTGAGTCAAATGCAATCCGGGAAACCCATGGCAGGCGCAAATCGTGCGTGCCCACCGGTGTGGCGGCCATAACCCTCTGCCCTGTCGTGTGCTAGGTCCGTCTCAAGATGCGCTGTTGGCGCGACGCGCGGGCACTGGTGTCGATGCGCCGCAAGCCCGCCAAGCGGTAACAATTCAACATGCCAACCAAATTCCGTCAGCCCCGCCCCCGCGCCTGCTCAGGCCTGCCCGATCATGGCTTTTCGGGGCGGTAAGACGCGGGGTGGACGGCGCTTGCACGCTGATCTGGCCGACTCGATGCGGCGTCGTTCATGAGGTAAGCCTGTCGCGCTGCTGAGACGCGGGCGCGAGGTCGCGGCGGCGACGCGCGGTCGTCGCGTTTTGAGAACAGTCGGATGACCGTTTAAGGCAAGCTGCGAGGTCGGGCCGCGCTCTAACGCGGGCCGGCGGGCGCGGTCTGGCGACCGGTGCCGGGCGCCGGCATAGACCCTGAAGTCGGTACATCCGCGCCATCCGTCACACGCCCTTCAACCACCCGCGCCGGCGGCGCGAGGAAGATGGTTCCCCACGTGCCCGGCCGCAACTGGGTCTGGACTTCCTTGGGGGCCGACCAGAAATAGTCGATCGCGTGCTGCCAGTTGCGCGCGTAGAAGTTGAACTGCATCTTCGGCTGTCGGCCGGGGTCCCAGCCGTGCAGCGCGTCGGCCGGAATGAACATCTCGACCACATACCGCCCGGGGAGGATGCGTGTCACCGACTTCACCTTCGGGTGAGGGATCAGGCTTGCGGCCAGCGCATCGCCCGGGCGCTTCCACTGGCCGACAACGCCGAAGGTTCCGTCGGTGGGGAAATCGACGGGCACGAAGAAAAACTGGTGGCAGTCGAGGTCATAGAAGTTCTGGTCTGCGTCGAGAGGCCGGGTCGCGAGCCAGAATTCGAAGTGGTCGCGCGTCCACCACCAGCCGCTCGCGGGCGCGCCCTGGATGTCGGCGTCGGCGACCTCGAAACCCATGTACAGCCCGCGCGAGTTCCAGCCCATGAGCACCGTGGGCAACGGCAGGCTGCTTCGCTCGAGCCCGATCGACTGCGAATGGCGAATGCCGGTCAGGCGGGCTTCGTCCGGCCAGTCGCTCAGTTCGCCGTTGATGTAGATCGGGGTGGCGAGGTAGGGCACTTCGGTCACGGGCCGCGTGGCAAACGACTCGCGCCAGATGTCAAAGCCGTCGTCGTTGATGCTCGACTGGTGGAGCCTGTTGAGCAGGGGCGTGGTCGTGCGGATGGCGTTGACCAGCAGTTCGTAGGGTCGGTCGTCGATATCGACGACGCCGAAGTTGACGTCTTCACCGTCGCTCGATCGTCCGGAAGGCGGTTCATCCATCCACTGAAACCAGTCGGCCCCGACAATGTAGGGCACCCGCGCCATCCGCGTGGTGAAGAGCCGATATCCGTCGGCCCTTGCCTGCTGATCGATGACCTGCCCCGCAAACCCGACGGTGTTGCGGTTGCCCGAGCGCCCGTCGAGCGAGTGAAAGGCGTATTCGGTGATCATGACGGGCTGGCCCGACTTCTCGTTCATCATGCCGAGCATGTCCATGTCGAGCCGGCCGTCGCTGACGTAGTAGTTGAGCGACTGGGCGTCAGTGTAATCGCGCGACGCCTCGACCACCTCGGGCGGGGCCCAGCCCCTGAAGCGCACGCCCAGCACGAGATGGTTGGGGTCGTGCTTGCGGATGAGCCCTGTCGTGATGCGGAAGTAGTCGCGCGCCAGGTGAAGCAGCCACCGCGAAAACAGCCGCCCGCGCGCCGCCGACGGCTCGTCGGGCAGCGCCGCCCATGCGTCGAGCTGCGACCAGTCGGTGAGCGTGGTGTTCCAGTCGCGGTTGAAGGTGTCGATGTCGGGCCAGGTCTGCCGGATGACCTTCATCACCTCAACCCGGTTGGGGTCGTCGGGGGGAAGGCCGTCGAAATAGAGCGCGGCGCCGACGCCGCTCTGGCTCCAGTCGAGCTCGTTGTCGATGAAGTAGCCGACCAGTTGCCGGTTGTCCCGCAGCGGCGTCACCTGGGTTTTCACGGCGTTCTCGGCCCACTCGACCCACTGCGGGCTGTAGAGGCGAGTCGACTCGTTGACCCATTTCCAGACATTGAGGTCACGGGTGACCGGCACATCCAGGTCGTGGAATATCGGGTGACACCACGCCCCGAGCCCCTTGAAGCCCGCGTCTTTCACCCGTGCGAGCGTTCGGCGGGCCCACTGGTCGAGATTGCCGTCCTGGGTGATGCCGCCGTCGTAGTCGCGGCTGATGAAGTGAGGGCCCTCGGGGTCACGCGCAATCTGGTAGGGCTGCACCGTCGTGACCGTGTTGAGAAACTCGCGTTCGCCCTGGGGCGAGATCAGCCACCAGACGCCGCCCTCGGTCCGCCCGAGCTGCCAGAACCCGTCGGTTCCCCTGACCTCGACCAGCGTATCCAGCGGTCGGACCGGCGGCTGGGCGACGGTCGTGGCAGGGGGTCTGGATGCGGGCAGCCGCGAAGGAAGGGCGTGTTGGCTTGGCCGCGTCTGGGCGAGCCGGGTGGTCGAACCGCCGGTGTTGTCAACGCTGGCCCCCCGATTCGAACCGGCTCCCCCGATTGACCAGACCAACACCCCGATCCCGCATATCAGCGCCCCGCAGAGAGTCAGCAAGCTGATCCGATTCATGAGCGCCTCTGACTCGAACGGCAGCATCCTGACCCGCGAGGCTGCCGGTCAAGGCACCCTCGCCGGCGGGCATCGCCGGAATCCCACAACCCGTCAGGTCCGAGGTCGCCCGCCTTGCCCGGCGGGGATCGGACTGCGTCGGCGTGCCGCCACCCTCCATGGTAGCGCTCGTCTCAACGCCGAACCACCGATATGTCGGCCGGATGACGCGAGCCTGCCCGGTGCGCCGGCCGTGCACTTAACCCTATCGGCCACACACCCCTACGACATCACATGCTCTGCGGTTTGGGGCCACATTTTTTAGCCCCAGCCACGCTTTTACCCTGCCGGGCGGTGCGATGCACGCCGCCTGCCGGCCGCCGATCGGGTCTTGGCCAAAGGGCGCGAGCCGTCGAGCCGCGAATCGGGCCGGCACGTCACCCGGCCAGAACGTCGCCCGGCCGGCACGTCGGGCCTGGCCGGGGGCGGCGGACCGCCCTTGCGGCGACGCCTGTCGCTCGGGGTGACGGTGTCGCCCGGGGCGGTCGAAAGTGCGCAACGCCTGCGCGATTGGGGCCCGCTTGAGGGTGTCCCCCGGCCCGGCCAGTTCTTGACGCGGCAGGCGCGCCCGGTACATTACCTCGCTCCGCGGTCGGGCAGCGCCCGTTTTGCGCTCCCTTGCGGGGGGGTGGCAAAACCTCCGCCCGCCGCTGACGTATAGACGTATGCCTGCTCCCGCCGATGGCTGACCGCGGGGACTCACCGGCCCGTGCCGGATTGACTCGACCGCTCAGCTCATAACCGGAGTCCACCCAAGTAGATGGATTCGACCGGGGCTCGAACCCCGGCGAGCCCGGCAGCCACCCTCGGCAGTGGCCGCCAAGACCGACCCGCAGCGACCTGTAAGGAAACGACTATGGCACGCGACCTGACGCTCATTCGAAACATCGGCATCGCCGCCCACATCGACGCCGGCAAGACGACCACCTCCGAGCGAATCCCCTCCTACACCGGGCGTGTTCATAAGGTCGGCGAAGTGCACGAGGGCACGGCCGTCATGGACTTCGACCCCGAAGAGCAGAAGCGCGGCATCACGATCAACTCGGCCGCCACGTTCTGCGAGTGGAAGCGCAACGGCAAGCTCTACAACATCAACCTGATCGACACCCCCGGCCACGTCGACTTCACCGCCGAGGTCGAGCGTTCGCTCCGCGTGCTCGACGGCGCGGTCGCCGTCTTCGACGGCAAGGAGGGCGTCGAGGCCCAGTCCGAGACCGTCTGGCGCCAGGCGG
>CAZBOE010000261.1:0-5067 GCA_964493365.1 uncultured Tepidisphaeraceae bacterium | reverse complement strand
GCGTCTTCACCCTCCCAATCCGGCTTGATCCACCCGCGTCTGCTGCGGCTGACCGGGCGCGCCTCATCGCCGACGGACGATCACCGCCCCATCCCGCCGCGTCGCACAGACTATCGGCCCTCCGCGCCATCCCCCTGCTTCTCGGGCGCGGGCAGGTGTCGTTCTTCTGAGAGGATCTGCTGCACCGTCCCCTTGACCCTGTCGTCGGCGAGGATCTGGCTCATCAGCACGCGGCGATAGCTGGTCGCGCGCATCTGCTCCTTGAGGCTGTCGGTTCGCTCCTGGCGGAGCTTGTCGTTCTGCGTCATCAGCGCCTCTTCGAGCGCTTCGTTTTCGAGCAGCAGCGCATACATCGCGTCGGCATGCTTGCCCCCGGTGGAGAACAATCCGCCGTAGCCGGCCGCCTTGCGGCGGTATTCCTCGATCCGCTGCGCCTGCTGATCGAGCTGCTTCTTCTGCGCCGCGATCTCGCTCTTCGCCTGGGCCAGCTCCTGTTCATACAGGTTTTTGAAACCCTTCTGCGCGGTGAACAGCTCCTGCTCGCGGGCGTCGAGTGACCGCCGGTATGACATGCCTGCCGTCAGCCGGCCCAGCTTGTAGCCGGCAAACAGGAGCGCCACGGCCGCCACGATGCCAATGGCGTAGAACAGGTAACGGACCAGCTCGGAGTCGAAGTGCATGGGTGGGTTATACCGCACACGGCGTCGCGCGGTCATCGCCTGTGTCAGCCGGGCTCTGCCGGCGACGCCCGGTCGGCCGAGCCCGCGTGGCCGGGCGCGGGAGAGGAAGAGGCGGAGCCGGCGGACTAGCGCTGAGACGCCTGACCGACGTCGATGGACTACGCGGTAGAGCCCGCGGCGTCGCCTGGGGCGGCCGGGGAGGGCGGCGTTGCCGGCGCGGTGAGGGTCGCCTGTGCGGGCGCAGTCGGCGTAGGCGTGGTCAGCGTTGGCGGCGTTGTCAGCGTTGCCGGTGTTGTCGGCATTGCCGGCGGATTCACGGTCGCTGGCGTGGTGAGGGTTGCGGGGGTGTTGGGGGTGGCGGCCGTGCCCGCGGAGGGGGCGCCGTCGATTTCGGCGCACGGGCCGGCCATGTCGGTGGCCAGGTCGTCGCTGAGCGTGCCGCTCCAGAGCTGGGCGTGGTCCATGTGGGCGGCGCGGGAGAGCATGTGGGCCGCGACCGGCGCCGCGACGAACTGAAACAGCAGCACGAGGATCGCCTTGGTGATCGCCCCGAGAACGGAGCCCTGCGGGTCGTCGCTGGAGAGCTGCGCCTCGCTCACCTGTGTCTGTGCAACCGCCCCCGAGGCGACCAGCGCCGCCCGCTCGCGCGGCGCCGCGGCGAGGTGGAAGATCACCGCCATCAGCATCCCCGCGATGCCCAGCGTGATGCACTTGCTCGACGCGTGCATGCGGTGATACAGGTCGGGAAAGCGCACCAGCCCCAGCGCGCCGATGAACATGAAAAACAGCCCGAACAGCAGCGAGGCGATGGTGAGAATGTTGAGCGCGATGAGCATGTGAATCGCTGTTACGGCATACCGTGCAAATCGCCCGCGGAATCGGCGCGGGGCTTAGTCGTCGGGGTCGGCCGCGGCCTGCGATGTCCGCCGGCGGACGACATGCGGCCGGGCGATGTAGACCGCCACCGCCACCGTTCCGGCAAAACTCAGCAGCGACAGGATCAGCGCCCCGTCCATCAGCAGCAGCGAATCCAGCCGCATCGACAAAAGCAGCACCAGCCCGATCAGGTGGACGCCGATCGTATCGACCGCCAGTGCCCGGTCGGCCAGGTGGGGCCCGCGGAGCAGCCGGTAGATGCAAAGGATGATGCCGACGGCAATCAGCACGAGCCCCAGATCGACCGTCCAGCCCACGAGGTTGTTCAGCAGCGCCGTCATGTCGTTGCCGTCATCGAAATCGATTCAGAACACCTGCCTGAGCAGCTTGTCACGCAGTTCATCCAGCTCGGCCACCGCGCCGGCGGGGTCTTTGGCGTACATGCAGTGAATGTAGAGATACTGCCCGTCGGGCGATATCTCGATCACCAGCGTGCCGGGCGTCAGCGTGATGGCGTTGGCGAGGGTGGTCACCTGCACATCGCTGAGCCCCGCGACACTGTAGCGAATGATCCGAGGCTGCTGCGACCAGCCGGGCGAGAGCACTTCCCGGGCGATCTGCCAGTTCGCCTTAATCAGGATGCGCACGAAATAAACCGCGAAGCCCAGCAGCTCGATCACCTTGGTGCCGTATCCCTCGACCGCGGTCACCCTGCTATAGAGCCCCAGCAGCAGATAGCCCAGCACGAAGCCGGCCGCCAGCGTGTAGAGGTCGAATGTGCCCCAGGTAAACGCCCAGAGCAGCGCCAGCAGGATGTTGAGCAGGAAGAGCTTCACGGCGTCGCCACCTCCCGGGTCGGCCCTTGCGAGCTCAGGCCGTGCGGGGTCAAGCCGTGCGGGCTCAAGCCGTGCGGGCTCGAGCTGGTCAGGCCGGCCGGCCCGTCAGCGCTCTCGCGCGGGGTTGTGAGGTGGGCGTCGTTTACGACCATGCCGGGCGCGTGGGCCGCGAGCGGGTGTGTGTGAGTCAGGTCGGCGCCGGCCATCGGGCCGGGTATGCGGTCGGGGTAGAGCACGGCGTCGATGTAGCCCGTCGGGTTGATCACGGCCGCCGCGGCGGTGTCGGCGACGCCGTAGTAGAGATTGGCGCCCAGGCCCATCGATAGCGCCGTGATGACCAGCACCGCGATGGCCGCGAGCCCGCCGGCGGTGTGAGGCCGGCGGTCGGGGAAGGCGGCGTGCGCGCCCTGCGCCGGGCACCAGAAGCCGTTTGACCAGATCTTGAGCATGCTCAGGAGGGTGAAGACGCTGGTGAGCATCGCGACGACGCCCAGCAGCCAGTGGCTCGATTCGAACGCCGCCCTCACGAGCAGAAGCTTGCCGAAAAACCCCGACAGCGGCGGCAGGCCCGCCAGCGACAGCGCCGCGATGAAGAACATCGTCGCCAGGATTGGGCTGCGCGCCAGCAGGCCGCCGATGTAGTTCAGGTCGTCGGTGCCGGCATGGGTGTGCATGAGCCCGCCGCAGAGAAACAGCGCACTCTTGACCACCATGTTGTGCAGCACGAAGAAGATCGCCCCGGCCACCGCGAGCTGGCGCACCTCGGGCTGGCTGACCGACAGCGCCAGCGCGATGCCCATGACCATGTAGCCCACCTGGCTGATGATGTGGACCGACAGGATCGTCCTGACGCTGTGCCGTGAGACGGCGCCCAGCACGCCCACAAACATGGTGATGACCGCCGCCCAGATCAGCAGGGGCACGAGCGTCTGGGTCACCGGCCCGCCGGGCTGGCCGAGCGTCATGACGAAGATACGGATCAGCACATACGCCCCGACCTTGGTGAGCAGCCCGCCGAAAAGGCCACCGATGGCGGCGTTGATCGTGGGATAGGTGTCGGGCAGCCAGAACCAGACCGGGAAGACCGCCGCCTTGACCGAAAACACCACCAGCAGCAGCGCCATGACGGGCACGACGCCCGGTGGCAGCAGCCCGGCGATCGACATCCGCGCCAGGTCGGCCATGTTGAGCGTGCCGGCGAAGCCGTAGATCAGCCCGCAGCAGGTCACAAACATCATGCTCGCCAGCAGGTTGAGCAGGATGTACTTGTATGCCTGGCGCATCTGCAGCGCCGATGTGCCGATCACCAGCAGCGCGTAGCTGCTCATCAGCATGATCTCGAAGGCCACGAACAGGTTGAACAGGTCGCCCGTGAGAAACGACCAGTAGACACCCACCCCCAGCATGTGAAACAGCGGGTGGAAAAACCCGCTGCGCATCGACGCGGGCAGCTGGGTTGTGCAATAGAGAAACACCGCGCCGCACACCACCGACGCCCCCAGCACCATCAGGGCCGACAGCCCGTCGAGCGCCACGGTGATGCCGAACGGCGCCGGCCACTGGCCCATCTGCGACACCAGCACCCGCCCCGGCTGCTCGATCAGGACGGTGTATGCCCCCCACGCGGCCAGCGCGAGCTGCGCGAGCATCGCCGTATACCCGACGACGCGCTGCTGCAGCCGACGCCCGGTCAGAAACAGCGTGACGATGCCCGCCGCAAAGGGCACCGCGATCAGGAGGATGATCAGGTCTTTGTTCACGTGAGGGGGCTGATCGGGGTCAGTCTTGTTTCTCCGACAGGGCGTTGATCTCGAGCGTGCCGGTGCGACGCCAGGTGATCACCAGCATGGTCAGCAGAAACGCCTGAACGGCAAAGCCGATGACGATCGCGGTGAGGATCAGCGCCTGCGGGAGGGGATCGACCAGTTGGGCCGTCGCCACGCCCTGCCCCAGCACGGGCGGCAGTTTGCCCGCCGGCGACCCGCTCGACGCCAGGATCGCCAGGTTGGCCCCGTGGCCGAGCAGGAACACGCCCATGCAGATCTCCTTGAGCTCGCGGCCCAGCAGGAGATAGACGCTGGCGAAAAACACCACGCCCACGGTGACCGCCATGAGGAGGATCATTCTGATTCCTCCGACAGCGCGTTGATCATGCCCACCACGACGCCCGTCACCGTGAGCATCACGCCCAGGTCAAAGATCATCACGCTCGCCCAGTGGAAGGGGTAATCGCTGCCGGGCAGGGGGATGTAGCCAAAGGCGCTGCGAAGAAACGGCTTGCCCGCCAGCAGCGGGACCAGGCCCGCGAGAAACGCCAGCGAGAGCCCCAGCGCGATCAGCGTCCGCTCGCGCAGCCGCAGCAGGTGGCGCATGCTGGCCCGCCCGGCCGCCATGCGGTGCACGATCAGCGACACCGACGCCACCAGCCCGGCCACGAAGCCGCCGCCGGGCGTCTGGTGACCCTTGAAGTAGATGAACACGGCAAAGAGCAGGCTGAGCGGGACAAGAAACCGGCACGCCGTCTGGAGGATGGGGGTCGAAAGCCCCACGAGCTGCGACGAGCTCCGCGGCCGTGCCCGACGACGGGGCCGTTGCGCAACCGCATCGATCGCCCCCGCAGAAGAAGCCGCGCCCGCGGGCGCAGCGGCGACCGCCCCCTGACCGTCGTCGGCATG
>CAZBOE010000260.1:0-5142 GCA_964493365.1 uncultured Tepidisphaeraceae bacterium | reverse complement strand
ATCGCTCGCGGGTTTCCTCGGATCGCAGCCGAAATCGTGGGACTGGCGTAGTTGGAGGGACGGATACAGGAGAACGTAGCGGCTTTGTTGTGATCCTTCTCCCGCCGGCGGCTATCGCCAGCCCGGCTCGGGGCGGACCAGCGCCTGCCATCGTTCGACGGGGGCGGCCTGATAGACGGCATCGAGCTCGTCCTGCGAGGCGTAAGCCCGCTTCGGCACCGCTCGGTAGGGCACTTCGACTTGCACCACGGGTTCCGCGAAAGGCCAGGGCCAGACCGTCACGTCGCTGCCGGTGCGGCGCATCGACAGTCGCGTGGGGCGCGCGCCGGTCGAAGTGTGCACATCGTTGGTGTGCCGCGTCGGCGGCTCGGTGCAGCAGATCGCGAGGCTGATCAGGTCCATTGCCTGAAGCAGCCGAAACGCCTGGCGCAGCTCGTCCTCGCCGCGGTCGACGCCGGGCTCGGCCAGCCCGACTTCCAGCGGTCGATCGAGCGACATCCCCAGTTTTCGTCTCAGGGTCTCCTGCAGTTCGATCTGCGCGTGTTGAAACTTGTTGATCTCGAATCGCTCGACCAGTTGCCGCTGCGTGGCCGACCCGGCATCGAAATGCTCGTGCCTGCCGGGCGTGTCGTTCGACACCGCATAAGCTGACAGCGACAAAACATGCATGCTGACCAGCATCTGTGCGTAGGGCCCGTGTTCCGCGGCCCGTCTGGCCGAGCCGGCCCAGACCGCCATCGCGATCGGCCGACTCACCTCGAAGACGTCCAGTGGCAGGCCCTGGGGGTTGAGGGTGGGGTGGTCGTCGTGCTCGGGCCAGCCGCTGTCATGTAAATCGGTTGCCGCCGCCGTCTCATCGAAGCGGGGCGGCCGGGTGAAGCTGCCGCCGACCTCGCGGATCAACCGCCCCGCCAGCAGGGCATGGTCGTGCTGGGTCACCAGCCAATATGCGTCAGGCGCTTCCCGGCGAATCATGCCCGCACACTAGCCACCGCTGTGCCGAAGTGCCAAGCCACCGGCGGGCACCCTCATGCCGCCCATCGACGCACTCCGCACAAAATTCGAACAACCTCGCCCGGCGTGCCGGCTGGACATCGCCCCCACAGCCTGATACTTTACTCGGCTCCCCCAAACCGGGGGCGAAGCTGGATTGACGCCATGGCATACAAACTTAAGCCCAACAAGAGCATCGCCAAGCGGTTCAAAGTCACCGCCACCGGCAAGCTCAAGCATCATCACTGCTACACCAGCCACCTGATGAGCTCGCGCCCGGCCAACAAGCGGCGCAAGCTGCGTGGGTCGGCCGTCCTTGCCGAGGGGATCAGCAAATACCTCCGCAAGTTCATGCTGGTCAACAAGAGCCCCGGTCAGATCCGTCACGAGCGCGAGATCGCGGCTCGCGAACTGGCCAGCGCCGAGACCCCGGCACAGTCATAGCTCCGAACGTATTTCTCGCGCCGCGCACCGGTGATCGGCCGGGCGCAGCGCCCGCGGGCCGGCACGGGCCTGCCCGCATCCACAAGCCGGTGCCCATGGGGGTCCTCGATCGGACACCGTGCCGCACCGCGGCCAAGCCGGCAAGGCGACACCCGGACGACTCCGAGCCCGCCTCGGATGTCTTCCGACCACCAGGCTGACACGATCAGCTCCGCGGCCCAGCCGCTCGTCGCCCTAGCCAGTGCCTCTGGTCCGGATACATAGGCCCCCACGTCGCCTCGGGCGGCGGGGCGGTCGCAGAATAGACAGGAGTCTCCCATGCCTCGCACTCGTGGCGGCGTCGTTCACAGCCGCAAGCGCAAACGTACACTCAAGGCGGCCTCCGGCTTCCGGGCCGGTCCGGGCACGCTCTACCGGCTTGCCATCGAATTCACCCGCAAGGCCGGCGTCTACGCCTATCGCGACCGCCGGCAGAAGAAGCGGCATTTCCGTCAGCTCTGGATCACCCGCCTCAATGCCGCCCTGAAGATGCGCGGCATTCAGTACAGCCGGTTCGTGCCCGCGTGCGAAGCGGCGGGTCTCGAGCTCAACCGCAAGATGCTGTCCGAACTCGCCATCGCCGAGCCGGCAGCCTTCGACGCGGTTGTCGAGAAGGTTCGCCCGTTTATCGCGGGGCCCGTCAAGAAGAAGGGCGTCGCCTGATCGCTGACGCCGCCTTCGATCGTTAACCAATTCGCCGGCCGTGGCTTACAAGCCGCGGCCGGTTTTCTGTTGATTGGGCAATAAGTTGCAGATTATGCTGCGGGGGAACCGTCACGGTCGATCGACCGGCAGGGCAGACGGGCTGGGTAACTCAAGGAGAAAGAAAATGCAAAAGCCATTTGTTCCGGGCGCGGCCCTCGTTGCGCTCTGGTCGGCCGCCGCACCCGCGTGGGCGATCGTCACCACCCACGTCGATATCGACTACAGCTACCAGCGCTTCAACAACTGGTGCGCCTCGGCTTCGGTGGAGATGATCCTCTCGTCGCCCGCGGTCCGCGACAACAACGGCCTGGTCGACCTCATGCTCGACGCGCCAAATGGCCCGGGCGTGCCGGCCAACGGCATCCGCCTTCAGCCGACCTTCGGCCCTTCGCCCTTCGGGCAGGTCGTGACCTCCAACCCGCAGGCTTATCTCTACAACCTCGCCCACGGCACGGGCACCGTCACCAACAACGGGGTGACCCGCACCTACCTCAACCCCCGCCTGCCTTACGGCACGGGCGGCGACACCCTGAGCATTCTCACCGCGTTGTCGCTGCTCGACACCCCGGGTTTTCAGGGCGCGGGTTCGCCCGAGGGCAGCCACGGCTACACCGGCTGGAACTATGCCCCGAACATCGCCGGCGCGGCGCTGGCGACCAAGTCGATCGCCAACTCGCTCGCCCTCACCGGTGTCGCGGCCCAGGCGGCCGTCGGCAGCGGTTCTCACTCGGTCGTGGTCAACGGCGTCACCACCGACGTCGCCCCCTCGCCCAACACGGATTACAAGGTGACCGGCGTGATCGTCTCCGACCCGTGGACCGGGTTTGTCGATCAGCAGGTCGCCGACGGCTTCGGCGACCCCGGCGGCGGCCGGGGCTTTGGCATCAATGCCTGGGTGCCCCACGGCTATGACATCATTCCCGGAGCACCCACCCAGATTGCGGTGCCGGGTGTGGGCGTCGTCAACGGCCGATACAAGAAGTGGACATCGAGCTTCAACGTGTCGCCGCCCAGCCCCGGCGCTGTGCTGGCCAACCCCACCCTCGGCGGCATCTGGTCGACCCCGGGCGTCATGTTTGTGACCGCCACCGAGTCGCAGGTCAACGGCAACACCGTGGCCACCGAAGTCGGCGGCGCTGGCGGCAACTTCTATGGCCTGATCGGCACGAACATCCTCGGCGCCGCGATCGGCAACGCCAATGACGCGCTGGCGCGGGCGGTCGCCGCCCTCAACGGGAACGCCTTCCTGGGCGGTGTCTTTGCGCTGGGCGGCGGAGGCGATGCGCCGGGCGAGGGCGACTTCGACCTGGCCAATGCGGTCTTCATCCCCGACCCCAACCCCGTGCTGCCGGGCGACGGTGACTGGCTCCTGCCCTACCTGCCGGTAGGCGGCGCCGACTACTCCGGCGGACTCGCCGTCGACGCGCTGACCGGTGACATCGACATGGCGATCTTCGTGCCGGAGGGCTCGACCTTTACCTACACGTCGGCCGAGCTCTTCGGGATCTTCGACGACATCAACAACGGAATCTTCCCCGACTCCGGGTTTGAAGTGCCCGAGCCCGGCATGATGGGATTTGTCGTGCCGGCCGGTGCGTTTGTGCTGGCGCGCCGGCGTCGGCAGTGAAGCCCGAACAACCATGACCCATTGCCCGCCGCCCGCGCCCGACGCCTGTCGTTCGCGGGCGGCGGCCTTTTGGCGTTGGTCGGGCGCGAGGCGGCAACCTCTGGGGCGCACGGGCGTGATTCGGGTAGGCTTGCGGGGGCAATGGACTTCTTCGAGAGACAGGATCAGGCCCGCCGGCAGACCGGGCGGCTCATTTTGATGTTTGCCGCCGCGGTGGTGGTGATCGTGATCGCGATCAACCTGGTCGTGGCGATCGGCGTGGTGGGCACCCGCGCGTACACGTTCCGCAACGAGTATCAGAGCCTGCAGAACACCGCCCCGACCGCACCGCGCCCGCAGGGCGACGCCAACCTGATCGAGCTTTGGACTCGCCATCCCGAGGTGCCGCTGTGGACCAGCCTCGGCACGATCGGCGTGATCCTCGTCGGCGCGCTCTACAAGTTTGCGCAGCTCGGGCAGGGCGGCCATGCCGTCGCACAGTTGATGGGGGGCAGGGCGGTGCCGCCCCAGGAGAGCGCGCGCACGCCGCGCGAGGCGATGCTGATGAACATCGTCGAGGAGATGTCGATCGCGTCGGGCGTGGCGGTGCCGAGTGTGTATGTGATGGAAGACGAGCCGGGGCTTAACGCGTTTGCCGCGGGCTACAGCCGCGACGACGCGGTGATCGCCGTTACCCGCGGGCTGCTGGATCATCTCGATCGTGACGAACTGCAGGGCGTGATCGCCCACGAATACAGCCACATTCTCTACCGCGACATGACCATCAACGTGCGCCTGATCGCGCTGCTGCATGGCATCATGGCGCTGGCGCTGATCGGTCAGATCCTGTTGCGCAGCTCGCTCTCGGTGCGTTCCTCGAGGTCGGCGTCGTCTCGCGGCAACAAGGGCGGGGGTGTGGCGGTGACGCTACTGCTGGGCGTGGCGCTGCTGATCATCGGCTATATCGGGGTGCTGTGCGGGCGGGTGATTCAGAGCGCGATTTCACGGCAGCGGGAATACCTGGCCGACGCGGCGGCCGTGCAGTTCACGCGCAACCCGGGCGGTCTCGCCCGGGCGCTCAAGAAGATCGGCGGCGTGGCGATGGGGTCGAGCATGAAGACCGCACACGCCACCGAGACCGCCCACATGATGTTCGGGCCGGTCAATCTGTTGCCGGCGATCTTCGGCTTTTTTGCGACGCATCCGCCGCTGGAAAAGCGAATCCGTCTGCTCGAGCCCAACTGGGATGGCAACTACATCGTGCCTCGGCGCGACCCGATGGCTGACGCGGCCGAAGACCGCCGGCGTCGTGGACGGTCGGCCGGTGGGGCGCCCGGTGCTTCACGCGGTGGATC
>CAZBOE010000259.1:0-5146 GCA_964493365.1 uncultured Tepidisphaeraceae bacterium | reverse complement strand
CGACGGGTCTGCATCGCGCCCGGCCGGGCAGCGACGAGCACCGACCGCTCTCGACGGACGGCGAGCCGCGAGCGCCCCGCGCGGCCGCGGGAGGGCTGCCGAGTGAACTGTGTGTCTTGACGCGAAGCCCCCGCGATGGGCCGGAGGCGGCTGGCGGAGCGGGCGCACGGCCGATGCCGATCAACCCCCCGATTGCTGAAAATAGACCTCTTCGTACGGCTGGACGACGACAAACCCTTCGCCGCGGAAGAGCATCTGGAGCGACTCTCCCGAGCCGCGGCCGATGAAGGTCTTGAACGAAACGTCGGTCTTGAACTCGGGCGTGAGGTTGCCCGACCAGGCGATGGTGGCGTTGGGGTCGGTGGCGACGGGGTTGTCGGGGGTGACGCGGAGGGTCAGCGGGTCGTAGTGGGTGGTGATGGCGCACAGGCCCGAGCCTTCGAGGCGAATGTTGAACAGCCCGCCGGAGAGCATGGCGGCCACTCTTCGCAGCATCTTCAGATCAAACCTGAGCGACGACTCAAAGGCGAGAACGTCATTGCCGTTGACGCAGATGGCTTCGTTGGCCAGCCCGAGAATGGTGACCTTTTTCCCTTGGTCGGCGAGATAGACCTTGCCCTGGCCGGTGGCCTTGGTGAGGCGTGCGCCTTCACCTGAGACGGCTTTCTTGAGGAAGTTGCCCAGGCCCTGTTCGAAGACGCCTTCGCGCTCGAACTTGACGTTGCCGCGATAGGCGACCATCGAGCCGGTCTTGGTCCAGACGGTGTTCTGAAGGTTGATCTCGAGCAGGCGGTCAGACTCGAGCTCGAAGAGCCCCTGCCCGCGATCCTGCTGGGCAGTCTTGTTAACAAATTCGGAGATCGAGTAGCGAGCCATGTGCCTCCCTGGGTGAACGGTCTGGCGGGCATGGTCAACGCGGGAGGTGGAGATTTCAAGGCCGCGGGCGAAACGGCGGACACGAAGGGCGGCGAGCGTCACGCAGCGACGCTGCGGGCGGCATGCTGGTTCAGCGTGTTCTATGCACTTGTGCGCTCGTGTTCTTCCTGGGGAACTGCGTGTAGTTCGGTAATCGTCAACACGCTCAATACGCCGCCATCGGCTCCGACTGCAGGAACGCGTCGCGACGGCGCAGCATTTCTTTTATTTCGGCGGGCGAGATTCGCGACGCATTTTTGAGCATCATCGTCATCCGCGGATTGCTCGCATAGGCGGCGGCGTGGTCGTGAAGGAAAGTCCAGAAGAGGAAGTTGAACGGGCAGGCGTCGTCGCCGGTGCGGGTTTTGGGGTTGTAGCGACACGACTGGCAGTAGTCGCTCATGCGGTTGATGTAGGCGGCGGACGAGACATAGGGCTTGGTGGCCATGGTGCCGCCGTCGGAGGCCATGCCCATGCCGACGACGTTGGGGGTGACGACCCAGTCGTGCGCGTCGGCGTACATCGCATAAAACCAGTCGTTGACCGCCTGCGGCGAAAGGCCGGCCAGCGTGGCGAAATTGCAGATGATCATCAGCCGCTGGATGTGGTGTGAGTAGGCCCGCTCGACGACCCCGCCGACGCATTGGCGCAGACAGTTCATGTCGGTGTCGCCCGACCAGAAAAACTGCGGGAGCGAGCGCGTCGCGCCGCGCGAGTTTCGGTCGCGGTATTCGGGCATGAAGGTGTGGTAGATCCCATAGACATACTCGCGCCACCCCAGAATCTGGCGGACAAACCCCTCGACCGCGTTGAGTGGGGCGTGGCCGTCGTAGAACGACTTCTCCGCCAGGCGGATTGTCGCCATCGGTTCGAGCAACCCGACGTTGATCAGCGGCGAGAGGACCGAATGAAACAGGTGGGGCTGGCCCTGCAGCATGGCGTCTTCGTAATCGCCGAACAGCGGCAGGCGGGCGCGGATGAAATCATCGCGCGCGGCTTCGGCGCCCGCACGCGTGACGGGCAGATCAAACCCCGCGGTCGAGCCCGGGTGATCGGGGAATCGGCGGTCGACTTCGGCCATCACCGCCCGCGTGATGTCATCGGGCTCGAAGGCGGGAATGGCGGGCATCAACAGGCCTTGGGGCGCGGCCTTGCGGTTGAGCTTGTCGAGGTTCCACTGCCCGCCGACGGGGGCGTCGCCCTGCATGAGCACGCGGTGAGTCGCGCGCATCTGCCGGTAGAAGAACTCCATGATCGGGTTCTTCCGCCCGGCGGCCCATCGCGCGAAAGCGGCGCGGTCGGTGAGGAAGAGGTTGTTGTCGTGGGCGTGAAACGAAACGCCCGGCAGCCCCCGGGCCGCCAGAGTCTGGGGCAGCGTATCGATCCAGGCCTGGGTGTGATGCTCGCTGGGGCGGGCGTAAAACACATCCCGCGATCCGGTGGCGCGGAGGTGATCGATCAGGGCCGAGACGGAATCGCGATAGCCCCGGGGCTTGAGCGGGTAATAGGCCACCGTTCGCCCGGCGGCACGCAATTCGTCTGCGAAGTGCCGCATCGACGAGAGCAGAAACACGAGCCGCTTCTTGTGGAAAGGCCAGGCGCGCAGCGCCTTGTCGCTCTCGACCATCAGGACTGGCGCGTCAACAGGCGCGGCCGCGAGCGCCGACACTGTGGGCGATAGCTGGTCCTCAAACAGCCAGACCGTCACCCCGGAGCTCGATGACCCGGCGGCGGCGCTCGCCGGTTGCGTTGTCACCCTGGGCGAGGTTGGCTTGCGGCGTGTGGCCATGTGAGCAGCGGAAGAGCCCCCGGGGCGAAGGCCGGTTTGCACCGATCTATAGCGGGGTCTTCATTCCCATCGCCCGCGCGGCGCACCACCCGACCGACGCCTGAAACAGCCCGATGCCCGCCAGCAGCGTCAGCAGTCCGACGATTATCCACCCCGCCGTCGATTGTGCCGGCCACGCCCACAGCAGCGCCGCGGCCGCCGCTCCGACGAGGCTGACGCCACCGGCGACGCCGCGGGCGAGCCGACCCCGGCGATCGATGTTGCATTGAAGGGCCATGGACAAGTCTAGCGCTGCCAGACCGGGCTGTGCCACGGCCTTCACCACTCTTGAAACCACCCCAATCTGCCGATGAAGTCCGACAGCCGCATGGTTGATATACTCCCCCCGCACCGCAGGCGGCACGGGCAGGCGAAGCCGGCCTGACCGGCAAGGCCGGCGGGTTTCCGTGTGATTTGCGGGTAGGCGGATGGGCGGAATGACGGCAGACTTTCCACGGCAGCAAGAGGTGGCAATGCAAGGGCAATACGGTGTCATCATGGCGGGCGGCTCGGGCACACGGCTGTGGCCGATGTCGCGCGGGCAGAAGCCCAAGCAGTTGCTCAACGTGATCGGGGGCAAGTCGCTTCTGCGGCTGGCTTACGAGCGGCTTCGTGCCGTGCTGCCGGCCGATCGCATCATGGTCTGCACGGGCGAAGGACACCGGGCCGGTGTGCGCGAGGCGCTGCCCGAGCTGGGCAATGAACAGATCCTCGGCGAGCCCACCGGCCGCGACACCGCCAACGCGATCGGCTTTGCCGCAACCGTGCTCCACCAGCGCGACCCGGCCGCGGTGGCCGCGTTTGTGTCGGCCGACCATGTGATCGAGCCGATCGACAGCTTTGCCGCCGCCATTCGCGCCGGCTTTGCCGTGGTCGAGCGCGAGGCGCGGTCGCTGGTCACGTTCGGGATCGTGCCCACCTACGGACACACGGGTCTGGGCTATGTGCAGCGGGGCGACAAGCTGCCGATCGACACCCAGCCGGCCGCCTATCGCGTGATCGCATTTAAGGAAAAACCCGACAAGAGCACGGCCGACCGTTACGTCGAATCCGGGCGGTATTACTGGAACAGCGGCATGTTCGTCTGGCGGTGTTCGACGATCCTCGACGAACTGGGCGCGCTGCTCCCGGAAAACGCGGCGATGCTCCGACAGATCGGCGCCGACTGGAACACACCGAACCAGCAATCGACGCTCGCACGACTGTTTCCCTCGCTGCCCAAGATCAGCATCGACTATGCCGTGATGGAGCCGGCCAGCCAGGGCAAGAGCCGCGGGCAGGTGGTGGTGGTGGAGATGCCCGTGCAGTGGCTGGACGTCGGCTCATGGCCCGCGCTGGCCGAAACGCTCAAGGCCGACGAACACAACAATGCCGTCTCGGGCGGGCGGGTCGTGCTGGTCGACAGCGACGACAACATCATCATCACCGACGACCCCGACCACCTCATCTCCGTGGTGGGCGTGAGCGACATGGTCATCGTGCATACGCGCGACGTGACCATGATGTGCCCCCGCGCCGAATCGCAACGCGTCAAAGACCTGGTCGCCAGGGTCAACGAGCGGTTTGGGGCGCTGTATCAGTAACCACCGACTCGCGATCGGTCAGTCACAAGGTGGCCGCCCACGCGGCAAAACGGCTGAGCGTTTCGGGATTGACCGAGGGTTTGACGTCGGCCATGGCGGCGTCGATTGAATCGGTGTCGATGGGGGTTTCGGGTTGCCCGGCGACGGTGCGGAGAAACGGGATGACCGCGGCGCGGTCGCAGAAATAGCGGATGTCGGCACCGCTGTAACCCTCGAGCCGGCGGGCCAGTTGGTCAAGGTCGATGTCGGGCGAGAGCGGGCGATGCTCAAGATAGAGCTCGAGCATCTTTCTGCGGGCGGGCAGATCGGGCAGGGGAATGTAGATCTTCTCGTCGAATCGCCCGGGCCGGAGCACCGCGGGGTCGAGCTGCCAGGGGACGTTGGTGGCGCCCATGAAGAGGATGGCCGACGATTTGTTTTTGGCAAAGCCCTCCATGCCCTGAAGGATCTGCGGCACCACCCGCTGCATCACGCCCGAGCCGCTGTCGTCGCGCCGGGCGGGCACGAGCGCCTCGATCTCGTCGATGAAGATAACCGCCCGGCTCTCGGCCGACGCGGCGTCGAACAGCTTCTTCACGTTCTGCTCGGCCTGCCCGACCCACTTGCTGAGCATGTCGGCGGCTGAAACCACGAAAAACGTCGCGTCGAGCTCGCCCGCGGTGGCCTTGGCGAGCAGGGTCTTGCCCGTGCCGGGCGGGCCATAGAGCAGCACGCCGCCTCCGGCGCGGATGTCGAATCGCTGCGCGAGCTCGGGGTGGGCGAGGGGGTAGATCATCTTGAGGCGGATCTCTTCCTTGACCTCGTCGAGCCCCGCGACATG
>CAZBOE010000258.1:0-5186 GCA_964493365.1 uncultured Tepidisphaeraceae bacterium | reverse complement strand
GGGACCGTCGCTGTGCGCCGTGACGGTGCCGCCGTGGGCATCGACGATCGCCTTGGCGATCGCCAGCCCCAGGCCCAGCCCGCCGTAACGCCGGGTGACCTCGCGGCCGCCCTGTTCGAAGGCGTCGAAGATGCGCGGCAGCCGCCCGGGCTCGATCCCCATGCCCGTGTCGGCCACCTCGATCTCCAACCCGCCGGTCGTGCTGCCGTCCTGACCGATGTCGCGCGTCGTGACGGTGATCGTGCCGCCCCAGGGGGTGAACTTGACCGCGTTGCGCGTCAGGTTCCACAGCACCTGCTGCAGCCGCGCCGAATCGACCCATACCATCGACCGCGTCGCCTGCGGGCGAATCTCCAGGCAGATCTTCTTGCCGTTGAGATCGCTGCGGCAGCAGGTCTCGATCGCGCGGCGGATCAGATCGTGCACGTCCGTCCACTCAAGCTGCAGCTCGAGCTTGCCCCGGGCGATGCGCGTCAGATCGAGCAGATCGTCGATGAGCCGCGCCTCGAGCTCGACGTTTCGGCGGACCATCTCCAGCTCGTCCCGCGCCGACTGCGGCAGCGATTGGTCACCCGCCATCGAGGCGACCGTCATGAGCACCGGGTTGAGCGGCGTCCGCAGTTCGTGGCTGAGCACCGCCAGGAAATGGTCCTTGGCCGCGTTGGCGTCGCGGGCCTCGCGCGCCGCCCGCGCCACTTCGACGCCCAGCCGCTCGCGCTCCAGCGCCAGCGCGATCTGATCGCACAGCGCCCGCAGGATGTGAAGGTCTTCCGCCGCGATCGTGTCGCGGTGCCGAGAGCCCAGCGAGATCGTCCCGATCACGCGGCCCGACGAGAGGAGCGGGTGGCATACATACGACCTCACCCCCATCGAACGGATCAGCGCCGTCGTCGTGTCGCTGCGGTCCTGCACGTGCTCGACCACCACCGCCTCGCCGCGCGACGCGGCATAGCCGCAGACCGCCGACCCGATCTCGATCACGTTCGCCGACTCGCGGACGCCGTCGTCCACACCGCCCGCCGCGATCAGCCTGAGCGATTGGCCGTCGTCGGCCAACAGGTAGCTGAAATAAATCTCCATTCCCAGCGGCTCGCCCACCTTGGTGATCAGCTCGCCCAGCCGCATTGAGGGCCTTTCCTCGGCCAGCAGCGCCGTCGCCGTTTCGCTCAGCAGGCGCAGCCCGCGCTCGCGGAGCAGCAGCGTCTCCTGCGCCTGCACCCGTGCCGTCACGTCATTGTGCACGCCCACCCACTCGCGGAGCGTGCCGTCGTCGTTGAAGATCGGCACGGCGCGGACCAGCATCGTTCGATAGACCCCGTCGGCCCGGCGATACCGCGCCTCGGTCTCAAACATCGTCCGCTGCGCAACCGCCCGGCTCCATGCCGATGCGACCCGCTCGCGGTCGTCGGGGTGCACCGCCTGCGCCCATCCCCACCCGCGGGCCTCCTCGTCCGACTGACCCGAAAAACTCAGCCACTGCGACTGGTCTGCCTCCATCTCGCCCGACGCCGGTGTGCGCCAGACGATCGTCGCCGTCGCCTCGATCAGCGACCGGAACCGCTGCTCGCTCAGCCGAAGCGCCGACTGCGCCGCCCGCGCTTCGGTCACGTCCTCGGCCATTCCCACCGCGATCTGCCGCCCGTCGCCGCCGCTCGAGGGATCATCCGGGGCGACGATGAATGCGCGGTCCCGCACCCAGCGCTCTCCCAGCGGGCCGCCCACGACGCGATAGGTCTGGTCGAAGGTCTCGCCGTCCAGCAGGCGCTGCTGCGCCGCCCTCGCCATCGCGCGGTCATCCTGGTGGATGCCCTCGAGCCAGGCGTCGCCGTCAGAGAGCAACTCGGCACAGCTGCGCCCCCAAAGCCGCTCGAACGCCTTGTTAACAAACAGCACCCTGCGCGACTGCAGGTCCCTCATCCAGAACACCTGCGTGATGGTGTCGGCGATCTGCCGCGTCCGCGCCTCGCTCTCCAGAAGCGCCCGCCGCGAGTCGGCCTCGCGCAACCGCGACCAGTCGAGGAACGCGCTGAGCACGCTGATCAGCCCGCCGCTGAGCACGAACACCGCCAGGAGATAACCGTCTTCGCGGTTTTCCAGGGCCAGCGAGAGCCGGGGCTGGACGAACAGCATCTTGCCCACCAGCGCGCTCAGCAGCGTCACCGTCAGGCCCGGCCAAAGCCCGCCGATCATGCACGCCAGCGCCACCGGGGGTACAAAGAGCATCAGGCCCGTCTGGCCTTTGAGGACCGGGTCGAGCAGCAGGCGCACCGAGATCGCCAGCGCCAGTCCACCCAGCGCCACGACCCACCGCCCGACCGATATCCTGTCTTTGCGCCCCACAGACCTCGTCCTTGTGCTGAGACCGCTCCCGCCTGCTCAGCTCGCAACTTGAGCTGAGGCAAATGCTTGCAAATCCTAGGTGCGCGTGATGCCGCCGACTTGGACTGGCCCGCCTGCTACGCCCGGGAGTGCGATCAAGTTCACCGATTCGTGGCTCGGGGCGCTCCGTCCGGGGGGGGAACCCTGCCGAAAAATACCGAACAAATACCTTACATTTCTCTCTCCAGCCCGCTACAATGGGCGGGCGTGTTTAATGATCGCTAAACCCGCGGGCGGGTGCCGGGGTGACACGGCGTGGGTTGTTAGCCGTGAGCCGTGTGTCTTCAGCCGTCCGCCATCCGAGGGTGACCCATCGTTCATCAAGGAGTGACGCATGCGATTGATTTATGAGCCCGCCGCCGGCGACAACCGTCTCGCCGCCGCGGCGTCGATCGAGGCGCGACAGCAGGCGTTGCTGCGCCGCGCCGTCTTCCTGCCCGACCAGCAGCGGCTGATCATCGAGGCGGTGGTGACCGGCCGCGTGACCCGTCGTCAGCTCGCGCGGATTGCCGGGTGCCACGCCGGCACGATGTGCCGACGCATCCGGCGGATCGCCCAGCGGCTCTACAACCCGATCGTCATCGCCCTGACCGAGCCCGGCTGCTCGCTGCCGGCGCAATACCGCCAGGTGGGCATCGAGTATTTCCTCCACGGCGACCCGCAAACCCGCATCGCCTCACGACACACCCTCACCACCGCCGAGGTGCGCAAGATCACCGACTTCATCAAGACCTGGGCGAAGCTGATGCCCAGGGCCTGACCCAACCCGACCGGCGCGCCAAGGTCATCGGCGCCCCAAAGCCAAGGGCGCCCCAAGGCCACCTGCGCCGCAAGGTCGCCGCCGCCCCAAGGTCACCGGTACCCCAAAGCCAAGGGCGCCCCGAAGCCAAGGGCGTCCCAAAGCCAATGGCGCAGCAACGCCGCCAAGCCGCGCGGCAGCCCGCCCTCACCCGGTCGGCCAACATCCCCCCAACGTGGCGCGGGCGTCTCGCCCGCGTCGACCATTCGCAACCCACCGCCGCGCCAAACGGCGCCGCAAACCCGAGCTTCACGCATGAGCCTCGCACTCATGGCCGCAGACATCCGTCCATCACCCGCCGCGTCGTCTTCCCACAGGGCGGCGCTATTTCACACAGGGGCTACTCATGTCCACACCGCATCTCTCGACGAAACGCAACGCACCGAAACCCGCGACCATCACCTGCCGCACTTCACAAGCATCCACCCGCCTCGCCGCCGGCCTGCAGACGAACTTCGCCCACAAGCAGCTCGACGCAGGTCGCGCCCTCTCGCCCCGCGCCGCCGAAGTCGCCAGGCGGTTCGGACTGACGCGTGCTGCGCCGGCGGCCATGCCACCGCCCACATCGCCACCGCCCACATCGCCACCACCAAGCCCGACAGCACCAAGCTCGACATCAACCGTCTCGGCGATGCCACGCTCGGCGGCGCCAACCCCCGCACCGACTGGCGCAGCAGCGCTGCCTGAGCTCAAATCGGCGACCATCGTTCTTCTGACCGGGCCCAGCGGCGCCGGGAAATCGACCCTGCTTCGGGCGATGCGGCTGCACGCCTGTCGCGCCGATCCGTCGTTGAGGGTGTTCGATCTGGGTGCGATGCGGCTGCCGCGCCGTCGTCCGCCGCGCGATACGGTGATCGACTGCTTCCCCCACCGTTCGGTCGAAGACACGCTATGCCTTCTCGGCCGATTCGGGCTGGCCGAGGCGGCCATCTATCTGCTGCCCCCGCGCTCGCTGTCGGCCGGTCAGCAGTGGCGGTTTCGTCTCGCCCTCGCCGCCGACAGGCTCGAGCGGGCCCGCCGGCCTCACCTGATCATCGCCGATGAGTTTGCCGCGGTGCTCGACCGGGTGACCGCCTGCGTGGTGGCCCACCGCCTGCGCAAGCTCATCGACGGCTCGCCGCACGCCGCTCTCCTGGCCACAAGCCACGACGACATCGCCACCGCGCTGAAGCCCGATCACGTGATTCGCTGCGACTTCGGCGTCTGGTCCGCCGCGTGACGTGCCCGCGTCCGATGCAAGCCCCTGCCGCCCCATTCGGCCGATGCCGCGACCACACTGGCCCGTGACACCACGCCTATCTCAACAGCCACCCGGCGATCAACACCGCCACCAGCACACCCGCAATGATCAGCATCATCTTGAGCCCGCGCGTTTCGTGTTTCCGGCGGATGTGCTCGATCGCCATCTTCTCCATGACCTTCTTCGCCTCGGCCGCCCGCACTTTGGCGCAGGTCTGGCAGACGTACTGGTCCTTAACCAGCTGCATCTTGTCGATCGGCTTCATTCGCCCGCAGTCGGGGCAGCGGGTTTCGGTGGCGGTCGACCGCTTTTTGTCTGCCTTGTGACAATCTTTGCACCAGTAGCCCAGCGAGTCCTTAAACCGCGTGTGGCCGCGGACGTCTTTCCCGCACTGGCAACACCGCTTCTCCGGCCCGCCGCGCTCGGAGCCGGCGCCGTAATCCACTTGCAGCTCGGGCTCATCGACCGTGTCGGCCGTCGAGTTGCTGCGAGAAAAGCAGGTGCAGGGCTTGCCGTGTTCGGTCGCCCGCGTCGCCCCGATCACGCCACCGCAGTCCGGACAGATCAGTACATCCGTCGATGCCATAGAGCCCCATTATAGGAAAGAACCGGCAGTGGAATGAAGGGGCAGACGTGGGCACGAAGTCGCAAAGCGCTGTGCCCCAAAGCCCACGGCGGCGGCGCGGCCGACCACCCGGGAAACAAACGCAATCCAACAGGGGGGAACCATGAAGGGTCAGACGAACGCGCGCGGGGAGGCCCGGGCGG
>CAZBOE010000257.1:2037-5283 GCA_964493365.1 uncultured Tepidisphaeraceae bacterium | reverse complement strand
CAGGCTGCGGCGCTGGCAGTTCCCGCGGCGGTGGTGTCGCTGTGGGGTGTGGCGGTCGAGCGGCCCAGCGCGGCGCTGGGCGCGCTGCTCGGGGGCGTGGTGGCTGCGCTGGTGGTGGGCACGGCGGCGGCGATCGACCAGGGCGCAAACAGTCCGGTGGCCGACGACGCGAGTCGAGGGTGGGGGTTTGTGCTGGTCGGCGGAATGGTCCTGTTCATGTGCGGGCTGACCTCGCAGCTCTGGTGGACCGACGCCGGCGTGCTGTTGATGCTGGCGGTCACGGTGCTGCCGGTGTTTGCTGCAAAGCCCGAGCACGCATCGCCCCGGCAGACTGCGGGCACTGCGGATGCCGGCGAGGATGGGCTGTCGAGGCCCGGTGATTCCCCGGCCACTGCCGACGGCCTGCTGACGACAGACCCGCCGGTTTCACCTCGGCCGGGTCGGGCGTGGTCGCTTGCGGCGGTGGTGGCCAGTGTCGTCCTGGCGCTGATCGGCGCTTGGGCCGCGTGGACGGGCGGCGCGCTTCTTCGCAGCCAGCTCTTGCGGGAAGAACTGCCGTCGTTGCCGATGGGGTTGATCGGCGCGATCCTCATCGGGCCGGCGTCGGTGGCGGCGGTGGTGTTGCGCTCGATGGCGCTGAGCATCAGCGCGACCCCGACCCGCGCGCTGGGCGTCGTGTCGGCCTTCGCGCTGATTCAGCTGTTTGTCACGCTGCCGCTCATGATCGGGGCGACCGCGGTCAAGGCCGGGCTGGCGGGTGAAGGCGGGCTGGGCAACGCGATCGGCGCGATCACCCGATTCGAGGGCATGGCGTTTCCGATCACGCTGTGGCGCGTCGAGACGGTGTTGATCATCGTGATGGGGCTGATGCTGCTGGGCATGTCGATGGGGCGGTGGCGGCCCGGCCGAGGGGAATCGCTGGGGCTGCTGCTGGGCTATGTGGTGTATGTCATCCTCTCGCTCGTCGCGTCGCTCGATGGATTGCTGGAGACATTCCGGGGCTGACCCGTCGGCGACGACGCCCGACAACATCACACGACGCCCGAAATCGCCACACGACGCCTGACGCATCAACATCGGCGGGCCCGCGTGACAACCGGCCGCAGCCTGGTTGTTGGCGTGACCTGTGCAGCGGTGTATAGTGCTGCCCCTTATTCCCGGTATCCATCGGGATGAAAACCTTCTAACACCACAGCAGGACGGAGAAGCCGACCATGGAAACGACCCTCATCATCCTCAAGCCCGACGCCGTTCAACGCGGCCTGGTGGGCGAGATCATCACGCGGTTTGAGAAAAAGGGCCTGCAGGTGGTGGGGATGAAGTTCATGCAGATTCCCCAGCAGACCGCCGAGACGCACTACGCACCGCACAAGGGCAAGCCGTTTTACGAGGGCCTGGTCAAGTTCATGACCAGCGCGCCGGTGGTGGTGTTGGCGCTGCGCGGCGTGGGCGCGATCACGATCGCCCGCAAGATGATGGGCGCCACCTTCGGCTCCAAGGCCGAGCCGGGCACGATCCGGGGCGATTACGGCGTCTCCAACAGCTTCAACCTCATTCACGGTTCCGACTCGCCCGAGGCGGCCGCGAAGGAACTGGGCCTGTTCTTCAAGGGCGATGAAGTGCTCAACTGGACGCCGCTCATCCAGGCCTGGGTGTATGACATGGCCAAGGGCACGCCTGAGTAAGGCGCATGCGTTGTGCCGGCGCGGTGGCGAGCGATGGGCCCTGCGGCCTGCGTTCGGCCCACGCTGACGGCTCGACCGACCCGCATCGTCCGCCAGCCGGACGGTTTTTTGCATGACAAACGACCGCGGCCTGCCTCCTTTACGGGGGCGGGCCGCGTGCATTTGTACGAAGCGGATTTCCGATGAAATGGGCGTCGGGCCGTGGTAGAGTCCGCTCCAACTGGGGGGCGTTTTTCGCTGCGAAAGCACCCGCCCACGATCAGCTTTCCTTTTATCGATCGGCCTTGCGTCCGGTCGGGGGTCAGGGGCTATGTTTCGAGTTCTGCTCGCGGTTGTGGTGATCGGGCTGTTGGTGGCTTACAAGGGGCTGACCGAGCTGCGCCTGAGTTCGAGCGCCAGTTCGACCCCGACGATGATGTCCTGCACCGAACTGGAAACCACGGGGTGCGACAAGAACGCCCATATCGTCCTCACCGATTTCCTGTTTTCTGATCAGCTGATTTACGAGACCAAGAGCCGCACCAATGACGCATGGAAGTGCGTTTACGTTCCGATCGTGCCTACCGACGGCGAGTTTGCCGAGGCGCTGGTGGAGCAGATTCGAAAGAATGGCGGGCAGATGCCCGAATCCATCCCGACGCCCAGTTCATTCAAGGTGCTGGTCAAGTCGACCAAGGTGTCCGGCGAGCATGAACTGTCTTTGTTGACCGAGCAGGAGACGCTCCAGGGCATGGTGATCAACGAAGTCGAGTCTCTGGGCAGCAAAGAGAAGGAACTGCTGCAGCAGGCTTACCCGGGCGTCGATGTCTCGTCGTGCTACATCATCGAACACGGGCGCGCCCCCTCGGGCATCTTCGGTTCGCTGGGTCTGTTGGCCGTCGGCATGACCGTGAGCGGCCTTGGGGGCTTTGGCATGTATCGCGGCGTCCGCAGCAATCAGTGATCCGGGCGGTCGGGCGCGCACAGCGGCGTCACATCGGCCGGCGTTAACGAGCATCATGCCAACCATTCGCGTCGTCTGTTTTGATCTTGGGCGTGTGCTCGTGCGCATCTGTGATGGGTGGGAGCATGCTTGCCGCGAGGCGGGCATTGATCGGCCGACGCCGACGCTCTCGCCCGAAGGGCAGGCGGTCCTGCTCGAGACCGTGCACCTCGCCGACACTGGCAGGATCGACCTGGCGGGATTCGCGGCGCAGGCCGGGCCGCTCATGGGCCTCAGCGGCGATGAGGTCGCGGCCGTCAGCGAGGCCTATCTCGCGGGCACTTACCCGGGCGTGGGGCAACTGCTCGATGGCGTGCACGCCATGGGCCTGGTCACCGCCTGCCTCTCCAACACCAACGACCACCACTGGCAGATCATGTTTCACGGCGCCGGCCGACGCGGGCACCGATACGAACTCGGGGCGCTCCGCCACCGCTTTGCCAGCCACCTGCTGGGGCTGCGCAAGCCCGACGGAGCAATCTATCGCCATGTCGAGCAGGCGCTGGGTGTGGTGCCCGACCAGATCGTGTTCTTCGACGACCTGCCCGAGAACGTCGCCGCGGCGAGGGCCGCGGGCTG
>CAZBOE010000257.1:1714-2027 GCA_964493365.1 uncultured Tepidisphaeraceae bacterium | reverse complement strand
AATGTGGCGGCGGCGGAACAGCGCGGGTGGATCGCGCGGCAGATTGCTGTGCCGCCGGACCGTGCCCGGCACGATCCGGTCACGCAGATCCGCGAGCATCTCGCCGCCGTCGGGCTGACGCCGCCCCGCTCCGGCGGCTAAAGTAAGGCCCACCTATGCCCACCAGCGCCGACCGCATCCGTCAGCTCCGGGAAGAGCTCGAACGCCATAACCATCTCTATTACGTGCAGGCGTCGCCGCAGATCAGCGACCGCGATTACGACCGCCTGATGGCCGAGCTGATCGAGCTCGAGGCAAAGCACCCGGAGCTGGC
>CAZBOE010000257.1:0-1698 GCA_964493365.1 uncultured Tepidisphaeraceae bacterium | reverse complement strand
GTGTGGGCGGCCAGCCCATCGACTCGTTCGTGACGGTCGAACACGCCGTGCGGATGATGAGCATCGACAACACCTACAACGAAGAAGAGCTGCGGGCGTTTGACCAGCGTGTGAAGAAGGGCCTCGACGGCGGCATCCCGGAATATGTGCTCGAGCCCAAGATCGACGGCGTGGCGGTGAGCCTGCGATACGAGAAAGGCCGGCTCGTGCTGGGCGCCACCCGCGGCGACGGACGCCGGGGCGACGACATCACCCACAACATTCGCACGATCGCCGGCATCCCGCTCACGCTTCGCGGCGACGGTGCGCCCGAGGTTTTCGAGTGTCGCGGCGAGGTCTATATGCCCACCGCCGAATTCCAGCGCATCAACACGCTCCGGCAGCAGGAGGGCGAGCCGCTGTTTCAGAATCCCCGGAACGCGACGGCCGGCACGCTGAAGCAGCTTGACCCCAAAGTCACCGCGCAGCGGCGGCTGGCGTTTGCCGCCCACGGGCTGGGACAGATCGTGCCCGAGCCCGACCGCGCGAACGGGGGCGACACCTACTGGCAGTGGGTCGAGCGGATGCGCGCGATGGGCATCCCCACCACGCAAAACGCCGCGCTCGTGCCCGACATCGAAGCGGCCGTGAAACACATCGCGGCTTTTGCGCTGCTCCGCGGCACGCTGGCTTACCAGACCGACGGCATGGTGATGAAGGTCAACGCCTTTTCCCACCGCCGCGACCTAGGCGAAACCAGCAAATCACCCAAGTGGGTCATCGCCTACAAGTATCCTGCCGAGCAGGTGCAGACGCGGCTGCTGGGCTGCACATGGCAGGTCGGCAAGAACGGCACGCTCACGCCCGTGGCGGAGCTCGAGCCGGTGTTCGTCGCCGGCACGACCGTGAAGCGGGCCAGCCTGCACAACATCGAGCAGATCCGCCGGCTCGGTCTCCACGCGGGCGACACGGTCGTCATCGAGAAGGCGGGCGAGATCATTCCCTATGTCGTGCAGGTGGTGATCGACGCGCGGCCCGCCGACGCCGCGCCGATCGAGCCGCCGGCGCAGTGCCCGTCGTGTAATGCGATTGTCGAAAAAGAAGCCGACACCCCTTATATCCGCTGCATCAACCCCGCCTGCCCCGCCCAGCTCAAGCAGCGGATCGAGTGGTTCTGCGGCCGAAACCAGATGAACATCGAGCGGCTGGGCGAGCGGCTCATCGAACAGCTCGTCGACGCGGGGCTGGTCAGGACCTTTGCCGACATCTTCCGCCTCACGCGTGATGACGTGCTCAAGCTCGAGCGCATGGCCGAGAAGAGCGCGCAGAACGTGATCGACTCGATCGCGTCGGCCCGCGACCGCTCGCTCGATCGTCTGCTCGCCGGGCTGGGCATCCGCCACGTGGGCAACCGTGTGGCGTTTGTGCTGGCCGAGCAGTTCGGCAGCCTCGGCGCGATCGAGGCGGCCACCGTCGAGCAACTTTCGGGCGTCAACGAGATCGGCGACGTCATCGCCCAAAGCGTTTATGACTTTTTCCACAGCGACGCGGGCCGACAGGTTATCGAGCAGCTCAGGTCGGCCGGCATCGACCCGCAGATGACGGTCGCGGCCGCCGAAGGCCCCCGGGCCTTTGAGGGCAAGAGCATCGTCGTCACCGGCACGCTCAAGCAGCTTGGCCGGGCGGAAATCGAGGCGATGATCCAGAAGCTGGGGGGCA
>CAZBOE010000256.1:5006-5331 GCA_964493365.1 uncultured Tepidisphaeraceae bacterium | reverse complement strand
GCCGGCGGCGTACTCGTCGTCGCGGGCAATCCAGATCTTGCCCGTGCCGCGCAGGTGTTCGACCTTGTTCTTGCGGAACAGCCCGGCCACGCCGCGGGTCAAGCCGTTCACCACGCTTTCCTTGCGCGCCATCATGGCCGGCAGATCGACCTGCGGCTCCGAGGCGAGCTTGATGCCGTGTTTGGCAAAGGCGTGCTTGGCTTGGTGAAACAGCTCGGAAGAATCCAGCAGCGCTTTGCTGGGAATGCAGCCCCACTTGAGGCAGGTGCCGCCGAGGTAGTCTTCTTTTTCGACACAGGCGGTTTTCATGCCGAGCTGTGCGGCA
>CAZBOE010000256.1:0-4967 GCA_964493365.1 uncultured Tepidisphaeraceae bacterium | reverse complement strand
CCGATCACGACCAGGTCAAAGTTCGTCTCGCTCACGTTGGTCTGTCGCCTTTCTGGTAAGGGAGCGGGATTATAGCGCCGGGCGCACAAGAGGGGGAGGGGAGCGGGCGAACCCGGGTATTGACCAGCTTTCGCCCCGCGGGCAGCGGTCATGCAACTGAGCGCGCGACGGCCGATCGCCGGTTCACCTGTGCCTGCTGCCGCGGCCGGTTGTTATCACTATGATCCCCTTGTGAAACCCGAGATCCGACTCGTTGCCATTGACCTCGACGGCACGCTTCTCGACGACACCAGGCAGGTGAGCCGCCAGACGGCCGACGCCCTGTGCTGCCTGCCGGCGCGCGGGGTGAAGGTCGTGCTCGCTTCGGCGCGGCCGCCGCGGTCTGTCAGGGCGGTCTACCACCACCTGCGGCTCGACACGTTGCAGATCAATTACAACGGCGCGCTGATCTGGCATGAGCCGACCCGGACGGTGGTCGATCACCGCCCCATCGCCGGCATCGACGCGCTGCGGATCGTCGCCGCCGCCCGGGCGATGCACCCGTCGTTGCTCGCGTCGGCCGAGATCCTCGACCGCTGGTACACCGATCGCGTCGATGAGGCCTACCTCACGCAGACGGCGCGGCTCTTTGCGCCCGATGTCGTCGGCCCGCTCGACGTGATCGCCGAAATGGCGGTGAGCAAGCTGATGCTCGCCGGGCCGCCCGACATGATCGACGACGCCGAGCGGCTGACCCGATCCGACTTCGCCCAGACCGTGCAGACCATCCGCCAGGAGCCCGACCTGCTGCAGCTCGCCCACCCCGAAAGCGGAAAAGGCCCGGCGCTCGGCCGCGTGGCCGACTACTACGGCATCGCGATGAGCCAGACGCTCGCCATCGGCGACGCGCCGAATGACATCGAGATGATCCGCGCCGCGGGTGTCGGCGTGGCCATGGATAACGCCCACCCCCAGGTCAAGGCCGCCGCCACGTGGACCGCGCCGTCGAACAACGACCACGGCGTCCACGCGGCGCTTCGGCGTTACGGGCTGTGTGATTGAAAGCGGCTATCCCCCGACCGCGCGCTCGACCTCATCGAGGCTGGTCATGCCCTTGGCGACCATGACGTGTGCCGACTCCTGCAGGGTCATGAACTTGGTGCCCTTCATCGCTTCCTTGATCGATGTGAGCGTCGGCTTGTTGAGGATGGCCTCGCGAAGCGCGCCGTTGGTCGAGAGCAGTTCGAAGACCGCGCGCCGGCCGGCGTAGCCTGTGCCGAGACACCGGGTGCAGCCGCCGGGCTCGTAGACAGCCTTGAGGTTTTCGCCCGCGGGGCCCAGCCGCTGAAGGTCTTCGTCGGTGGGCTTGCGGGCTTTCTTGCAGAACGTGCACAGCAGCCGCACCAGGCGCTGCGCCAGCACGAGATGCAGGCCCTGCGAGACCATGTAGGGTTCGACGCCCAGATCGAGGATGCGGAAGATCGTGCTGATCGTGTCGCGGGCGTGAACGGTCGAGAAAACCAGGTGTCCGGTGATGGCCGCCTGCATGGCGATGCGTACTGTCTCGGGGTCGCGGATTTCGCCGACCATGATCGCATCGGGGTCCTGCCGCAGGACGCTGCGCAACAGCGCGCCGAAGCTGTTGCCGTGTTCGTCGTCGACCGGGATCTGCGTGACCCCGTCGAGCTGGATTTCCACCGGGTCTTCGATGGTCACGACGTTGCGCTGCCCGGTGTCGATCGAGCGGAGCGAGGCATAGAGCGAGGTGGTCTTGCCCGAACCCGTCGGGCCGCAGACCAGGATCATGCCCGCCTCGGCCTTGCCCGCCGCCTCGATCTCGCGGGTCATCCATTCCGGAAGCTGAAGGTCCCAGATCTGCATGGGCGTGGTCGCGGTGTCGAGCACGCGGACGACCAGTTTCTGCCCATAGACGCTGGGGGCAAAGCTCACGCGGTAGTCGATCCGCCGACCCGGCACCTTCGACGAAAAATGCCCTTCCTGGATGATGTTCTTGTATTGAATGTCGATGTCGCTGAGCACCTTGACCAGCGCGCACAGCTTGATGCCCACCGGCTTGGTCAGCCGCACGACATCGACCATCGTCCCGTCGACCCGGATGCGCACGAGCCACACGTCGTTTTTGGGCTCGATGTGGATGTCGGTCGCCTTGAGTCGGCTGCAGATCAGCAGCAGCACCTTGAGTGAATCGACGACCTCGCCCGCGGCTTCGGATTTCTTCTGGTCGCGCTTCGCGGCGTGGGCCACGTTGCCCCGGCGGTTGATCAGCGTCACATCGTCGTCACTAAAGCTGCGGTCGGGCAGCGAGTCGGCGAGCTTTCGCAGGGTCTGCTCGAACTCGTCGTCGCCGACTTCGAGGTTGTCCGAGGCCGCACCGCGGCGCAGCGGGCTGCGCTCCGCCGGCTTGTCACCGGCAAACTCCGCCGACTCTTCCTCGAATTCCTCGTCCTCGTAATCTTCGGTGGTGGTGACCGCCCGCGTGCGCTTGGCGGCGGCGGGCGCGGTCGAGCGATCGCCGCTGTAGAGCTTCATCGCGGTCTTGCCGATCGAGATGACGTCACCGGGCACCAGCAGCGCCTGCTTGACCGGGTTGCCGTTGACCTTGGTGCCGTTGCGCGATTCGAGATCGCGCAGGCTCCAGGTCCCCTCCGAGAGCTCGATCACGCAGTGATAACGGCTGGCCATGTCGTCGGTCACGATCAACCCGTTTTCGGGGTGTCGTCCGATCGTCAGCGGCTTGCCCTGCGGCAAATCCACCCGCTTGCGACCCTGCGGTGAAACGATAATCAGGTAATCGCTTGGCATCACAACGGCTTTCGTCCTGCCGCCTTCCGGTCAATCAGCGTAAGGTCAACCACGCGGCGTCTGCAGTCGAGCGCCTCCCAGACAGGCATGGTACCGCGGAGGCGAGGAAGTTCTAGGACGCCCCCCATCCGCCCACACCGCCCGCAGCCCGCCGCACCCTTGCCACACCGCCAACCACCGCCAGACCGTCAACCACCGCCAGCAAGCGCCCGCCTGTTTGCGCCCGCCGGTGTAGACCCGCCTTTGTGCGGCCCCGCCATGCTAGACGCGCCCCGCTAGACCCGCCTTGCTAAACCCGCTCGTGCACGCCCGCCGCTGTACGCTAGTCCGCGCCGCCACACGTCACCGCGTGGACCGCAACACACCGCCGCCCGCGTCGCCCTGGCCTTGGCGGAAATCGCCTTTCCGTGCGGCGTGTCTGGTCAGGGGTGCATCGGCCGTCATAATCCCCCCATGTCTTCCGCGGCCCACACCCATGTTTTGCCCCCGCCGGAAAGACTGGCCGACTTGGCCGGCAACACCGATGAGCAGCAACGGCTCGACGACCCTCGCCTGCTCCACTGGGCGATGGCGGTCTTCACCGTATTGTGGGCCGTGGCGTCGTCGATCTCGAACGGATTCCTCGAATCCGACGCCATCACTCACTATCTCTACGCCCGGTTCGCCCTGGCCGAGCCGTATCTGCTGACCGACGTGTGGGGTCGACCGCTGGTGACGGCCTTCTACTGCCTGCCCGCGGCCTTTGCCGGCCGCGCCGGGACGCAGGTGGCGTCGCTCCTGCTCGCCCTTGCCTGCGCGCAGATGACCGTCTGTGTCGCCCGGCGGATGGGCTGGCGCAACCCCTCGCTCGCCGGCCTGCTCGTGCTGCTCCAGCCGCTGGTGTTTCTCCACTCATTCAACGAGCTCACCGAGCTTCCCTTTGCCACGCTGCTCATCGCCACATTCTGGGCCTGGCTGGCCCGGCGGTTCGCGCTGGCGGCGCTGCTGTGCGGGCTGCTCCCGCTGGGCAGGCCCGAAGGCTTTGGCCTGATCGTCCTTGTGGGCATCGATCTTCTGCTCAGGCGGCGCTGGCTCGCCGCGCCGCTCTTGCTCGTGGGCGTGGTCGGCTGGAGCCTCGCGGGGTCGGCGCTTCACGGCTTCTCGCCGCCCCCGTCGCGCTGGCTGATCGAGAACTGGCCTTACGCGAGCCGAAGCGTCTATGGCAGCGGATCGCTGTTTCACTTTGTCGCGCTGCTGCCGGCGGTCACGTCGCCGGTGGTGTTTCCGGGTCTGCTGGTCGGGCTGGCCGTCCTGCTGCGGCCGGCTCACTGGAAGGCGATACTTGATCAACGGTCGTTCGCCCGCCTCGCCGTGGCGCTGCTGCCGCTGGGCGTACTGGGTGTGCACAGCCTGCTCTATTTCACCGGCCGGCTCGCCAGCAGCGGCGAAGTCCGCTATCTCGCCTGCGTCGCGCCGATGTGGGCCCTGGCGGCCGCGGCCGGGTGGACGACGCTCGCGGAGTTTGCCCGGTGGCGTCGACCCGCGACATCGCTGGCGATCGCGTCGCTGGCCATTGTCCTGCTGGTCAACCATCGATGGCGCGCCGTCCCGCTCTCCGATGCGCACTGGATCGAGGCATCGGCCGTGGCGACATGGGTCCGCAGCAGCGGGGTGCTGGTCAGCCGCCCGCGCGTCATGGCGGCTCACCCGCTGATCTACTACCTGCTGGACATCTCACCGACCGGCTCGCGCGCGGTCGAGTGGCACCGCGACACCATCGCCGCCGCGCCGGCCGACACGGTCATGGTGTGGGAGCAGGTTCATGCCGGAACCAACGCCGACGAGCGCCGAACCGTCTCGCTCGATGACATCACCGCCGCCGGGTGGCGCGAGATCGACGACGTGAGCTTTCCCGAGGGATGGCGTGTCTTCATCTCCCAGCGCCCGGCCGACGTCGCGGTCGCCCCCATGCCCTGAGACCAAGACGCGTCGCACACCCCGCTCACGGCGTCGAAGCGCTAGCTCGCCACTCGCCTGCCGGCCATCGGTCATGCCTCCTGCAATCGACGGCCCGCTGCCAGCGCCGTCTGCACGGCCACCAGGGCCAGCAACGGCCCCGCCATGGCGCCGATGTACAGTTGCCCCGCGGCCGACAGCGCGCCCACGGCCGCCGCCGTCATCAGCCA
>CAZBOE010000255.1:3258-5354 GCA_964493365.1 uncultured Tepidisphaeraceae bacterium | reverse complement strand
GTCTCGCCGACCCTCTCCACGCCGCCGGCGACGTCGCCCGTTGGCGCTGAGCCCCCGGCGCAGGGCGCAGGTTCGCCCGCGCCGGCCCTGTCTCCGATCTCATCGGCACGCCCGCTGGTCGAGGCGCGCGAGCGCATCACCGCCGGCGACCTGCTGGGCGCCCGCGCCGTGCTCAACACCGCCCTGCATGATCCGGGCATGGCCGCGGGCGATATCGCCGACGCCAAGGCGATGCTGTCGGAAGTCAACAAGACCGTGCTGTTTTCGCCGCGGCGTTTTGTCGACGACCCGTTCCAGTCGAGCTACACCGTCCAGCCGGGTGACAACCTGATGCGGGTGGCGTCGAACACCGACACCCCGTGGGAGCTCATCGCCGAGATTAACGGCGTCAGCCCGCGCACGATCCGCAGCGGGCAGGTGCTCAAGACGATCAAGGGGCCGTTCCACGCGGTGGTGAGCAAGTCGGCCTTCACCATGGACATCTACCTCGGCGCCCCGGGCGGGTCGGGCTCGGTGTATGTCACCACCTTCCGCGTGGGCCTGGGCAGCGACGGCTCGACGCCGACCGGCACGTGGCTGTGCAAAGACGGCGGCAAGCTGAAGAATCCCACGTATTTCTCGCCCCGCGGCGAAGGCGTGATCCACGCCGACGACCCGAAAAACCCGCTGGGCGAGTATTGGATCGCGCTCGAAGGCATCGAGGGCGACGCTGTCGGCAAGCCCTCCTACGGCATCCACGGCACGATCGAGCCCGACTCGATCGGCAAGCAGGCCTCGCTGGGTTGCATCCGACTGCTGGCCGACGACATCCGGCAGGTCTTCAGCCTGCTCGAAGACGGCAAGAGCAAGGTCATTGTGATCGACTGAGGCAGACGCGCAGCGCAGCCTTCGTCGCCTGATCGGGCTGATCAACCTACCTTCCTGATCAGATAAGTCGCTGAAAAATCGAGGGACATAATTCGCGTCGCCGGCTCGCTTCGTCGGCGCGAGCGGGTCTACAGTGCTGCGGTGAACCAGCCGCTGCAGGAGACCTCGCCGATGAACATCGCTGTTGCTCTGAGACGTCGTTGTGTGATCGCCTGTGCTGTTGTCGGGCTGCTTGGCGGCGTCCAGGCGATGGCGCTCGCCCAGGATGCAGGCGCGTCGACGAACGGCGCACTGACAGGCGGCGCAGCGGGGAGCGGCGCAGCGGGAAGCGGTGTCACCGGAAGCGGCGCATCGCCTTCCGAATCAACCGTGTCACCCGCATCGGCTTCGGCCGCACCGGCCGCCATGTCGGCTGCCGTGTCGGCGACCCCGGCGCTGACCCCTTCCACCGCCACGCCGGGCGATCTGGGCTTTTTCGAGACCGATCAGGCGCGGGTCCGTCGGCTCGACGCCGGGGCGGCGCGGATCGTCGATGAAGGCCACGGCGTCCCGATGGAATCGCTGCGGGCGCAGCTCAATCGCGGGCCGACGGTGTTCGAGCTGCCGCGGGTCAACGCTGACGAGCTTACGCCGCTGTCGCCCAGGGAAATCTATCAGCGGAGCAAAGACGCGGTGTTTGTGGTGGGGCGGGTCTACAAGTGCGACCGCTGCCCCAACTGGCATCTCAACGTGGCGACCGGGTTTGCCGTGCGATCCGACGGCATCCTGATCACCAACTATCACGTGGTCGATCCCGAAGAGAATCCCGCCGCCACGCTCGCGGCGGCCGACATCCACGGCAACCTCTATCCGGTGACCGAGATCATCGCCACCAGCGACGTCGATGACATTGCGGTCATCCGCATCGGCGCCACCAACCTGCCGACGATTCCGCTGGGTGAGTCGGCGGAGATCGGCTCGACTGTCCACATCGTCGCCCACCCCGGCCGACGCTTCTACACCTTCACCAGCGGCATGGTCACGCGGCGGTTTGAGTCGACCTGGGCGGGCGGCGTCGCGCCGACCGTGTCGGTCACCGCGGAATACGGCGGCGGCTCCAGCGGCGCGCCGGTGATGGACGAATACGGCCGCGTGGTCGCGATCGTCTCGCGCACAAGCCCGATCTCGGCCACCACCGATGACGGCAGGACCGCCTATGCCCAGATGGAAGAGCGTAGGGAAAGAGTGTA
>CAZBOE010000255.1:0-3248 GCA_964493365.1 uncultured Tepidisphaeraceae bacterium | reverse complement strand
CACTCGCTGATCAACGGCTCGCCGATGGTGCACCAGACCGACGAGGCCCGTCAGAAGCGGATCGCGGCCCGGGCGACGACCCGCCCGACCACCCAGCCGACCACAGGTCCGACGACACAACCGATCACCCAGCCCGCCGAGCCGCACGACGCGGTGTCCGCACCGTAACCAGGCGCGGCCCAAACGTGGCGGCCCAAACGCGGCGAACTAATCGTGACGAACCAGACGCAGCGGCCCCACGCGCCGGCTCATGTGGCGCCCCC
Source organism: uncultured Tepidisphaeraceae bacterium (assembly GCA_964493365.1). Classification (GTDB taxonomy): domain Bacteria; phylum Planctomycetota; class Phycisphaerae; order Tepidisphaerales; family Tepidisphaeraceae; genus CAZBOE01. The sequence continues at coordinate 2,985 of CAZBOE010000255.1, read as the reverse complement.
GCGCGGCCGATCAACGTGCCCCTGGCCCCGAAAGGCCGGGAGTTACTTTTTGTAGTACTGCGTGTTTCGCTCGATGTAGGCGGCCCACTGCGCCGGCAGGTCTTCCTGGGGGAAGATGGCCGACACGGGGCACTCGTCGACGCACAGCCCGCAGTCGATGCAGACGTCGGGGTCGATGAAGAGCATCTCTTCGGCTTCGAAGTTGCTCTCGTCTTTGGTGGGATGAATGCAATCGACCGGACAGACCGCAACGCAGCTGGTGTCTTTGGTTCCGATGCAGGGCTCAGCAATGATGTGCGCCATAACGCTAACCGACTCCTTGAACTCCTCGGGGCAATCGAACGGGCGATGATAGAGAGCCCGGCGGGCAGGGGCAATTGATCAGACCCGTCGCGCGCGGTTTTCCGCCGGGCTCGATGCAGCGGGATGGGGCGTGCCCGCGCGCCCGGGTGAGGGACGGGTGAGGCGATGGGTCGCCAAAGCCGGCCCGGCGCGGGCTGATCCAGGGGATGAGTCTGGTGGGTCGGGGGGTGATCGGTCGGCTGTCTGGTCAATCGATCGGCCGGACGGCCGATCGGATGGCCGATTGGCTGGTCGACTTGGTCGGTCGATTACCCAGTCGATTGGCCCAGTCGATTGGCCCAGTCGATTGGCCCGTTGTTTGGCTGTGGGGATCGGCCGGGCCGATCGGGCCGACCCTTCGCGGGGGATGGGGGATCGGGCGCACGGCACCACGCGTTGGTCGAGATGCGGCGGGGGCCGCTGACGGCGATGCTGCGGCCTGGCCCGGGGGGCCATCCGGAGGTTGAAGCCCAGCGGCCGTCACAACCGGCACTGTCATAACATTCGGATGTGTCGATGTTTGCGCCTAATCCTGTCAACTCGGCATTTGTGTGATAAATGTAGCGCAACGCTCGCGCAATTCCTGTACAATTCCTCACACAGGGCATCGGGTTTCACATCTCGTATGGAGGAAGTGCAATGATTCATCGTTCTATTCTGCTGTCGGTCTGCGCTGCGATGGCGGTGCCGTCGTTCGCGCTGGCTTACGGGCCGATCGCGCCCGTGGCGCCCAAGGCGGGTGATTTCCTGCCCGCGCCGGCGAAGGTGGGCGGCAAGGAGATCATGGACGGCGTCGGGCGCACGGCCGCGGGCGGGCTCAACAACGGGTTGAATCTCGCCTGGGATGGTCTGGGCGACACGCTCGATGGCATCGATCTGTTCCCGTTCCCGCCGACCGCGCCGCAGCCTGTCGCCGACGCGACGGCCAACGTGCGTGACGCGCTGTATCGGGCCTTGCGCGCCGACAAAAGCCACCTGTTGTTCTCGGTCGAAGGCGCCGGGTCGGCCAACATCACCACCGACGCCGCCCACACCATCGGCGGCGGCGCCGACATCTCGTTTGCGATGTCCACCGGCGGCGGGTCGGGCCTGGGCGAGTGGGCCGACGGCGGCGTCGATATCGATTCGGTCATCCCCGTCCGCGAGCTGACCAACCTCGAGGTCTGGGGTGGCGAGCTGCCCACGTCTCCGCTGGCCGGCGGCTCGGGCGACATCACCCACTATTCGACCGCGGGTGAAGTCGGTGGCTTCAGCGTCAATCACTTTGACGTGATGACGGGCATCTCCACGGGCTATGTCACCCATGCCGCGATCGTGACCGTGGTGACCAGCCTGCTGGGCATCCCGCCGACGAGCATTCCGATCGACCAGAATTTCGACGTCGACGCGCTGATGGTGCAGGACGTGATCGGCGACGGCCGGGTGTTTGATGCGGTCGCCGCCCGCGGCCCGGGCCCGGTCGATGAAATCCTGTTTTCGATCAAGCAGATGCCCAACCCCGCGGGCGGCCTCTACGCGACCGGCTCCGAGATCTTCTGGCTCGACAGCTCGGGAGCGTTCGGATTCCTCAACCAGGGCGGCCACCTGTGGGACAAGGCCTGGGCCGAGGCGAACCTGTCGGTGACCTTCTCGCCTCCCGGAGCCGAGCCGTTCCGTGTCGTGCTCGACATCGACGCGATCGAAGCCGCGTCGGTTCCCGAGCCCGGCGCGCTGGGCGTGCTGCTGATCGGCGTCGGGGCGATGCTCCGCCGCCGCAAGTAAAGCGGCAGGCGCGCTCGCATCCATCAGGCGGCCGACTCCATTCAACCCCCACGGCGTGCGACACGTCGTGGGGGTTTTCTTATCCGGCTGGGATCTGCGGTCGATGCCGGCGCGCTCGCGCCAGCCAAAGCATGCGGCACTGGCACGGCACTGGCTCGGGACTGGCACGAGACGAGAGGTCAGATCACACCGTCTGCGCCGGCGCCACGGTGCGGGGGTGAGCGTCGTCGAAGCGGCAAAGGTGGCGGAGTTGGTCGGCGACGTCGCCGGTTTCTTCGCGGATGGCCGACTCGTCGGCGTCGGTGAACTCGGGGCGGTAGTAGGTGGGGCGGGAGAGCCGCGGGGCCCACGACGCGCAGATCGATCCGCCGGCCGATGTGGTGTCGTCGAGCGCCGCGTGGCGGAGGATCGCGCCGATCGTCGGGGCGGGGCGGTCGCACAGCGCTTCATAGCTCACGACCATGCAGGCGTCGCGCAGCGACGGGCTGGCTTGCAGGCGATCGAGGAGCCAGCCGTAGACCGCCGACCAGTAGCGTGCCCACCCGCGCACCTCGTCGCCCGCCTGCCACAGCGCATACACCGAGGCGATCACGCGGTCTCTGCCGGGCACGGGGATGCATCGGCGGTCTTGTCCGAACTCGAAATGACCGACACGTGCCAGGTGGGCGACCGACCGCGGATGGGCGGCGGCGGCTGCGAGAAACAGCTTGTGCTGCTTCATCAGCGAGGCGATGTGATCGCGCGGGCTGCGCACCGGCAGGATGAATCGCGCGTCGGGAAACAGTCGGTGAAGGTAGTCGAGCCGGGTGAGGTTGTAGTTGCCCTTGGCGGCGTAGCGGCTTCGCCCCGTCGACAGCAGCAGCTTGGCGATGTGGTCACGAT
>CAZBOE010000254.1:0-5392 GCA_964493365.1 uncultured Tepidisphaeraceae bacterium | reverse complement strand
CCTACGGCGCGTTCTGCAAGCTCGAGCCGGGCGTCGAGGGCCTCGTGCACATCTCGGAAATGTCGTGGACCAAGCGGGTCAACCACCCGTCGGAACTGGTCACCGTCGGCCAGCAGGTCAACGTCAAGGTCCTGGAGATCAACAAGGACAAGCAGGAAATCAGCCTCGGCATGAAGCAGGTCGAGGAGAACCCGTGGGAGCGCGTGGCCGAGAAGTATCCGCCCGGATCGGTCATCGCGGGCGTGGTGCGCAACATCGCCAACTACGGCGCGTTCGTCGAGATCGAAGAAGGCATCGACGGCCTGCTTCACGTCTCTGACCTGTCGTGGACCAAGAAGATCGGGCACCCCTCGGAAGTGCTCAAGAAGGGAGAGCAGGTCCAGGCGGTGGTGCTGTCGGTCGATCAGGAAAAGCAGCGCATCGCGCTGGGTCTGAAGCAGATGCAGGAAGACCCCTGGACGAGCGTCATCCCCGAGAACTACCGCCCGGGCATGGTCGTCAAGGGCCACGTCACGAAGATCGCCAACTTCGGCGTGTTCGTGGAACTCGAGCCGGGCCTCGAGGGCCTGCTGCACATCTCGGAAATCTCCGATCAGAAGATCGAGAAGCCCGAGGAGGCGCTCAAGGTCGGCCAGGAGCTGGACGTCAAGATCCTCCGAGTCGACTCCGACGAGCGGAAGATCGGCCTGTCGCTCAAGCGGGCCCAGTGGGCGCAGGAAGAAGAGAAGCGCGAGACCGAACGCGCCGAGCGTGCCAACCGCCGCGGGCTGCGTGGTGGTCTGGAAGGCGGCGAAGAGACGACCGGCCTGGGCGACCTCAAGTTCGGGCGTCGGTAAGGGCTTCGCGGCGGCATCGGGCACACTAGGACGATGCCCCATAACGACGTCGCGATCGCCCGAAACGCGATTGCAGCCGTTAAAGTCAACCCAGTTTAACCCCCAGGGCGGGTCACTTAACGTGATCCGCCCTGCTTCTTTGCGCCACACTGACCGAAACGCCTTAACTCACCAAACTCACGCCTTGGCCCTGCCGATACCCCTGAAGAACAGACGGGTCGATCGGGATCGTCTGCCGGGTGTGTCAGGTCCTAAAGGGCCGCCGACCGGCAAGTAAATCCGGTGAGCCCCCGACACCCGTAGATTTGGGTGGATGTGGTTGTTGCACGCCGACGTTAAGACTTGAACAGTCGGACACGGCGAACAATACCCGACACCTCAATCCGGGCCGTGAATTCGCCAAGGACCTGGGACTCCACCAGCGGGAGCTATGTCGAGCACCTCCGTCCAATCAGGACTTCAGCTTTATCTGAAGCAGATCAACCAGACCCGGCTGTTGACCGCCGACGAGGAAAAACAGCTTGCCCGGCGGATCATTCAGCACAACGACCCCGAGGCGCGGGAGCGGATGGTTCGTGCCAATCTCCGCCTGGTGGTCAACATCGCAAAACACTACGTCGGGCGCGGGATGTGCCTGACCGACCTCATTGAAGAAGGCAACATCGGGCTGCTCAAGGCAGTCGAAGGCTTTGACCCCGAAAACGGCTGCCGCTTCTCCACCTACGCCTCGTGGTGGATCAAGCAGGCCATCAAGCGTGCGCTGATCAACAGCGTGCAGCCGATTCACATCCCGGCCTACATGGTCGAGATGATGAGCAAGCTCAAGGTAGCCATGCGTGAGCTGGAAGACACGCTGGGCCGACTCCCCACCACCGAAGAGCTCTCGACCCACATGGGGCTGAGCGTCAAGAAACTCAAGATCATCCGCAAGGCGGTCAAGGCCTACAACAGCCCCACCCAGTCGGGCAGCAGCGACGGCGAGCTGACCATCGACGAGATGGTGGCCGACCATTCGACCCCGTCCCCCGATGAGCTGGTGCGATACAACGATGAGCTCAAGCAGATGACCAAGCTGCTGGAGAACATCGACCGACGGGCGGCCAAGATCCTGCGGCTTCGCTACGGCCTCGAAGGCGGCGAGCCGATGACCCTCAAGGAAATCGGCATCCAGATCGGGCTGACCCGCGAGCGCGTGCGCCAGATCGAGCACGAGGCCCTCAAGAAATTGCGGCTCGCGATGGCGTCGTAGCCGTTGGGCTGCGCCTTTTTAGCCGGTCCGTTCACTTTTCACACAAACTTGGTTGCCCGACTTTCGGCGCCGGGTAGGCTCACGCTCCAGTCCGCTTACAGAGGAGCAGAGCGATGGAGTTCGTCGGGCAGTTCGGCAGGCGACGCGGCGCGCGGTCCACATCGACAAAGTCTGGCCACCTGATCGAGCCGCTCGAGCAGCGGCTGCTCATGGCGGCATGGTACGTCAGGGCCGGCTATCCCTTCGCAGGCGACGGCTCTTCTTTCTTCAGCCCGTTCACCTCGCTACAGCATGCGATCAACATCGCCCAGCCGGGCGACGATATCTTGCTCTACGAGGGCACCTACCGCCCCGACAGCACCAACCGCGACGCCACCGTCACGCTCAAGTCGGGCGTGCGGATCATCGGGGGCTATTTCCTGTCGTTCTTCACGCCGGTCCGTGACCCGGTCAACCGCCCGTCGATTCTTTCGGGCGACATCGGGGTTGCGGGCGTAGCCACCGACAACAGCCGGCGCGTCGTCAGCGGAAACAACCTCAGCAGCTCGACCGTGATCGACGGGGTGACGATCGCAGACGGATACAACGAAACCGCCGGCGGAGCGGGGATGTATCTCACCAACTCCAGCCCGCTGCTGCAGAACGTGAAGTTCCTGCGCAACACCGCCACCGGCGGCGCAGCGCTGACCATGCTCAACTCGACGCCGACGATTACCAACGCGGTGTTCGCGGGCAACACCGCGACCCTCAGCGAGGGCGGCGCCATCTATCACGAAGGCACCGGCGGCACGATCACCAATAGCCTGTTTCTGGGCAACACCGCAGCAACCGGCAGCGCGATCAAGGTGAGGCAGTCGTCGATGCAGGTGATCAACTCGACGTTTGCCTACAACACGTCGCAGTTCGGCACGAGCCACGTGTCGCTGAGCCGGTCGCCGACGCTGCAGTATTACAACAGCATCTTCTGGAACAACACCGCCGACGCCGGGCTCGGGTCGGTTGTCGGCACGACCATCGTCGAGCATAGCATCGTCGAAGGCGGATTCTCCGGAGCCGGCAATCTCGCCATCGACCCGCTGTTCAACGGCACGCTCGCATCGATCCGCGGGGCCGACGGGCTCTGGGGGACCGGCGACGACGACTACACCGGCCTGCGGGTGGCATGGAACTCGCCCGCTCACGATTCGGGCAACAACACCCGCGTGCCGGCGGGCGTGACGACAGACTATGCCGGAGCCGCACGCTTTAGCGACAGCCCCTTCGCTGTCGAGACCGGGGTGGGCTCGTCGCCCGTTGTCGACCGCGGGGCGTTTGAGTTCACGCCGCGCGTGGTCTACGTCGACGACAGCGCCACCGGCGCGAACAACGGCACGAGCTGGGGCAACGCCTTTACCCAGCTCGAGTCGGCGTTGAGCCAGGCGCCGGGCATCGAGATCCGCGTCGGGCAGGGAACCTACAGGCCGAGCAGCACCGCGGCCGACGCCCGCTTCATCGTGCCCGACGGCGTCTACATCAACGGCGGCTTTGCCGGCGTGGGCGCTGGAAACCCAGACACCAAGTCAGGCGTGACCGAGCTGCGAAACAATCAGTTCGCACCCGTGATCGTGCTGACCAACGTGTCATCACGGACGCTGATCGAGTCGGTCACGCTGGCCGGCGCTTTCAACCAGAATGTTCAGCAGAGCGGGGTCGTCGGACGTGGAGGCGGCGCTCACCTGACCAACAGCAGCGCCCGATTCAGAAACGTGACATTCCAGGGCAATCGCGCGGTCTACGGCGGCGCCGCTTACATCTCAGGCGGCTCGCCGACCTTCACCAACTGCGCGTTCCTGAGCAACGGCGTCGCTATCGCGTTTGGCACGACCGTGTTCGACGCCGCGGGAGGCGGCATGTTCATCACCAGCGGCGCGAACGTCGCCATCACCAACTCCTCCTTCGCCTCCAATTTCACCGTCGATGGCAAGCACGGCGGCGCGATCTTCGTTCAAAACTCGACGCTCTCGATCACGGGAGGATCGATCGTCGGATCGCGGGCCAACCCGGTGCCGGGCAGTGAAGACTTTTTCGCGGCGCGGGGAGGAGCGATCTATGCCACGGGGGCGACGGTCAACCTGAGCAACCTGGTGATCGACGACAGCGCCGGTCACCAGGGCGCCGGCATTTATTCCCTTTCGAGCGCCATCTCCGGAACCAAGATCCGCATCACCCGCACCAGTACTACCTGGGAGTCGCCCGGCTTGAGTGCGTCGATTGAAGCGGTGGGCGGCCGTATTGACCTGGTCGGGTCGGTCATCGCGGCCAACTCTTCGAGCTTTGGCGTCGATCTCAAGAGCGCCGCCATCCTGACGCTGCGAAACTCGACGATCGCCGGAACGCGCACGTCCCCGATCTCGGGCACCTACGACAGCTTCGCCTCCGCGGTTAACTCGGTCCTCCCGGGCTCGCTGTTCATTCACCCGGACCGGACGGCATTCACTTATTCCATCACCGAGGTTCCCGGCGTCGGCAATCTCAACGCGACGCCGGTGTTCTGGAGGGCGCCGACATTGACCGATCCGGGCGACCTGCGCCTGGTCCCGACATCGCCCGGCGTCGATGTTGGCGACAACAGCGCAGTCACCGCCGGCTATACGACCGATCTCAACGGCACGTCGCGCTTCATCGACGTGCGGCTCGTCACTGGCCTTGCGGCCGGCTCGGCCATTGTAGATATGGGCGCCTACGAGACAGGGGATGTGACCGTGGCTGTCGGTTTTCCCTCCGCTGTTCTTGAAGCGCAGGGATCGTTCATGGCCTCGGCATTCATCACTTCTGAGCCCCTGCCCGTCGCGATCACCGTCACCGCCACCGTCAGCTCAACGAATGGCGCTATTCTCGGCAGCGATTACTCACCCGCCACCTTCTCGGGCTTGATGAGCTGGTCCTTCCCCGCCAATAGCAGTGCCGCATCGGTCAGGGTGTTTGTCAGTAACGACAGCATCGACGAGCGCAACGAAACAGTGACGATCAGCATCGGCGGCATGGCCGTCGGGTCGTTCACCATCATCGACGACGAGTTCGTCGCGGGCGACATCGACAAAGACGACGACGTCGATTTCGACGACCTGGGCGCGCTGCTCGGCGCCTACGACAGCGTCGTGCCCCCCGGCACAGGCGCCGACACCAACAACGACGGCACCGTCGATTTCGACGACCTCGGCCTGCTGCTTGGAAACTATGGGTGGGTGCTGCCGTTCCCCGCGGAACTGGACGGCGCTTTGCTTGATGCCGCACCGCTCGAGTCGATCACGGTTGATGCGGCGACGAT
>CAZBOE010000253.1:0-5454 GCA_964493365.1 uncultured Tepidisphaeraceae bacterium | reverse complement strand
ATAGGCCACAAAGGCCGGCGAAATCAGGCCCACCGCGGTCCGCATCGTGACCGGCGGCAGCACTTCCATCCGCTTGCGCAACAGGGGGATCCGCCGGGCCAGCCGGTCGCCCAGCGGCATGCACAGCAGCGCCACCAAGCCCGCCCCAATCACCGCCCCGAGCACATGAAGGCCCGGGCCCTGGTCGGCCTGCCCGTCGAGCCGGTGCGTCGCCAGCCCGATCACCCCGATCAGCAGCGCCACAAGAATCTGCAGCCCGATCTCCAGCACCGAGCTGGCCGCCAGCGCCTCGTGGGTGAGCCCGATCCGCCGGCCCATCATCTGCCGACCGATGAAATGAACCACGCTGCCCGGCACATACTTGCCGATCTGCGCCCGCCCGAAGATGCGAAACGCCGACACCAGGCCCGGCCGCGGGCCATAAATGCCGACCAGCCACGCCCACGCCCAGGCCGAGCCGATCAGCGCCAGGGAATAAACCGCGATGCACCCGAGAATTGTGGCGATCACGACGGGCGAACCAAACCGCGCCCAGAGCCGCGGCGCGTCGTCATGGGTGATCAGCGGCCGAGCCACCCACGCCAGGATCGACAGCCCCACGAGCAAGCCCGCCGCCTGCAGCAACACCTTCGCCCGCCCGTGTCGCCGGGGGGCTGGTGTCGTGTCCAAAGTCGGTTCGGGCGGTTTCATGCGTGTCCGCGGACCATCTGCCGCGGCCGGCCAGAGTGTAACGCTCGCCGCAACGCTGGCCAGTGTGCGGGCTTGCGGACAACCTTCGCCGCCCGAAGACCCGGTCCTCGCCACCGGTCGGCCGGCGGCTACAATCAGGGCGGTATGACCGTTCAACTCAATGTGCTGGCCGCCCCGTCTCATGCCTCGACGCTGCGCAAGCCCTCGTGGCTCAAGATGAAGATGCCCGGCGGCGAGGGATATGTCGCCCTCAAAAAGCTGGTGGAGAAAAACCGCCTCCACACCGTCTGCGAGTCGGCCAAGTGTCCCAACCTCGGTGAATGCTGGTCGGCCGGCACCGCCACGGTCATGATCCTGGGCGACGTCTGCACCCGTTCGTGCGGCTTCTGCCATATCGCCACCGGCCGCCCGCCCGAGCTCGACCTCGAAGAACCCGCCCGTGTGGGCGATGCGGTCGCCAAGATGCAGCTGAAGCACGCGGTCATCACCAGCGTCAACCGCGACGAGCTCCCCGACGGCGGCGCCGCCGTCTGGGCCGAGACGATCCGCCAGATCCGCCTGCAAAGCCCGGGAACGAGCATCGAAGTCCTGATTCCCGATTTCTGCGGCGACTGGGACGCCCTTCAGAAAGTGCTCGACGCGTCGCCCGACATCCTCAACCACAACATCGAGTCGGTCCCGCGGATGTACCGGGTGGTTCGCCCGCAGGCGAAGTATCACCGCAGCCTCAAGCTGCTGCAGATCGCCAAGACCCAGGGCTTCACCACCAAGACCGGCATGATGCTGGGCATCGGTGAAACCGTCGATGAAGTCGACCTGGTGATCGACGACCTCGTCGCCATCAACTGCGACATCCTCACGCTGGGGCAATACCTCCAGCCCACGCCCAAACACCTGCCCGTCGACCGGTGGGTGCATCCCGACGAGTTTGCGATGTGGAAAACCCGCGGCGAGGCCCGCGGCCTGCGCCATGTCGAATCAGGCCCGCTCGTCCGCAGCAGCTACCACGCCGAGAAACAGGTCCAGGCCCACGCCGCTGTCTAGATGAGCCGCCTGGACAGGCTGCCTGGACAAGCCGTCTGGACATTGATCCGTTGCCTCAGTCAGCGTTGACGAGCGGCCGAGACGCGAATTAGCATCGTCGCGTGCAGATTGTTTCAACCCTTGCTCAGGCGTCCGATTCGGCGGATATCTTCATCTGGTCGCTCGTGCTGATCGTGCTGGTGGTGTTGGCGTTCATCGGGGTGATCGCCATACGCCGATGGATGAGTTCGGACGAGCCCATGCCACAGGGGCCCGGGCTGACGCTTGAAGACCTGCGCCGGCTCAAGTCGGAAGGCAAACTTTCCCAGGAAGAATACGAAAAAGCGCGCGGCGCAATCGTCGCGATGACTCAGGCCGCCGCCAACCGCCCGCCCGTCAAGGATGCCGACGGCGAGACATTCCCCCCTCCGCCGCCGACCACCTGACACCCGGCCGGGTCAGGCAGCGCCGGTTCTAGCAGCGCCGGGTTTAGCAGCGCTGGGTTTGGCTGCGCCGCTGCGACTGGCGTCATAGATCATCAGCCCCGGCTGCGATGACAACCGCTTTAGCAGCTTTGCGTCGGCGGGCCCTTGCCCGCGGTCAAACACCCACACGTTCATCGGCCGCTCCGTCGTCAGCACCTCGCCAACCTTCTTGTGCACCGCGAGGATGTTTGCCACCGACACCGGCACCCACCACGACCGGCGGTGCTCGAGCACCAGGCAATACGCCGGCTTCTGCGGCAGCAGCCGCGTCTTTTTCAACGCAAGGTAGATCCGAACTACGCCCTTGATCGGCGAGAGCGCTTCGACGATCCGCGCAATCTCCTCGGGCGGCAGGTCGTGGGGCAGCAGCACATCGCGCAGGTCGAGCGTCGCCCTTTCGGCTTCCGCTTTCTCGAGCAGCTTCTGGTGGGCGTCGAATCGTTTGACCACCTCTTCGGCCCGCTCGTGGCGGTTGGTCGAGCGAAAGTGGCCGTGGAGCAGATGACACGACGGCTCGACGGTATCGACGTCGAGTTCCATCGCCCGCTCGAGATGTTCGATGCCCGCGTCGTCCCGACGATGCGTGATCAGCAACCTCCCCAGACCGAACCGCGTCGCGGCGTGATCGCGATGTGCTTCGGCCAGGGCCAACAACTCGACGATCGCATCGTCGGGTCCGCGGACCTGCTCGATCAGCAGCGCCCGCTTGAGCCGTGCGTCGGGGTCAGGGTCGGGCGATTCGTGCGAACGCGGCTGCTCGCCCTCGGCATCGAGCGGTGACACGCCGGCCGCCTCGACCACGCCCTGCCAGGCGTCGTCAGGCCGCTGCCCCGCCGACGATCGCCTCGCCCGATTGGGGCGCGCCGTCGTCGTTGACCTCGAGTTCCGCGAGTTTGCGGACATTTTCGACCTGTTCCCGGTGACGCTGAATCCAGCCCTCAGCGGCGAAGTGGCGCCACTGGCTCTCGAGCTTGACCACCACGACGTCAAAGTCACGCCCCAGGAAGCGCCGCGCGCCGTTCATCTCCCCGGGGGTGGGCAGCGGAATCCGGTCGGCCAGCGCCGTGGGCGTCTCCCGCGCCGCTTCGAGCGTCATGCCCAACTGCTTGAGGTAGCCGATGGCGTCGAGGCGGTCGACCAGGCACGGATGGGTCGAGTATTCGTCGGTCCGCATCGACAACACCCGCCCGTACTGGGCCCGCACCATCGACTCATCGACCGGCTCGGCCAGCGCCCGCTCGAGATCCGCAAACACCGTCGCCGGCGGCTGCGGCTCGGTCATTGCCCGCCGATCGATCGCCTCCCAGAACCGTTCCAACTGCGGCGTGCGCGCGTCGAGCGCCATGAGCGATTCGGCCGACCGATCCACCCCGACGACCGCCGACGCAAGCCGGTCGGCCTCGAGCTCATGCCGGCGGCTGAGCACGAGCGACGCCGCCTCGAGCCGCGGGAAATACCAAGCCGCAAAACGCCCCACCGCCCACATCAGATTCGACTTGCGGGGCGTGACCAGCACCTCGCCCAGCCTCGACCAGGTCGCGCGGACCCGGAAGACCCAGTTGGCAACACCCCCGTGATCGCGGGATAAGTGGGCCAGCTCATGGGCGATCACCGTCTCGACCTGCTGGTCGCTCAGCCCGAGCATCAGCGGCAGGCCCAGCAGGAGGTAGTTCTCGTGCCCGCCGCGAAGACCCCGGGCCGGATGCTGGACCATCGCGGCGTTGAACTGACTGACCACCAGCACGCCATGGAGCGATGGCGCGCGCAGCACCTTGTTGTGTGAATCAATGACCGTCCATAGATCCGGCGCCGCGGCCCGCGTCAGCACCAGGCCCTCCGGAGGCGGAATCTGCACGAACAGCGATCGGACGAACGGCAACCCCAGCGCCCCGGTGATCAGCAGACCCGCGATCAGCGGAACCGGATTGCTCAAGCTGACCGACATCACCGCCGTCACCACCACGACGCTCGTCAGCAGCGCGATGGTCGTGGGAATGAACAGGTAGCCGAGCAACGCCAGCGCCACGACCTGCGCGCGATAGAGCCGCGGCCTGCGCTGGGCGCGTCGCTCCAGCTTGGAGACAAGTTTTCGATATGCATCACGTTCCACGGCCGCTCCCCGTTTGGCGTCGCGTGTCGCGGCGGCGCGACTGGGGCCCTTATGTGCTGGCCGGTCGATGCTGTCAAACCGGCCGCGACGGCAGCGACCAGAGCCCGATAATGCGTTGTATTATCGTCCTGCCGGCGCGGGCGGATTTCAGGCGTTTTCTTTTGCCGCCGGGCGGCCAATACAATAGCTTGGCGGTTGACCGGATGTGCCCGAATGCCAGTGAAGTCGGCACCCCCTGTTGTTCGATAACCTTCGGTGGCCGATGTTGTTTCGTCGGAGCGGAGATCGATGCACGGTCGGCTGGAACGACCCGCGGGCAAACGCGGGCAGACCAGATCGGCCGCGGCGAGCAGGGATGTTCGAAGCAGGTTTCGACGGTGTCCCGGCGCCCGGTGTCGGCAAGTCGCATCCGCCGGTCGTGTCGCAAGCAAGATTAACCCCTGCGCAGGAAGAGGCAGCAGATGGCCAGCAGCAATCGCCCCGGTAGCGGTGGCGGATCAGGCAATACGCCGACAGGTGGCTCGGGCGGTTCGGGCGGCGGCGGCTTTCGAGGACGACGAGTGACAACCTGCAGCTTCTGCGGCAAATCTTCGCGCGACGTGGGCCCGATGGTCGAAGGCCCCAGCGACGTCTACATCTGCGCCAACTGCGTCGATCTGGCGCACAACATCATCCGACAGGAAAAGCGGAAGCTCACCAGCAACCAGCCGCTGTTCAGCACAATCCCCTCGCCGCGACAGATCAAGGAATTCCTCGACCAGTATGTCGTCGGGCAGCAGTACGCCAAGAAGGCCCTGTCGGTGTCGGTGCACAATCATTACAAGCGCCTGCTCACGCAGGAGCCGCCCGCCGACGCGGGCACCAGCGCCCCCGCGCCGGTCAAGGACGATGTCGAGATCGACAAGAGCAACGTCCTGCCGATCGGACCGACCGGCTCGGGCAAGACCCTGCTGGCCAAGACCCTGGCGCGCATCCTCAACGTGCCCTTTGCCATCGGCGACGCCACCACGCTCACCGAGGCCGGCTACGTGGGCGAAGACGTCGAGAACATCCTGCTCAAGCTGCTGCAGAACGCCGACTACGACCTCGAGGCGGCGCAGCGCGGCATCATCTACATCGACGAGATCGACAAGATCGGCAAGACCT
>CAZBOE010000252.1:0-5508 GCA_964493365.1 uncultured Tepidisphaeraceae bacterium | reverse complement strand
CGTTCGACCCGGGCTTCAACGCCGCCGGCGCCGCCCAGGGCCTGGGCTGGACCCGTGACGGTTCCGGCCGCCGGGCGCTGTTCGACCCGATCACCGGCACCGAGATCTACACCACCGGCAACGGGATGTTGCATAACTCGCTCAACGGCATCACCGGCACGCTCAACCGCGACATCGACTTCGACCCGGACACGGGCGACATCTATGTCCGTGTCGCCAACTACCTGGTCAAGACCCCCCGCACCGCCGACAACACCACCGGCCCCAGCACGCTCCTCTTCGACCCTGGCGCGCAGGCCCCGTTCGTGAACGGCCAGAACCTGCAGTACATCAGCGACTGGGGCGGCACTGGCAACGACTTTGTCGTGTACAACCCCCGCGCCGATGGGGCTTCGGGCAAGGTGTTCAATGCGACGGTGGTCGGCGTCAAGCCGGACGGCACGCCTGAAACCCTGACGTTCCTCAACGCCGACGGGTCGGCCGCCTTCTCGGCGATCGCCAGCACGAGCGGCGGCTACTTTGACTTCAGCTACGACCGTGCGACCAGCACGCTGGCCGTGCTCGATTTCTCCAACCGCCAGGTTTACATCTTCGACGACGTCGCCGAGACGGCGCCGTTTGTCGAAGGCGATGCCGACAGCGACGGCGATGTGGATTTCGATGACCTGGGCATCCTGCTGGGCAACTACGACCTCGGTGGCTTCGAGGCCTTCACCAGCGGCGACAGCGACGGCGACGGCGACGTCGACTTCGACGACCTGGGCCTGCTGCTGGGCAACTACGGCTTTGGCGTCCCCCCGGTGCCCGGTGCGGTCGATGCGGTGACGGCGAGCGGCTTTGCGGTTGTTCCCGAGCCGAGCTCGCTGGGCCTGATCGCGGCGGCCGGCCTGACGCTCGCCCGGCGTCGGCGCTGATAACGAAGACTTGCCGCACCGTGCTGCATCAGGCAGCGCCGGAGCCGGCAGGGCAGAACCGAGAGGAGAAGAACGCAGCCTCGGACACTCACCGTGTCCGAGGCTGTGCCATTTAGATCGACTGCGCCATCGGTGTACCACAGGGCGCGTCCACGATCTTCGCCCGGCGGTGGTCCGGTGTGCCGACGGCGGCGTTGTGTGGACTGGTTGTCGTTGAAGAAAGCGGCTGCGGGCATGGAAGAAAGCGACTGCAGGCGTGCGATTTGGGTTGACTGCGTCAAAGCGCCGCGTATATTATATAAGACACGTTTTGACAGGCGGGAAGACCGCCTGCGGGCGTGGCGCATCGACATCGCTCCGTTCATCGGTGAGGCCTGAACCTCCTCACTCCTTCCAACCGCGCGGGGCGGTCGTCGGTCATACTGGTCTTGCCCGCGTGGATCACCTGAAGGCCGTCTTCCCCGGGCCCCACTTCGTAGTCGGCCTTCTGCAGGGAGATGAGATTATGCAATTCGTTAAGATGACGGAGGCCGCAGGCAACCGGAAGCCTGCTGCCACGCTCGTCGCCGCTGTGGCAACGCTCGGACTGGCGGTTTGTTCCGCCCAGGCCGCGACGCTTTACAACATCGCGACGATCGATCTGAGCAGCACGGCCAATTCGGCCAACGCCGAGTTCATCGGCAGCAACCCGTCGGCGGTGGCCTGGACGGGCAGCCGGCTTTATGTCGCCGGCTTTAACGGCGGCACCTCGGCCGCGTCGGTCGGCATCGTCGAGGTGACCAATCCGCTGACGCCCACGCCCGGTTACGGCACCGTCTTCGGCCAGCGGGCTTCGACCGCCGCCAGCCGCGGTTACAGCGGTCTCGATGCCAACGACACTGACACGCTGATCGGCGCTTCGTACGACAGCGGCGGCAACATCGCCAACGGCGTCGCCACCTATACGCTGGGCGGCACGCTCCAGGCGGGCGTGGCCTTCCGCGGCTTCGCCGGCCCGTCGTTCGACCCGGGCTTCAACGCCGCCGGCGCCGCCCAGGGCCTGGGCTGGACCCGCGACGGCTCCGGCCGCCGGGCGCTGTTCAACCCGACCACCGGCGCCGAGATCTACACCACCGGCAACGGGATGTTGCACAACTCGCTCACCGCTACGACCGGCACGCTCAACCGCGACATCGACTTCGATCCCGACACGGGCGACATCTATGTCCGCGTTGCCAACTACCTGGTCAAGACCACCCGCAGCGGTGACAACTCGACCAGCGGCAGCGTCCTGCTCTTCAACCCCGGCGCTCAGGCTGCGTTCATAAACGGCCAGAACCTGCAGTACATCAGCGACTGGGGCGGCACGGGCAACGACTTTGTCATGTACAACCCCCGCGCCGATGCGAACGCGGGCAAGGTGTTCGGCAACACCGTGCTGGGCGTGACGCCGGCGGGTGTGGCCGAGGCGTTGACGTTCCTGAATCTCGATGGCTCGGGTCCGTTCGTGCCGGCCGGCACGAGCACGGGCTATTACGACTTCAGCTACGACCGCGCGACCAGCACGCTGGCCGTGCTCGATTTCTCCAACCGCCGGGTCTACATCTTCGATGATGTGGCTGGCGTGGTGCCTGAGCCTTCGGCGCTGGGCCTCGTGGCGGCAGCGGGCCTGATGGGCCTGCGTCGTCGTCGGGACTGATGCGGAAGTGAAATACCCCTGCCCTCGGCGCGGTGGCAAGCCGTGCCGGGGGCTTTAAGGCAGCACCGACGGGCCGTGTGTGCCGCGGATGGCTGCCGACAATTGAGACACTGCCCGCCCGGGCAATTTGTAACGCCGGGCATGATCGACACGTCCACCCCGCGTCAGGGCTGACCAACCCCCGCCGCCCGACGCTGACTCTTCAACGGGAGATCCCCATGCGTTTGAACCGTCGCCGGCATCAAGCGTTTACGCTCGTCGAATTGCTGGTTGTTATCGGAATCATTGCCGTATTGATCGGCATCCTGCTGCCCGCGCTCAACAACGCGCGGCGTGGCGGCAACGACCTCAAGTGTGCCAGCAACATTCGCCAGTTGTGCACGGCACTGATCATGTATGCCGGTGAGAACAAGGGCCGCTTCCCGCCCAACATCAACGGCAATTCGGCCTACAAGGGCGCGGTGATTCCTCAGGGCACGCCCGCCGCCGACAATCCGAGCGAGCAGGTCTGGTGGCACAAAGACCGCATCGGGCGGTATCTGCCCAAGACGCTGACGACCAGCACGGGCACGATCGTGTCGCCCGTGATGTCGTGCCCCTCCGACGACACCTCGGCCCGCTCGTACGCGATGAACATCTGGGCGAGCAGCGCCGTCGAAGACAACGCGTCGCGTAAATCCACCACGCCCAACATCAACCTGACCGTCAACGGCACGCCGCGCGGCTCGATGTGGGACACCGGCACCAAGCGGTCGCAGGAGCTGATCCTGATCAGCGAGAAGTGGACGCAGTTCAACACCGCCGAGGGATGGGTGTGCACGCCGACGATCGGCTTCCAGGGTGACCGGGCCGGCCAGCGCTTTGGCGCCGAGCCGACGAACATCTCCCAGGGGATCCGCACCGGCGAAACCGCCCCGACCGAGCTGGATTTCTCGCGCCACCGTCGCCGTAACGATGGCGGCAACGGGATCGAAGCCAAGGGCCGGATCAACATCGGCTTTGCCGATGGGCATGTCGAGACGCTCACGCACAAAGACCTGGTCGGCGCCGACGGCAAGAGCACCCTGCGGGCACTGTGGTCGCTCTATGATCCGCAGATTCAGTAACGGACCGAACCGGGCCCGGAGCGTCTGACTCCGGGCCCCGTCTATTTCAGGGGCGATCGTCGCGCGACCACGGTCGGCGCGGCCGTCGAGTCGCGCTGCGGGCAGCGAGCCTGTGGTATCGTGTGGGCGTCCTGTCCGCGTGATCGGCAGATGATGCTTTGGCGCTCACAACTGCGAGGGTGGAAGCCCGGCGTCGAGATCTCGGCGCTGATCATCGTGTGCTGCCTGTCGATCTTCTGGACAGGCGGCTGCGATCAAGCCGACGCCGACGCGACAGGCAAGCCAGTTCGGCTCGAACTGTGGACGCTGGCGCTTCGGCCGACCTTCAACGACTACATGGCGGAGCGGATAGCGGCGTTCGAGGCGGAGAACCCGGGCGTCAAGGTCGATTGGGTGGATGTGCCCTTCGACGCGGTGAGCCGCAAGCTTATCGCCGCGGCGGCGGCGGGGCGGGCGCCCGACGTGATCAACCTGTCTGACATGCAGTTCAGCCGGTTTGCGGCCTTGGGGGCGCTGACCGATCTGGCGCCGCTGCTGCCGGGCGACGCCACGGGGCGGTATGTCGCTGGTCCGCTGGCGGTCGGGCGCCTCGACGGGACGCAATTCGCCCTGCCCTGGTATCTCACGACCCAGACCAAGCTGATGAACACGGCGCTGCTGGCCGAGGCGGGGCTGTCGCCGGGCGACGTCGCGTCAGACTGGGGCGGGCTCCGGGCGCAGGCACGGGCATTCCACGAGAAGACGGGGAAATACCTCTTCAGTGTGGCGCTGGGCCATGACTCAGACCTGCCCGCGATGATGCTGGCCGACGGGCTGATGCCGCTTCGGCCGAGGGTGTCGGGCGAAGGGCTCGAGAGCAATCTTGATGACCCGGCCATCGTTGCCTTCGTCAGGCAGTGGGTCGAGCTGTATCGAGACGGCGCGCTTCCCCGCGAGGCGGCGACGACCGGCTTCGCCCATGTCATGGAAGGCTATCAGGGCGGCCGGGTCGCAGTGATCAACACCGGGGCTCTGTCGAAGATCAAGGACGCCTCGCCCGCGGTCTATGCCGCGACGCAGGTGGGCCCGGCGGTCACCGGCTCACTCGGGCGGGCGCACATCGCGGTGATGCTGGTGGGTGTGACATCGCAGTCGAGCAATCCTGAGTTGTCGGCCCGGCTCGCGTGGAGCCTGACCGGCCCCGAGGCCCAGATGGCGCTGTGTCGGCAGGTGAGCGTGCTGCCGAGCGTGGCGAGCCTGCTGAACGACCCGCATTTCGCCATGCCCGCCGACGCGTCGGGGTTGGAGTCGAAGGTGAATGTCGCCCGGGCGGAGGCGGCGCGGCAACTGACCCGTGCGGTGGCCTTTACGCCCTCGCTGGGCACGTGGCCTGACATGCGATCGGTCTTTAACGAGAAGATCAAGTCGGCCTTGCTGGCGGGGCGAGATGTCGAGGCGGTGCTCGGCGAGATCGGCATCGAGTGGAACCGGATTCTGGGCGAGGCGATTCCCGCTTCGATGGCGAGCCTGCCCTCGCCGGCCGCGACAGGGTCCGACGGGCCCGAAGCGGGAGGGACGCCATGACACTGCACCACGGGCCGACACGCGAGGCGCCGGGAGCGGGTCAACAGGCCGCGGCCGGCCGCGCCGCGGTGACCGACGCTGGCCGGGACACTGTCCGCGGCGATGATGCCGGTGCCGATCACGCTGGCGCCATACAAACTGGCGCCGACCATGCCGGTGCTCACCAGGCCGGGCTTGCCTCCGCCCGGTCGGCCGGCGCGGCGGCTTGGCGGCGGAGCGGCGCCGGATCGGGGGTGCACGGGCGTCT
>CAZBOE010000251.1:2197-5695 GCA_964493365.1 uncultured Tepidisphaeraceae bacterium | reverse complement strand
CGACATTCGGGCAACTGTAGGGGCGGGAGGCGCGTTGCCCGGCGCGGACACCGCGGGCGTGCGCCGGGTAGACTCCGCGCATGAGCGAGCAGGCTGAAGGGCGTCGGCGGCTCAGGCCGCCGTGGTGGCTGCGGGTCGTGGTGGTGGCGGGGCTGGTGTACGCGGGGTGGTGCCTGGTGCTGTACTCCATGCAGGACGACCTGGTCTTTCCGCGGCCAAGCCCGGGCGCGGGCGCGCTGCCCAACCGGACCGGATTCGAGCAGGTGTGGATCACGGCCGACGACGGCGTGCGCGTCGAAGGGTGGTACTGCGCTGCGCCGGGGCCGGGACGCAAGGCGTGCGCCGTGGTGTTCCACGGCAACGGCGACCTGATCGACAACCTGATGGACTACGTGGACTTCTTCCGGCGCTTCGGCATGAGCTGCCTGCTGGTCGAGTACCGCGGGTACGGGCGATCGACGCCGGCGGCTCGCCCGAGCGAGGCGGCGATCGTGTCGGACTCGGCGCGGTTCATCGACTGGCTGACGGCGCGGCCGGACATCGACGGCGGGAAGGTGGTCTACGTCGGGCACAGCCTCGGCTCGGGCGTGGCGGCGCAGCTGGCCGCGCACCGGCCCGCGGCGGGCGTGATCCTCGAAGCGCCGTTTACGAGCGTGGCGGCGTTCGCGTCGGGGTACGGCGCGCCCGGGTTCCTCGTGAAGCACCCTTTCCGAACCGACCGAACGCTGCCGCCCCTGGCGGCGCGCGGGCTGCCGGTGATGATCGCGGCGAGCCGGGCCGACGAGATCGTCCCCTTCTCGCACGCCGAGCGGCTCAAGGCGCTGATGCCCTCGGCGACGCTGGTCGAGATCGGGGGCGGGCACAACGACCTGCCCGTCCTGGCGGAAGGGTACTTCGAGCGCGTCGAGGAGTTTCTGCGTCGCGCGGGCGTGGTGCGGGCTAGCAACCCGTGAAGTAGATGGTCAGGTAGTCGAACACGTCCTGGAGTGTGACCGCGCCGGAGTCGTTCACGTCGGCGGAGGCGTCGCCGGCGAAGTAGGCGGTGAGGAAGTCGAACAGGTCCTGCACGGTGGGCGAGCCGTCGCCGTTGAAGTCGGCGGGGCAGGCGGGCGACGCGGAGCAGACCAGGGCCTCGATGGCGAAGTCGTCGATCGCGGCCTCGACGATCGAGCCGGAGCCGGCGTCGTCGGCGATGAAGCGCACGACCACCGCCGACGAGGGCGCGAGGCCGAGCGAGGAGAGCGTCCACGAGGCGAAGCGCCAGCCGGGGCGGGTGTCGGGCGAGTCGGCGGGGCCGACCGTCTCGGCGTTGGTCCACGAGGCGCCGCCGTTGACCGAGACGTCGACGCGGAAGGTGTCGCTGAAGGGCGCGTTGCCGACGCCGTTGGAGTACCACCGCCAGTAGGAGATGCGCACGTCGGTGTGGGCGGCGAGGTTGTACGTCGGCGAGACCAGGGTGGTGAAGCCGTTGTCCACGTCGGCCTCGCCGACGTTGGTGCTTCCGGGCGTGCCCTGGCCGGTGACCCAGCAGTTGACGCCGGGGGCGGGGGTGTGGTCGTTCTCGGGCTGGGCGGTGGTGCCGACCGGATCGCCGCGGACCCACGCGCCGCTGGTGGCGGTGGTCTGTCCGACGACCCAGCCGCGCTCGATCTCGAAGTCGTCGGCGAGGACGGGGTCGAACCCGCTGAACGCCGTGACGGTGTACGGCGCGGCGGCGCCGGCGGGCGGATCGACGGACTCTCCCAGCGAAGTGTCGATCGCGAACCAGTAGCGAACGTCGGCGAAGCAGACCTGGTCAGGGATCGTGGCGGTGTACTCGCCGCCGGAGCTCTCCTGCAGCGCGATGGTGAGCGGCGGGCCGGCGTCGGCGGCGATGCGCAGAACGGCGGTGCCGGGGACAAGCTCAACGCCGTCGGGCGCGATGTTGACGCGGACCACGGTCGGGACGCCCGGCGAGAGCCGGTCGGGCAGCCCGTCGGGGTAGGTGAAGACCGCGCGGAAGGGGACCGCGAAGCTCTCGACCGCGCCGACCGAGCCGGTGCTGGCGGGCGCGAACGCGCCGAACCCCAGGCCGCGCAGGGCGAAGCCCTGCCAGAGCGGGACGCGGTGGGCCGCGGCGTTGTTGACCATGTCGGCCTGGATGATCGCGTCGCGCGACTGGACGAAGGTGGGGTTGGAGACGGAGAGCTTCATCCCGTCGATGACCAGTTGCAGGATAGTCTGGTTGGCGTCGGGGCCGATGGCGTTCCACAGCTCGGCGCGGCACTGCCAGAGCGTGTTGCACCAGACCTCGCCCATGCCGTGGACGGTCGAGAAGGTGTTGCCGCCGCTGTTGAAGCGGTCCTGGATGGAGGTGTTGCGCGGCACGGCGGGCGGGTAGGCGATCTGCGACCAGTCGATGAACTTGAACGTGAGCGGGTTGATCGCGAAGTTGGTGGAGTAGGGGTATCGGCGGATGCCGAAGTAGTGGTTGGTGTCGAACGTGGGCGAGAAGAGCTGGAGCGTGCTGTACCCGCCGAAGGGGTAGACGGCGTTGGGATCGTGCGAGGAGTCGGTGAGCAGGCAGAGCGAGACGAAGTCGCTCCATCCCTCGCCCATGCCGCCGGACTGGTTGTTGGACAGGCCGCGGTGCAGGCGGATCGACGTGCCGTGCGTCAGCTCGTGGAAGACGATGTACGCGTCGAGGTCGCCGTCGCGGTCGGGGTCGGGGCCGTTCCAGAGGTACATCTGGACCCGGCCGGTCGCGCCGTCGGTGCCGAGCGGGGTGGTGCTGAAGTTGGCGTTGTTGACGTTGGGCGACTGGCCGTTGCCGTCCTGCGCATCGCCGATGATGGCGTCGTTGCCCGTGCCGCCGCGGCCGAAGTTGTCGGTCTGGAAGTTGCCCGCCGCCTCGTCGAAACCCTTTTCGTAGAGGCGGTCGTGGTACCAGTTGCCCCAGTAGAAGAACTGGGTGACCGCGGCGTCGCGGTAGCTCGCCGGCGCGAGCGACAGGTCGAGCGGGAAATCGAAGACCCGCGTGGCCTCGGGGCCGGAGAGCGTGGCCGTCGGGCGGGGCAGGTCGCCGCCGGTCACGCTGTTGTTGCTGTCGTGGTCGGTGTGGGCGACGGAGTTGTTGCCGACGGTCGTGAGGTTGCCGTCGGCGATCCAGCCGTTGAGGTTGATCGCCGCAATGTCGGACGGCAGCACGGTGACGAGGCTGCGCTCGACCGCGGGGGGCTGGACGCCGTTGGGCGTGGCCGGACCGATGATGAGCGGCGTGGGGGTGCCCGAGGTGTAGACGCGGAACCGCATCGGCTGGGTGGTCTCCCAGACCAGCGCATCGGCGCGCCAGAGCACGCGGCCGTCGGTCGCGTCGACGATGACGTGGTAGGTGTGGCCCGCGCCGGGCACCGGCACCACGACCATGTAGGCGGGGCGGATGTCGTCGCGCGTGAGGGGGAAATACAGCGGCTCGGTGGTCAGCGGCTCGTCGGTCCGCAGCTCGGGATGGTGGGCCCA
>CAZBOE010000251.1:0-2187 GCA_964493365.1 uncultured Tepidisphaeraceae bacterium | reverse complement strand
TGAGACGCTCTTCCGGGGCCGACCCGGCCTCGGCGGTCTCGGGTGTGCGCGACAGCCGGACGCCGACGTTGGCCGCGGCGGCCATGATCGCCTCGGACGCGGAGATGACGGGCGGCTTCGCGGCGAAGCCGCCTTCCGGGCGCGGCAGCATGGTGCTGGAGATGTTGATCAGTTCGTGGTCGCGCGTGAAGTTGGCGCGGACCTCGCAGCCGAAGACGTCGCGTCCGCCGATCTGCTGCTGGAACGTCAGGTGGCGTGCGCCGTTGTGCCGCGTGCGGAAGTCGCGGGTGACCTTCGCGGCGACGACCTCGATCGGGTCGATCTCGAAGAGTGCGGCGTGGTCGGCGATGTACCGCGCGGTCAGGACGGTCGCGTCGGCGCCTTGGCCGTCCTTGCCCGCGGGCGGGGTGAGGAAGACCCGCGTCGATCGGACGAACTTCGGCGTGCCGAGGAACGGGGCGTCGTCGATGCTGAGTTCCGGGAGCGAAGCCGCGAGCGCGGCCGCGGCCTTGGCGCGGGCCCGCCCGGCCGGCGTGAGCGAGAACGCTTCGAGAGACTGGTTGATGAACGCGGCGGGCGCGCCGTGCAGACCGGTTCGCACGTCGAAGTTGGGCAGGCCGCTCAGCGCGTCGGCCAGCTTGGGCAGGGCCTCGGGGTTGGCCTCCAACTGCCGGCGGATCCGCGCTTCGCGGGCCGCGGCGGCGGGGGAGGACTGCCCGTCCGCGCCGTGCGCCGGAGCTCCGGCGAGCAGCAGCAACGACAGGGCGAGAGACAGCGGGCGACAACGATCATGGGTGTTGCGCATGATGGACCACTCAACCGACCGGCCGCGCGAGCGCGCGGCCTTCCTCCCACCACCCCTTCCCAGAGCCTGAATCTGCACGACTAGACACTACCACACAGGCACAACCCGGCAGGCCTGTTGGGGATGGGTACGGAAGTGATGAGCTCCCGGTTCCCTCCAATGAGGGATATGCCGCGAATAACAAACGAATTCCTAACAAGACGCGGCGATCATTCGCCGAGCCACCAGCGGCGATCGCGGGTGACCTGCCGCTTCCACTCGAAGCCGAAGTGGCGCTGCACGGCGTCGGTGATCACGTCGCAGGCGTGCTCCGGCGAGTCGGTCACGGTCAGCAGGTCCAGGTCGTGCGGGCTGATGGTCCGTTCCAGGACCATGCGGTTCTTGAGGAAGTCGATCAGCGGAGACCAGAAGTCCACGCCCATGAGGATGATCGGGAAGTCCTTGATCTTGTCGGTCTGCACGAGCGTGACGGACTCGAACAGCTCGTCCATGGTGCCGAAGCCGCCGGGCAGGACGACAAAGGCGTAGCTGTACTTGACCAGCATCACCTTGCGGACGAAGAAGTAGTTGAACTCGATGAACTTGTCGAGGTAGGGGTTGGGCTCCTGCTCCATGGGCAGGGTGATGTTGCAGCCGATGCTCGGGCCGCCGGCGTCGCGGGCGCCGCGGTTGGCGGCCTCCATGATCCCCGGTCCGCCGCCGGTCATGATCGTGAAGCCGAGCTTGCTGATGCGGGCCGAGGTGTCGCGTGCGAGCTGGTAGTAGCGGTGGTCTTCCTTGAACCGCGCCGAGCCGAACACCGTCACGCACGGGCCGACGAAGTGCAGCCGCCGGAACCCTTTGATGAACTCATGCCCGATCTTCAAGACGCGGACCAGTTCGCCGCCGCGCGTCCGCGGGCCTTCGAGGAACTGCCCCTCCTCGACGTTGCGCGTCGCCTTGCCCCACCGGCCCATGCCCGAACCGTTGGAGGGTTCGTCGGGCGGGCCTTCGTCAAGGATGTAGCGGGGGGTGTTCCCCTCCCCCTTGGGCGGAGCTGGCGGGGGCTCGGGCCTCGGTCCGCCCGTTGGGTTGGAAGGGTTGGTTTCGGACATGGTGGCGCAAAGACGGCATGATACGTGAGCTTGCCCCCCCACCGTCGGCCCGCACCGGGCAACCGCGGTCCGCTCTTGCGGGTAACCCATTGGCCGGGTCGTGCGTTTCGGCCGGATCTGCAACTTCGGCCATCCGCCCCGATCGGCCGCAGTTTCAAGGTTCTCGAGGGGGTTCGTGCCGCGGGGCGGGGCGGGCGCACGCGAGCTCATCCATGAACAGACCATGCCGACCCGGGTTCACGCTGGTCGAGTCCTTGACGATGGTCGGTCTTCTGGGCGTGGCCCTCT
>CAZBOE010000250.1:0-5755 GCA_964493365.1 uncultured Tepidisphaeraceae bacterium | reverse complement strand
CGGTCATACCTAAGGTCAAAGGACATCGGGTCCTTGTTCCCGTCTGCTCTCCTCATTGGGCCTTGTTGTGCTTCCTTCCGGCGGAGCCGCAAGTGCGTCCATCATCTCATTGAACGCCTCGGCGACCTCTGTGAGTTGGTCGCGGCGCCGTAGCCGCAGCCGGGCGGTCCGGTTGCCGCGGGCGACTTCCTTCATCACCTGCCGCAGTCGATGCAGTGGCCCCGCGACCTTATGCGAAGCGGCCAGCCCGAGCCACACGACGAAGGCGACATGGCCAAGCAATACCGCGCCGACCGCCGCCCCGACCATCACCTGCACGTTATCGATTTCGCTCCGCAGTGCCGGGTCGTTGCTCGCGAACGACTTCAGCGATTGCGCCTGAATCAGAAACAGCGCGAACAGGCACGCCGATGTCGTCAGCGTCACTAAGAGCGGCAGCAGCAGGTAGCGGAACTGGAGCTTCGGGTCGACGACAAGAATCCTGCGGCGGTTTCGTTTGTTCTCCATCGGAATGCCCTCAGACATAGCGCCTTCCCTCCATGAATCCCGACCGCAAGTATACCAGCCGATATATACCCGCTCAACCGTGTGTCCGAAGAGCGCTGCGTTTCGGGCTTGCCGTGCGCTGAATCCATGCATAGAATGCCCATGGCCGAAACTTGCTTCGCTTGCGCGGGAGCCGTCAGTAATGCGATACGCGACGCGTGAGGAAATCCGCGAAGCCGACCGGATCGCCATCGAGGAATACGGCGTGCCGGGGGTCGTCTTGATGGAGAATGCTGGTCGCGGCGCCGCGTCGGTTGCGCTCAACATGCTTGGCAGGAAGGCAGACGCCCGCGTTGCGATCGTCTGCGGCAGCGGCAACAACGGAGGCGATGGCTTTGTCGTCGCGAGGCACCTACACAACGCTGGCGTCGCTGTTATAGTTTACCTGCTCTGTGCGCGCGAGAAGATCGCGGGCGACGCTCTCCTCAACCTCAGAATCATCGAGAAGATGGCCCTCGACATCCGCGAAACGTCCACCACTCGGCTCGATCTTTCCGACGCCGACCTTGTTGTGGACGCGCTCCTCGGCACCGCCCTGAATGGCGAGGTGCGCGAGCCGTATCTGTCCGCCATCCGCGCGATCAACGCCGCCGGGAAGCCGGTGCTGGCCATCGATATCCCGTCCGGCCTCGACGCGAACACGGGCGCCGTTCTCGGTGAGTGTGTCCGCGCGACTTGCACGGCGACGTTCGCCCTGCCAAAAATCGGCTTCACGCGCGGCAGCGGCCCGCAGGTGACTGGCCCCGTCACCGTGATCGATATCGGCATGCCGAAGGAGTTGTTGACGTGGGCGCAACGGAACTGCTGCGCATACGTCCAATGGGACCTATAGGACTTATAAGTCCTATCCGACGCATGCTCTCCGCGCTCACCGTGTCGGGCATGCTGCTGACCGCGGTGGCGGTCGGCGCCGACAAGCCGCCAGGCGGCCGCCTCGACCGCATCAACGGATACCTCGTCCTCCACGTCGAAGGCACGCCCGAGCAGATGGGCGAACAGCACGGACGCCTGCTCCGCGATCAGATTCAGCGGGCCTGCAAAGCTCTGATCACAGACGAATACACCGGCGACTCGTACCGGCGACTCGTCGAAGGCGCAAGGGTCATGGAGAAACACCAGCCCGAGGAGTTCCGCCGCGAACTCAAAACGCTTGCCCATGCCGCCGGGATCGACTACTGGGACTGCGTCGCCATGCAACTCTTCGGCGACGTCGCCCGCGGCCGTCCGCTTGCATATGAAGCCGAGGGTGGAGGCCTCGACTCGGCGCAGTGCACCGTGTTCGCCGCCTTCGGGAAGGCCACGGCCACGGGTGAACTCATTGCGGGGCGCAACCTCGATTTCTGGGACGCCGGCGTCGGCGAATACGGCGCCATTCTGATGCACGCGAAGCCCGATAGCGGCCACGCCTTCGTCACGGTCACGTGGTGCGGCATCATCAACGGCTGGACGCTGATGAACGAGAAGGGCATCATCACCGCGAACAACACCGCCTACGGCGGAACGAACTCGCTCGAAGGCATCTCAACCTGCTTTATGCTCCGCAAGATTGCGCAATACGCCGCGACCGTCAACGAGGGTATCGAGATCGTTAAGAAAGGTCCTCGCGCGTGCGGGACCAATATGCTCATTGCCGGCGGGAGTCGCCCCGACGCTGTTGTCGTCGAATTCGACCACGAAAAGACCGCCGTCCGCCGCGCCGAGCGCGGCTACGTCCTTGCCGCCAATGACTTTCTTGTGCTGCGCCGCACCGGGCTGGCTGGGGATGACTTCGGCCTGTTCGGCCGCTACGCGACGCTCGAAGAACTCATCAAGAAGCACCACGGCAAGATTGACCGGACAATGAACTTCGCCGGGGCGGAGGGCGTGCCGATGTCGTGCAACCTCCACTCCGCCTTGCTCTTCCCCGCCGACTTGACCTTCCGCGTGTCGATGGGTAAGACCCCCGCCTACAAGCACCGGTACCGCGCCTTCCAAATGACGAAGGGTGGCATCGTCTCCGCCGAGCCAGCGGCGGACAGGTAGACCCGGCCTCAATATCCAGGTCGAGCGATCTTGCGAAGCAGGGCGGCACCGAAGAAGACGCAGACCGCAACAAGAACGATGCAGGCGCCGACCGGAACCTCCCAATGGCGGAGCCACCACGCCGCGAGGAATCCTCCCAGCGCGCACGCGCCCCCGAGCGCCGTTGACGCGAGGACGGCTGGCCAGTATCCACGGCACATCTGGAACGCCGCTGCCGCAGGAATGGAGAGCAGGCCGTAGATCATCAGCCCGCCCACGGTGCTGAGGTTCACCGCCAGAGTCGCACCACAGAGCGCCAGGAAAATGAGCAACACAAACCGTTCATGAAGGCCCGTGGCTGCGGCAAGGGAGCGGCTGAACAGGATGGCGCACATCTCTTTGGAGAACAACGCCACGAACAGGAACAGTGCCCCGCTGGTTGCAGCGACCCATGCGACTTCGGGCCAGCTGACGAAAACCAAGCTGCCCCACAGCAAGCCGAGAAGCGGCCCGCGCGCGCCGGGCGACAGCCCGATGCCGAGAAACACCAAGCCCATCATTAGCGAGAACAGCACCCCCAAGGCCACGTTGACGTCCACCCGCAGCCGCCCGCGCCCCAGCAGGGCCAAACTGGCCGACGTGGCAACGGACAGCACCAGAGTGCTCGGCATCTCTGGCAGGCCCAGCAGGCGGCCCCAGACAGCTCCAGCCATCGCCGCGTGCGCGATGCACACTCCGACAAACGGAATCCGCATCCCGACGATGTACGCTCCGGCGAGGCCAGCGCTCGCCCCGCCAAGCAGGCCAGCGATCGGAATCGGAACGAGAAAGCTCATGGTCCGATTCCTCCAGGCGTATTCGCCCGACGGTACGTTGCTGCGTATCGCACTCCGTGACGTTCCCAGACGTCCACCGGGCAGCCGTACATTTCCGACAGCGTGGCTGGAGTCAGCATGGCTTCCGGAGGACCGCCTGCGACGAGCCGACCGCGTTCCATCAGGGCGACCTGTGTGCAGCGCACAGGAATCAGCGCCACGTCATGCGAAACCATGATGACGGTGATCTGTGTTTCGCGGTAGATGTCCTCGACCGTGTCGGTCAGCCGGCGTCGCCAGTCGATGTCGAGATGGGCGCCCGGCTCGTCGAGCAGAAGCAGGTTCGGCTCCTGCACCATCGCCCGCGCAAGGAGGACTTTCTGCTGTTCGCCGCCTGACAGGGTTCGAAATGTCCGCCGACGGAGATCGGCTAATCCGAGGCGCTTGATCCATTGGTCCGCAATCGCGTCGTCATCCGGCGTAAACCGGCGCAGAAGCCCGCGACGCGCCGCTCGACCAATTCGGACCACCTCACCGACGGTTAACGGAAGATCGGCGTTGTAGTCCGTCGCCTGCGGGAGATAGCCAATCTGCTGACAAAGCCGTGTGCGACGCATGCCGCGGAGCTCGAAACCGTCCACCAGCACCCGGCCGCTTGTCGGCGCGAGAAGCCCACAGCAGAGGTTGAGGAGCGTCGTCTTGCCCGCTCCGTTTCGCCCGACGATAGCGAGGAAGTCACCAGCCCCCACGTCCAGCCGTTCAATGCGGAGCAGATCGCGGCGGCCACGTCGGACGGCCACGCCCTCGAGACGAAGATGAGCGCCCCTCATCGGTGTGCCGCCCTGTTCGCTTCCAGAAGCGCGGCCACGTTGCGGCGCACCAGTGCGTCGAAGGTCGTTTCGTTGTCCTGCATTGACGGGAAATTGCTCATGACGACGACGGTGGCCCCCAGCCGGTCGGCGAGGGGGGCAGCCAGCAACTCGCCCTCTTGGAGATTCGCAATTACGAAGCGCACGCCGGTGTTGGTTCCCGCCCGGATGCAGTTCTCCAGTTCCTTGAAGCCCGATGCTTCTCGGCCGGTGAATGTGGCGAGGACATCCAACCCCAACGCCCGACAAAAATGCGCTTGATGGCCGGACGCCAGCACGCGCGCCCCCAACAGACCTGCCTCTTCGATCTCGGCTCGCGCCTCGTTCAACAGAGCGGTCATTCTGTTTTCGATCTCGTCCATCCGTCTCTGGTAGTCAGCCGCGCGAACAGGGTCCGCCTCACATAACGCGTGACAGACGTCCCGACACACCACGATGTATGTGTCGGGAACACAAAGCCCTTCGGGCGATACAACGGCAGCAATCCAGAGCCCGTCGTTGCAGAAATGGCGCAACCTTGCGTCAAGCGATGACTGAAACTCAAACCGCAGGAGAAGCTTCGCAGCGGCCAGACTATCCAACATGGCCGGACTGACGTCGAAATGCCCAGGGCACGTGCCGGGCGGCAATAAACGGACGATGCGAAACCGCTCTCCAGACAAGTCCGCCACGGCGCACTCGAGGTACGACGTCGTCGTGGCGACCACGGGACGAGGGTCCTCCGGTTCTGGGGAGCAGCCGGTCACCAGCGCGGCGACAAGAGCAGCAGCCCATGTCCTGTTCCACGAGTTCACCACGGCGAACAATGCCAATTCTCGTTCCAATAGTAATGCACGATGATCCCGTCGCGTTTGTGGGGATACCAGTGGCGCGGTGGCATCGGATACCGGAGCGAATCCGATTGGAACACGCTCTTAGCACCCGACGGACCGACACTCCACACGGCGCACTTGATCGGTGACGAGACTTGGTCGAAGTATGGCTTCTCCTGTGCGGTGTCCCGCGGGAACTCCTTCGGCACCCAGATGGCAAGAATGCTCAAGTCCCCGTTCGCCCACCCGATCCCCGGCGCGATGTACTTATACGTCTGGCCCGGGTTGAACACGTCTTCCGGCAGCGAGCCGATGCAGCCGGAGTTCACCAACTCCGGCGGCAAATGGTTGTACTCATCGAGGTTCGACATCATGGCCGCACAGAAGGTCCGTGCGGGAGGAAACATGTCGAAGCGGTTGCGGTACATCTCCAAAGCCAGCGTGACCTGCCGCAGCTCACTATGCGCGCGAGCCACGCGCGCAGCCATGCGCGCGCGGCCCATCGAAGGAATCAGCATACTCGCGAGCACCGACAGGATTCCGACGACCACCAGGACCTCTACCAAGGTGAACGCGCGATGCATAAAGACACAGCCCTCCAAGCGGGGCTTACGTGGCCGTGTCCTGTCTGGGGACCGGTGCCACGACGAAGATGTAGCGAAGGACCCCGCCGCCCGTGTTGATCACGTTGTGCATCGTCTCCGGCGGGATG
>CAZBOE010000249.1:0-5767 GCA_964493365.1 uncultured Tepidisphaeraceae bacterium | reverse complement strand
GATGATATCGATCCGCCTGTGCCATCCTTCACCGCAGGTCCGTGCCACACATCACACCTTGGGCAATCGCCCGGCCCACCCTATCATACGGGCGACCCCAGACCGAGGCGTCCGCCTGTGACCGCGGGCGACCGATCGTCCGCCGCTTTTTCGATGAAGGATGTCGTGATGGCCACCGAAACCAAAGACGTGATGGATCTTGCCACCCAGCTCGGACAGCTCATGTCCAAGCACCCCGCCGTCACGCGCTACAAAGACGCCCAGAACGCGATGGCCCGCGACCCCGAGGCCGGCCGACTCATGACCGAGTTCCAACAGGAACTGGTCAACCTTGCCCGCATGGAACAGGCCGGCATGCCCCCCACCGAGCAGCAGCAGACCAAGCTCGAAGCCCTCCAGACCCGCCTGGCCTCCCACCTCCAGATCAAAAACCTCAGCATCGCCCAGGTCGAGTACTACGACCTCATGCGCAAGGTCATCCAAACCCTCCAGCAACCCCTCGCCGGCGCCGAGCGCGGCCAACCGGCCGCCGGACGCATGATGTAATTCAGAAGCTCTTCGTTCGCCGAAACGAGCTATAGGAGATTGGCCACTGCAGCGCAGGCGCTCGTCGCCGTAAGCGCGGACGGTGCCCGGGCAACTCGGCTTCACTTTGTCACACCAGGGTGGCCGTCTCGTCTTTCAATCTTTTACATTTTTCGCCGGTGTTCCGTCCATCGCAGACGAACCCTGCGCCTTTATTCTTGACTACAATTCAAGCTTTGGAGCACTTCGCATGGATGATCTGCGCGGTGCAAGCGAGCAATTATTGGCATAGCCAAGCCCGCCAACCTCCCAAGCCCTACACAGCCACGCCGACGTCTCGTTCGAACGAAATGTCGGCGCGGACGCCCCGTGTGTCCTGCCTAACTGAGAGACTTAAGGCCAATTTGGGTTGATCCGATCATCACCACCGTTGACAGATAGTTGATTCGCATCGCTGATTCTGAGATTGCCTGGAGGGTCCTCGCCGATGTCTGTGTGGGCCAAGGGAGCTGTGGAACATGGATTCGCTTACTGTAAGGCTGCACGCCGTCCATCCGGGCGGCGGAAAGCTGTCGGTCAATGCCGCCGTCGCCTCGATGGCGGCGACGAAGATGACGCTTCGCCATCGGGGCTTTGTTCATTCACGGTCCAAGTGTGCCGTCGAGCTGATGGACCGACTGTCACAACGGAACATCTTGCTGGCCGGCGTCGTTGAGTCGTGCTCGCTCCTGCACAAAGATCTCCACGAAAGCATCCTGGAGCTCGACCGTCCGATCGACCCCACCCGATTCGCGGCCAATCCGTCAAGTCAGGACGGCGCAGACGTCGGCAGTTCGAGCGTCTCGGGCACCATCGCGGTCTGCGACTCCGAAGGGATCGTGCGGCTGTTTGAGCACGCGTTCAGCCAATCCAACGTCATCGTCAAGGGGACTTCAGACCCGGCCAGGATCGAAGACTGGGCCCGCGAGGGTGGACTCGACTTGGTCATCGTTGACATTGGCATCGTCAAACCGGCCGTCATCAACAGGCTTCAACACGCAGGCCGGCTTGATTCAGTGGTTGTGCTTGCCACGCTGGGCACCGTGATCGACGGATTTGAGAGCCGCCGGATCATCCTCAAGCCGCACGAGCTCTTCGAGATCAAGCCGATCGTCGAAGCGCTGCTCAGGGAGGTCTGCGGAAGCGACAGCACCGCCATCTATAGCAAGCTGCATCGAAACCCGCAGAATGAAAAGCTCATCGACTGGTATCTCCATGAGTTGCAGGTCGTGCTCGCCGAACTCGAGCAGGTCGTGACCTCCGGCCGAATTCCCACGGGCGCCAACGGCATCCGATTCATGTTTGAAACGGGCATGGCCTACGGCTATCCCCAGCTATCCGACCTGGCCGAACGCCACCTCGAAGCCAAAGACACCGGCTCGCGCGTTCAAGCGCTTCGCGAACTCCGCGCCCTGTGCCGCCGCCTGCGATGACCCCGCCCCCGGTCGGTCGAGATCGCCCGCCGGCGGCAGGGGCTACCCGCCCGTGACATCGTCGGCTGCGGGGCAGACACTCGCCGTTGACTTTTGCCATCGCAGCCTCGGCGTGAGCCTCGACGCACATTCGTGTGCCTCATCGCCCTCCCGCGGTTCCGTCGCTTCGGCTACGCTGCCTTTCCCCATGGCCGATACCACTGCCCCCACAGCCCCCGCGCCCAAGGCTGCTCCTGACTCGCCCACCACGCCCCCCGCCCCTTGGCACGGCGTCAACCTCGGCAACTGGCTCCTGCTCGAGAAGTGGATGATGCCCTCCCTCTTCGACGGCACCACCGCGCGCGACGAATTCTCCCTCTGCGAATCCCTCGGCCGGCGCGCCGCCGAAGTGCTCAACCGTCACCGCGACACCTTCATCACGCAGGACGATTTCGCCTGGCTCGCCGCCCGCGGGTTCGACGCCGTCCGCATCCCCTTCGGTTATTGGATTCTCGACCCCGACGGCCCCTACGTCGGCGATTCCCCAAGCGGCGCCCCGCGCCACCTCGACCTCGCCCTCGACTGGGCCGACCGTCACCGCCTGGCGGTCATCCTCGATCTCCACGGCGCGCCCGGCCACCAATCCACCGCCGACCACACCGGCCGATGCGACCACTGGCGATGGGATAAAGACCCCGCCCACCGCGCCCGCTCGCTCGACCTCATCGAACTCCTCGCCCGGCGCTATGCCGACCGGCCAAGCTTCCGCGCCGGGGGCATCTCCCTGCTCAACGAACCCCACCACCACACCGGCGCCGGGCTGCTGCTCGACTATTACCGCGCCGGCTACGAGCGAGTCCGCAGACACAGCCCCGACTGCGCCGTCATCGTCGAGGCCTTCACCTCCGAGCGGCTTCCGCTATTTCACACCCGCGTCGAAGGCACGCGGGTCATCTCCGACATTCACCTCTACCAGGGCTTCTCCGACCAGCTCAAGCTCACCCCCGTCCACCAGAACTGCGCGATCCCGCTCACCGGCGCACTGCCGCGCATCGCCGACTACGCGCAGGCCGGCCCGCTCATCGTCGGCGAATGGTCGCTGGGCCTGGGCGCCAACCGCGACCTCGCCTCGATGCCCCCACACCGCCAGCGGCTGGCGATGCGGGCCTTCGCCGCCGCCCAGCTCTTCGCCTACTCCACCTCCGCCGGGCATTTCTTCTGGAGCTACAAGGTCGAACAATCCGAATCCTGGTGCCTCGCCTGGAGCCTCCGCGACGCCATCGAGGCAGGCTGGTTCCCCTCCTGAAGCAGCCCGCCCGCGCTCATCAACCCCCCATCCCGACGCATTCACCCGCCCTGCCTGCCCAGCGGCCGTCACCACCCGTCCCACGCGCGCCCATTCCCCCGGCCGGGCGGCGCAAAATGATGTTGACCCGCCCTTCTTCGCGGAGCATATTTGTGACAATCCGTTGTGTGTTGTGCCTTGAGAAGGAGGAGAGACCATGCCCCGCTCGCAGCCTGCCCGCTCGAACGCGCCCCGCGCGCATCACGCCCGCCGTCCGGTCGCCATGCTGGGCGCCCTGCCCGCCTTGGCCGCGCTCGCATTGCCCGCTCAGGCGGTCGCCGAGGTCACGCTGTTCACGTTCTTCAAGACCATCGCCTACTTGCAGAATAGTCCGGACGTCGCCGACGAGAGCTTCGCCTATTCCAGCAGCTCGATCTTCTTCGAAGACGCCGCCGAGGCGGCACTGGTCGAACTCACCGGCCCCGGCGGCACCACCACCTACACCGATTTCGGCACCCAGCACTATTTCTCCACGGCCTTTTCCGATCGGCCGTCGATGGATGCCGCCTATCCGTCTGAAGCGGTCTACACCATGACCGTCAGCGGCGGCCAACTCGGCACCGTGGCCGAGACATTCGCAGTTCCCGCCGACGCCTACCCCGACAACGCTCCGGTCGTCGGCAACTTCTTTGATCTTCAGAGCCTCGATTCGACCAGCGACTTCACGCTCTATCTCAACGGCTTCCAGGGTCTGACCTTCATCGACATCTATGCAGTCGGTTCAGGCACGCCGGTCTACAGTGACTTCTCATTCACGCCCCTGACCGAAGTGACCATCCCGGCCGGCACACTCGCGGCCGAAGTCGAATACCGCCTGACCATCTTCTACTCCTCGCGCCTCGACATTGTTGGCACGACGTTCGCCAATGCCAACGGCATTATCGGCTTCGACTACCTCACCGACGTCTACTTCACCACCCTCTCCGGTTTCAGCTTCGTCGAAGGCGATGCCGACAGCGACGACGATGTCGACTTCGACGACCTGGGCATCCTGCTGGGCAACTATGACGTAGGCGGATTCGCCGCCTACACCCAGGGCGACTCCGACGGCGACGGCTTCGTCGGCTTTGATGACCTGGGCCTGCTGCTGGGCAACTACGGCTTCGGCGTAGACCCCGGCGAACTCGACATCGGCGCCCTCGCCCTGCCCGCCGGCCTCTCCCAAGCCACCATCGCCATCCCCGAACCCGCCGGTTTGCTCTGCCTCGCCGCCCTCCCCACCGCCCTGCTGACCCGCCGCAGGCGACGCTGACCGCCGGCCGCGCCCCCCCCAGTGCCCGACTCGATAAGGCCGCGTCGCGACAAGCCGCCACCCGATCAGCCCCCGCAGGACGGGACGGGGCAGAAGGCGGCAGCAGGGAACGAAACGGGGCATTACACGACAATCTCCGCACCGCAAGGCAATACCCCCCGCGAGCGCCCTTCAATCCGCTGGCGTCCACCGCCCCCTTCGGCGGATAATGCCGGCCATGCGAATCTTCCCCAGCGGCCCGGGCGCTCTCCGGCGAAGTCTGCTCCAGATCGCCTTGCTCGCTGTCATCGTCGCCGTCCTCTATCGCATCTTCTTCCCGCCGCCGCCCGACCTCACCGCCGCCGGCTACACCACCCTGTCGTTCGAACACCGGCGCATGGGCAGCCAGCCCACCGCCGCCATCAATACCGTCGACCCCGAGGTCATTCACGCCTTCACCGCCGCCATCGCTACCGGCCGACCCGCCATGAGCTGCCTCTGCGCTCACTACGCCCGCTTCCAACTCACCAAACCCGGCCAGGAACCCCTCTACATCTTCCTCCGCCCCGGCCACGCCCCCGACGAAGTTCAGTTCGACCACGCCGGCAACCGCTACTCCCTCGACCGCACCCGGTTGCTCGCCGCCCTCGCCCCCTTGAACATCCCACCGGCGACGAGCCAACCGACACCGACATCCCGCCCGCTCGGGCCGACGCCGAGCGCATTGAAGCCAAAGCCAATCCAGCGCCATAGACCTGACGACCAGCCCTGGCGTCGGACTTCAAGATGACCGCAATCGAGCCGCTGAGGCCCGCGTCGTTGGCTAACCCCACCTCCCGCCATTTGCAGCACCTTGCTGCCTGACGCGGGCCGGAGCACTCCACCATCACCCCCGGCATCACCTGTCACGCATCGGCATCAATTCGTCATCCCATCAATTCGTCACTCCCCCCACGCCTTCCCTTCCCCCCCGACTCTGCTACAATCCCCCTCCCCGGCCGCCAGGGCACGGGGGCCCGGTTGGGCGGCAGGCGGATGCCCGTGGCATCGGCTTTCCCCCTTGTCGGGTGTGTCTTCTGGTATCACCCAAAGCCCCATGGTGATGCCGCCCGGCCGATCTGCTCGGCCGGCCCTGGTGGCGGTCTCGCCCGGGCTGACGACCTCCCGTCGCGGGTTTTTGCCCCGGTGGACGAAACCCTGGCCCCCGTCCAGTGG
>CAZBOE010000248.1:0-5787 GCA_964493365.1 uncultured Tepidisphaeraceae bacterium | reverse complement strand
CGCCGCGGCCGCCGAGAGCGCGATCCGCGACACCGACTTTGCCGAAGAGACGGCGCGTCTGACCCGCAGTCAGATCCTGTCTCAGGCGGCCAACACGGTGCTCGCCCAGGCGAATGCCGCGCCGCAGTCGGCGCTGTCGCTGCTGCGGTAACGTCCGCGGAGCGGACGACGAACCGGGCTGACCGGTTCGATCAGCGGTTGACTCCAAGGGGACGGAGGTTCCCCTCACTTTCTCGCAAGTCCAGCCCACCCCCGGTCGGGAATCGACCGGGGGTGGGGTCATTTATGGCCTTGCCCGGCGCGCAAGCAGGCCGGTCTGCCCACGCCCGCGGCCGTGTGCGCCGCGCATGGCGGCTGCTCCGGGCGATGTCGCACCGCGGCTGGTGTGCCAGACGGATGATCGGTCGCGGCTCCGGGGGCATGGAGGGTCGGGCATCGCTGATCGGGGCCTCGATTGCAGAGGGGTCGATTGCCAGGGCGCCTATTACCGGGGCGTCGATTGTCGGGGCGTCTATGATCGGGGCATGATCGAGACGGACGTCGCACTGATCGGGGCGGGGCCCATTGGCATTGAGATGGCGGTGGCGCTCAAGCGCGCCGGCGTGGACTATCTCCATTTCGACGCCGGGCAGGTCGGGGCGACGATCGCCTGGTTTGCCCCCGGCACGCGGTTCTTCAGCAGCAACGAGCGCATCGCGATCGCCGGTGTGCCGCTGGTCACCCTCGACGGCGGCAAAGCCACCCGCGAGCAATACCTCGCCTACCTGCGTCAGGTCGTGACGCTCTATGGATTGAAGATCAACGGCTATGAGGCAGTCACGCACATCGCCCGCGAAGCGGATCATTTTGTGCTCACCACCGACCGCCGCGGGCGGCAACGCACGATGCGCGCTAAGCGGATCATCCTGGCGACGGGTGGGACGGCTTCGCCGCGGCTCCTGGGCATTCCCGGCGAAGACAGACCCCACGTGAGCCACTACTTCCGCGACCCGCACGATTACTTCAACACCAACCTGCTCGTGGTTGGCGGGAAGAACTCGGCCGTCGAAGCGGCGCTGCGGTCGTATCAGGCGGGGGCGAACGTGTCGTTGAGCTATCGCGGAGCAGCGCTGCCCGAGAAGACGATCAAGTACTGGCTCTATCCCGAGATCACGGGCTTGCTCGGCGCGGGGAAGATCACCGGGCTGTTTGGCACGACGCCGCTGGAGATCGGCGCCGACCATGTGCGCCTCGCGACGGCCGACGGGCGCGTCATCGACCACCCGGCCGACTTCGTGCTGCTGATGACCGGCTATGTGGCCGACATGAGCCTCTGCAGGCTTGCGGGTGTCACGCTCGAGGGCGAACGCCAGACGCCCCACCACGACCCGGCCACCATGCAGACCGATGTGCCCGGCGTCTATATCGCCGGCACCGCGGTCGGTGGCACGCAGGATCGGTATTCACTGTTCATCGAGAATTGCCACGTGCATGTCGATCGCATCATCGCATCGCTGCTGGGCCGCACGAGCAGGACCGCGACGCCCTTCTACGAACGCCCTGAAAGCTGAAGCGGCCTGTCCGGCTCCGAATGACACGGCAGCGCGCAGGTGTCACAGCGATGGCAGGGGCCGCAAGCGCCGGGTCATTCGCTTGTGCGGGTGGCCGGCGCGGGCTGAGTGGAAGGGGTTCCCAGGCCCAGCACTGACCAGCGTGCCTCACTGATGCGCAGGCTCAGCGCCTCGCGTTGGCGGTCGAAGTGGCCGTGAATCTCCCGGCGTCGCTGTTCCGCCTCGGGTGTGCTGTCGCGGGGGACCGACAACAGTGCCTGATCGCGCTGCTTCATGAGCAGGCGGATCTCACGATCGTATTCGGCGGCCAGCGATTCGAGTGTCGGCGCCGGTGACTGCCCCGGCACGGTCGACGTGTCGGCGGGACGCGATGGCCGGGTGGTGGGCGGCGGCGTCTCTGCCGTCGGCCGGGTGGTGGGCAGCGCCTGAAGCGGGCGGCTCAGCGGATCGTGTTCAAACGGCTTGAGCGGATCAACGGGCATCGCGGCATCGACATCGCCCGGTACCTGCGCCGCCTGCGCACGCTCGGCGCGGTCGCGGTCTGCGAGAACGCGGTCGAACGTGCGCCCGTCGGCATCACGCTCGATGCGATCGAGTTCGTAGGTGGGCCTGGGCGATACATAGCCTCGGCCGCGGTCGTTGGCCGAGTCGGCGCGGTCGATCGCCTGCGCGCCGGCGATCGACGCCCCACACACCACCACACACAGCGGCACAACGCGTAAACATTTCATCGGCCTCATTGTTGATGACGCGGCGGACATCGGCAACCGGGCTGAGGACGTGCCCGGGTTGACGTCGTGACCCTGCGGCGACCGACGCGCCAGTGCCGTCGGCCGACGTGCCCGCGTCGTGGGCGCGGCGACGATTGACCCGCCGGGACAATGCGTTAGCGTCAGCGGCCGCATGCCGTTGATCGAGATCGAATCGCTGGACGACCCGCGCGTGGCGCATTACCGCAACCTCAAGGATCGCAGGCTGCGGGCCCAGGGCGTGTTCCTTGCCGAGGGTGAATACGTGGCGCTGCGGCTGCTGCGGTCGACCCGATTCGAGACGATCTCGATGCTGGTCGCGCGGCGCAAGCTGGCCGACGTGACGCCCATCGCGCCGGCCGACCTGCCGGTGTATGTCGTCGATGACCCCCTGCTGCACCAGATCGTCGGCTTCAAGTTTCACACGGGCGTGCTGGGATGCGGGCGTCGCAACGATTTTGTGCGACTCGAAGACGCCCTGCCGCCGCGCGATCGGGTCAGCACGATTGTCGTCTGCCCCGAGCTCAACAGCGCCGAAAACCTCGGCGGGCTGATCCGGCTTGGCGCGGGCCTGGGGATTGACGCGATGATCCTCGGTCAGCGCAGCGTCGATCCGCTGGTGAGGCAGTCGATCCGCACGAGCATGGGAACGGTCTTCACCCTGCCGATCGTGTTGTCGGATGACATCCTGCGCGATCTGGCGCGCCTGCGCGACGACTGGGGCTATGAGCGGGTCGCGACTGTGCTGGGGCACGATGCCATCGACTATGCCACCTATTCGCGCCCGCGGCGGGTGGCGGTGATGTTCGGCAACGAGGCGCAAGGCCTATCGCCCGCGGAGATGGCCGCCAGCGATGTGAGGGTGACGATCCCGATGCAATGGGGGACGGATTCACTGAACGTCAGCGTGTCGGCGGGCATCATCCTCTATGACCTGCTGCGCGCGGTGCGATGACACGGCGCGATGACACGGTGCGACGACACGGTGCGTGGGCGATGGCGCGTGGGCGATGGCGCATGGGTGATCGTGCGTGAGTGGTGGCGCGCAGGTGATGGTGGGCATCGCGGGGGGCGGGTGTTGTGAAACGGGGTTTGGATTAACGCGGGAGCGCAACCACGGGGTAAAGGGCCCGGGGGGATAATTCGCCGCAGCTTTCGTGGGAAAATTGACGATCCACGATCGTGGTTTAGGTTGTGCGGGCGCGGCGCCGATGGCGTGGCGGCATTTCGTCTGTGGCACAGGGCTCATCATCGAGAGGCATCATGGCGGGCAACATACTGGTCGGATCGCGGGCGTCGTTTAACGCACAGCATTCGCCCATGGGGGCGTTCGTGAGCTTCACCTGCGGGTGCTTTGGGTCGGCCGGGGGACTGGCGGCGGAGCTTGGCAAGCCGGCAGGGCAGGACCTCTACATCGGCTTTAAGGACGGGCCGGCGGACGGGGCGGGCGAGATCATCGCCCTGCCGCTGTTTTCCGGGGCGCGCCGGGGCGGAGCTGACGCGGCGAGCTTTCAGGTCGAGCAGGCGGGGCCCGCGGAGGCCAACCGATCCAGCGGGGTGAAGGCGACGACCGATACGATCACCCGAAGCTACCGCTGGGCGAGCGACACCTGGTGGGCGGGGCCGATCATGTTTCGGGTGTATTCACCATTCGGGTCCATTCCCGATCCGGCGGTGGCGCCGCATAAGGCGATGCGGGAGGCGCTGACGCCGGCGGTGTTGGCAGAGCTGACGATCGACAATTCGGCAGGCGCGCATGTGAAAACGCTGATGCTGGCGGTCAACTTCAATCAGCCGGGGTGGGTGCCGCTCTCGGGTGGCGCAGGGCGGGTCGGATTTGGGTTTGGGCGCGAGCTCGGCTTTTTGACCGAAGTGGAAGGCGGGGGTGAGACGCCCCGCCTGTTTTGCCGGTTTTCGGTCGACAGCGGCATCGGCGAGCGCACGCCGCACATGCTGGGAACATGCCCGGGGGTGACGGTGGAAGTGCCTGCGGGGCAGAAGCGGACACTGCGGATCGCGATAGGAGCGTTTCTCGATCGGGTGGTGACGACGGGGCTGGAGGGGCGATATCTCTATACGCGCTATTTCGGCAGCCTCGGCGATGTGCTGGGCAGCGTGCTCGATCGGCGCGACGCCATCGTCAAAGCAAGCGACCGGCTTGACCGCGAGCTTGAGGGGTCGGGGCTGACAGGCGATCAGCAGTTTGTGATCGCCCATTCCACGCGGAGCTATTACGGCAGCACGCAGTTGCTCGAGGTGGGCGGGGAGCCGTTCTGGGTGGTCAACGAGGGCGAGTACTGCATGCTCAACACGCTCGACCTCTCGGTTGACCATGTGTTCTGGGAGACCCGGCGCAACCCGTGGGTGGTGGGAAATCTGCTGGATAACTTCCTGCGTCACTACAGCTTTGTCGACAAGACCAAATCGCGCGAGGGCGAGATCGGGCCTGGCGGGATCAGCTTCTGCCATGACATGGGCGTAAACAATCACTTCACCCCGCGCGGCGAGAGCAGCTATGAGCTTTCGAATCTGACGGGGTGCTTCAGCCACATGACGGCGGAGCAACTGTGCAACTGGATTCTGATCGCGGCCGTCCATGGCGACACCGGCGGCTGGGCGGCGCGCAACCGCGTGACGATCGATGCCTGCGGACAAAGCCTGCTGAACCGGTGTGGCGATGCGGGGTTTGTCTCTCGCGACTCCGACCGCTGCGGGAGCGGAAGCGAGATCACGACCTATGACTCGCTCGATCATTCGCTGGCGCAGACGCGCAACAACCTTTACATGGCGGTGAAGTGCTGGGCGGCGATGCTGGGCATCAGGCGGCTGCTGGCGATCACCGGTGAGCGACAGGCGTCGATCGACGCCTGGACGGGCCACGCGAAGCGGGCGGCCGAGCGGATCGCGGCGCAGCTTTCACCACAGGGCGTGTTTCCGGCGGTGTTTGAGGAGGACAACCCGGGGTACGCGTCGCGGATTCTCCCGGCGGCCGAGGGGCTGGTGTATCCGCTGGCGTGGGGTGATCACGAGGCGATCTCGGCGAGCGGGCCCTTTGGCGCGATGATCGGTGCGATCCGGTCGCACACGCTGAACTGCCTGACCGACCCGGAACGACGAAACCTGTTCGCCGACGGCGGCCTGCGGCTCTCATCGACCTCGAACAACTCGTGGATGAGCAAGATCGCCATCTTCATGCATGTCAGCCGGCGGGCGCTGGGGCTGGATGGGAATGAGGCGATCCGCGCGTTGTTCGCCAAGGCTGATGCAGCCCATGTCGACTGGCAGATCATCGGCAGCAGCTACTGGGCGTGCTGCGATCAGATCGTGTCGGGCGAGGGGAAGGCAAGCAAGTATTATCCGCGGATCATCACCACGGCGCTGTGGATGGAGAAGTGAGGGCGTGACGAGCCGCCCGGCGGTGACGGGCGCGATGGCCGGCGCGATGGCGGGCGCGGTGGGAGGCGCGATGTCGGGCGCGGCGGCGGGAT
>CAZBOE010000247.1:0-5793 GCA_964493365.1 uncultured Tepidisphaeraceae bacterium | reverse complement strand
CGGCTGATGGAAGAACCGGCGGTGCCCGGACCACGCCGGCCTCGGGGCGCGCTGAGCCGGAACGGCGACGCGGCCAGCCCACCGCCCGTGGCAGCCGCAGCGCATTGAGCACCACGGTGAGGGAGCTCAGCATCATCGCCCCGGCGGCCAGGGCCGGCGGCAGTTTCCCCATCGCCGCCAATGGAATCATAAGCACATTGTAGACGAACGCCCAGAACAGGTTCTGGCGGATGATCCGCACGCCCGCCCGGGCCAGATGCACGGCGTCCGCGACCAGGTGCGGCGTGGAACCGATCAGGTTGATGCCGGCGGCCTCGCGGGCGACATCGGCCCCGGTAGCGAAGGCCACTCCGACCTCTGCGGCCGCCAACGCCGCAGCGTCGTTCACGCCGTCGCCGACCATCGCCACGTGCTCGCCGCGACGCTGTAGTTCCCGGACGTGTTCCACCTTGCCGGCGGGGGACACGCCTGACCTGCACCGCCTGATCCCCACGACTTGCGCCACCTGTTCCGCCGCCGCCGTGGCGTCGCCGGTCAGCAGCTCACTCTCGACTCCCAGTCGCCGGAGACGGTCCACGGCCGACGCCGCCGACGGCCGAACCGCGTCCGCCAGCAGGATCAATCCTGCGGCCCGACCGTCGATTGCCACGGCAGCAACCAGCTCGCCGGCCTGTGCGGCCCTTTGTGCCG
Source organism: uncultured Tepidisphaeraceae bacterium (assembly GCA_964493365.1). Lineage (GTDB taxonomy): Bacteria > Planctomycetota > Phycisphaerae > Tepidisphaerales > Tepidisphaeraceae > CAZBOE01. The sequence continues at coordinate 5,103 of CAZBOE010000247.1, read as the reverse complement.
GGGCGGCCACGGCGGCGCAGGCAATGCCCTGCTCCTCCAGGAAACGAAGGCTGCCGACCACCGTCCGCCTCCTCTCGATCGTCGCCGTCACCCCGCCACCCGGCACAGCGTTGAAATCGCTCGGCGGCGGCAGGTGCAGCCCCTGTCGTCGAGCATGGGCCACGATGGCTTTCGCGGCGGGGTGGGTTGAAAACTGCTCCGCCGCCGCGGCCAGTCGCAGCAAATCGCGGCCGTCCCAGCCGGGCAACGTCACGACGTTTCGGACCATCGGCACCCCTTGCGTCAGGGTGCCGGTCTTATCCCAAACCACGACCTGCACCCGCCCCATCGCCTCGAGCATCGCCGCATCGCGCACCAGGATGCCCCGGGCCGCCGCCAATCCGCACGCCACCGCCACGACTGTCGGTGTCGCCAAGCCCAAAGCACACGGGCACGCCACGACCAACACCGCCACCGCCGCCCGAACCCCGTCGCCGCCGCTCCCCGCGGTGCCGAGCAACCACCAACCCGCCATCGTCAATACCGCGACAACCAGCACCAGGGGCGTGAACACCGCCGCCACTCGATCCGCCAGTCGTTGCATCTCGGTTCGGCCGTGCTGGGCCTCGCGCACCAGTTGGACGATCCGCGCCACCGTCGAAGCGGCCGCCGTCTCCACCGCCCGTACCGTCAGTACTCCCTCCCGGACCAGCGCCCCGGCGGGCACTCGCTCCCCAGGACCGCGGCGAACCGGCAGCGGTTCACCGGTCATCAGGCTTTCGTCCACTGCGGCGACGCCCTCGAGGATCTCACCGTCCACCGGCAGGGCCTGACCCGTCGGGATCTGCACGATCTCCCCAAGGGCGATCGACTCCACCGGGCTTACCACCAGACGACCGTTGCGCAGGACCAGGGCTGTTTGCGGCGCGCGGCCGGCCAGCGCGAGCATCAGCGCGGACGCCTGCCCTCGAGCGCGGGCCTCCAGATACCGTCCGACACAGACCAGACCCAAGATCATCGCGGCGGCGTGGAGGTGCACGAAGGCCGGATCGCGGGCCACCAGGGCGCCGTAGATGCTGCTGAAGAACGCGACGCCGCTGCCCAAGGCGATCAACACATTCATATCGGCGGAGCCCTGGCGGAGTGTCCGAGCGGCGCTGACGAAGATCGGACGAACGGCCCGCCCGGCGGCGAGCCAAACCAGCAGGACCGCTTGCAGTCCGTGGAGGGTGGACTGATGCGTCTCGGCCGGGGCGAGGTGGTGAATGGAGAGGATCACGCCGGCCAGTCCGACGGCCCAGAAGACGGCCCTTCGGTCGGAGGGTGGAGCCGAGTCGGACCCCAATTGGCGATCCTGGGGATGCCCGGAGGTCATGGCCTCCGCGTCATACCCTGCCGCGCGGACCGCTTCCAACAGTCGATGAACCGTCCGACCATCGGCGGCGGCCTCGACGGCCGCCGATTCGCCCATCAGGCTGACCGAGGCGGCCGTGACGCCGGGGACCCCGCGCAGAACCTTCTCGAGGCGATGTGCGCAGCCCCCGCAGTTCATGCCCGTGATGCGGAGATGGATCGACGCCACGGCAGGATCCCCTCACACGACGAACGACTCGCCGCAGAGGGATTCTAGCATGTTCTCAATGAGATCAACGGCACTGACCGCCGTCAGGAGGTTGACCTGGAACGCGGGGTCGCCACCCAAGGTCGGACGGCACCGACCGGCGTCGCGCCCGCGTGGCGCGACCTCCAGCCGCATTCGCGTCTGCACAAACAGCTTCGGCCACAGCAGGCTGCCGAGAGCGACGGCGGCGGGCACATACGTCTTGCCGTAACCGGGCGCCACGTTGCTCTCCACGGCCGACTGGAGAATCCGTGCCAACACGGGGCCGGGGCCGCCATTGGCGGACGCGAGGCGGGCCAGGTGCGACTCGTCGAGCATGATGTAATTGGTCACGTCCAGTGGCACGATCGTCAGCGGCAAACCGGACCCAAGCACCACCTCAGCCGCCGCGGGATCGCGATGGAAGTTGAATTCCGCCGCCCCGCCGACGTCCCCCCGCGCCCAGACTGCCCCGCCGGTTACCACCACCCGCCGCAGGCCCCGCGCCAGTTCCGGCATGTCCGTGAGAATGGCCGCCAAGTTCGTGAGCGGACCCGTGGTGAGAACGGTCAGTTCGCCGCCCGCCTCGGCCGCGACCTGCCGATACACCTCGAGAAAGTCCGTTGCCGCCGTGGGAACCGTCGGCAACCCGACATCGCCGAGGCCGTCCTTCCCGTGCAGGTCGGCGCGATCAAGCGGCGGGCCGGCCGGGTCTTTGCCTCGCCCGATAAGCACGGGCTTTCTCGTCGCGACGGCCTGGAGCAAGCCGTGGATGTTGGCCATCGTCTGATCGAGGCCCACCGTGCCGCCAACGCCGACCACGGCCCGGAGATCGACCGTCGCGTGGCAGAGTGACAGCGCAACCGCCACCGCGTCATCGACCCCCGGATCCGCATCGATGAGGAGCGGTGTCGCCATGGCCGGTCACGCGAGGCAGCTTGACAGTGGTGCGAAGGGCATCTATAGATTCACGAATAATCCATTATTGAGAAAGGCGTTTCCTTGGTCAATGTCGAATTACTCTGCGCCGCCTACCGTCAGCGATTCAGCGGCGCCTCACCGGCCGCCCTGGTCCGTGCTCCCGGCCGGGTCAATCTGATCGGCGAGCATGTTGATTACAACGACGGATTGGTGCTGCCCATCGCCATCGAGCGAGCCACGCACATCGCCGTTGGGCCATCCGACCGCGAGACCTTTCGTATCTACAGTGCCAACGTCGACCAGCAGGTCGAATTCGCGGTGGATGACCGTTCCCATCCCGAGAAAGGCCGCTGGGACGCTTACTGTCGCGGTGTCGCGGCGGAACTGGCCCGGGCAGGCATCAAGCTTGCTCCAGCCAATCTCTGCATCGAGAGCGATGTTCCGGTCGGCGCCGGTCTGTCCAGCAGCGCCGCCCTGGAAGTGGCGACGGCCCTCGCTCTGCTTTTCGCCGCGGGAACCACGCTGGAGGCTCGCGAAGTGGCGCGCATTTGCCGCTTGGCCGAGCATCACTATGCCGGCGTGCCCTGCGGGATCATGGACCAGTTCGTCTGCGCCATGGCTTCTCCGGACGCGGCCCTGCTGCTGGACTGCCGCGACCAGCAGATCGAGAACATTCCCTGGCCCGCGGGGGACGCGGTGGTCGTGGTTGTCGACAGCCAGTGCCGCCACAAGTTATCCGATGGGACGTATGCCGCCCGAGTGCAGGAGTGCCGCCGGGCGGTCGAGCAGGTACGATCCGCCAGCCCGTCCGTGCAATCGCTGCGAGACGTTTCGCCGGAGCAACTGGTCGCGCAGCGGGAACGAATGGACGGAACGACCTTTCGCCGCGCCCACCATGTGATCGGCGAGATCCAGCGGACGCGCGACGCGGCCGCGGCCCTGCGGGCCGGCGACTTTCAGCGCTTCGGCCGAGCCATGAACGCCAGCCACGATTCCCTGCGTGACGACTACGAGGTTTCCTCGCCGCAGCTTGATCACTTGGTCGAGGTGGTCCGCGGGGTGCCGGGGGTCTATGGGGCCAGAATGACGGGCGCGGGTTTCGGTGGTTGCATTGTCGCGGTGGCCGAGCGGCCGGCCGTTCATCGCGTGGAGGCGGCCGTGCGGCAGAACTACGACCCACGCCACGGCGTCACTGCTCCGGTGCTGACCACGCGCCCCTGCGCGGGCGCCCGCCTGACCCGGCTTACCCACCCATGAGCGATGCCTTGAAGGACACCATCGACCAGCTCCGCAACGGGCGACACCTGACCCGTGAACAAACCGCCGCTGTTTTTGAACGGATCATGTCCGGAGCGCTGGACGAAGAGCTGATCGAGCAGTTTCTCGCCGCCTTGGCCGACCTGGGCGAGACCGTGGACGAGTTGGTCGGTGCCGCCGAGGTCATGCGGCGGCATGTCACGCGAGTGCCATGCGACGACCCGCGGGCGGTGGACACCTGCGGCACCGGCGGGGACGGCATCAGCACGTTCAACGTTTCCACGGCCGCGGCGGTGGTGGCGGCCGCCGCCGGGGCCTGCGTGGCCAAACACGGCAACCGCACCAACACGCGCAAAAGCGGCTCCGCCGAGGTGCTCGCAGCCCTGGGGGTCAACATCGACGCTGAAATAGGAACGGTCGCCCGCTGCCTGCGCGAGATCCGGCTCGGCTTCCTCTACGCCGCTCGGCTGCACCCCGCCATGCGGCACGCAGCCGCCGCGAGGAAGAAACTGGCTCGCCGCACGATTTTCAACCTGCTCGGCCCGCTCACCAACCCGGCGGGCGTCCGCCGGCAAGTCATCGGCGTGGCCTCGCCGGACCTGCTGCCGCTCGTGGCGGAAGCCCTGCAACGGCTCGGCGCTGAGCACGCCTTCGTGGTGCATGGTCATGACGGCCTCTGCGACCTAACCATCACCGGCCCCAGCAGCTACATCGAGGTTCGCCACGACGCCTGCCGCCCCGGCTCGCTCCGCCCGGAAGAGGTCGGCCTGGCGGTGGGCGATGGCCGGGCCCTTCGCGTCGACGGACCGGAGGAGAGTGCCGCCGCCATTCGGGCCATCCTTGCGGGCGAGCCCGGCCCGCGTCGCGGGCATACGCTGCTCAATGCCGCGGCCACGCTGGTTGCCGCAGGCGTCGCGGAAGAGTTTGACGACGGCGTCCGCCGAGCCGCCGCGGCAATCGACTCCGGAGCGGCAAGGGAGACGCTCACGCGCCTGATCGCATTATCGCATGAAACGGCCTGACCGCCTGGCGGAGCGTCCTCACCTCTGCGCGACAACGGAAGCCCTCATTCCACCCTTGAATCCAGCCTCCCTCAGGGCAATCATACTAAGGGTAACCGCTGGAAACGCACGGCCGATGCTAGTGCTCTGCCCGCTATCCTCCCTCTCCTCGGAGACCCGCCATGCACCCCGCCCGATTCGCCACGGCCCTGATCTGCTTGGTACTGGGGATTGCCGACCCGGCGTCGGCCGCCGGGCAGCCCTCCGCCACCCAGCCCGCCGCGAGCGAGCCGGCCCAGGCAGGCCAGGAAAAGAAAGCGGAAGAAAAAGCCGCGACGATCGAGT
>CAZBOE010000246.1:0-5844 GCA_964493365.1 uncultured Tepidisphaeraceae bacterium | reverse complement strand
CTCAACGGCTCGACGCAACACGGCCCGATGCAACATGGCCCGGCGGCGCTGACCGTGGCCCGGATCGTCGGACCCAGGCCCGAGGTGTCGTCGCAGCCGGGCGTGGCGGCGGTGAAGATCGGTCCTTCGCCTGCGCTGGCGGGTCAGGCGCCGCGGTGGGGCCTGGCGGATCACACGCAAAACCGCGTCCCGCGGGTGGTGCTCGCGGCCGAGGGCCGGGCCGAAACCGAGAGCGGACCCCGACTGCCTTATTGAGCCGGTGCGGGCGGCCCCCCGGCGATGCCGCGGGGTGGTGCGCCCGGTCATGCCCCGCTAGCGTGCCCCAGAACAAGAAACCCCGGTCGCGTGCCGCGATGTCATATCCGACGGTATGCCCCAGTCTCTGCCCGGCGGGATGAAGGCCGGGGCGGCATGTCGGCCGGGAGATCGCCCCTGGCGGCGGTGGAAGTCGATGGCGGGCAATGGATTCGTTCGAGCCGCCAGTGGATCGGCGCGGGGCAAGCGCTTAGGTTGATGGCGGATGGCCAGACTCACTTTCGGACGGACCTTCACTTTTGAACGGACCTGCATGAGCCCTGCTCTCCTGAATGCGGCATCGCCCGCCGCCAGCGCTGCAGCCCCGGTCGCCGCAGTTGTGGGCGCTTGGGCTGCCCCCTCGGCGCGGTGGGTTGGCGTTTCTCGATCGACCCTGTCACGGATTGCCGCCGCGCTGGTCGTGGCGGCGCTCGTGTCGGCAGGCAGCGCCGCACAGGCCCAGACCACGTCGGCCCTGCTCAACGAGGCGCTGGACCGTCAGTGCGAGCTCAAGCTCGATACGACCGTGCAGGTGGCGCTCAAGCAGATCGCGGATCAGACGGGCGTTCGGCTCGTCGCAACCGCGGAGGTGTGGGAGGTTCTGCCGTGGGGCGAGATGACCCACGTCGAAGGCGAACTGAAAAACCTCACGCTCCGCAAGGCGCTGACCGAGCTGACCATGCGGCTCGGGCTGATGTTTTCCCTCAAGGAAAATTACATCGAAATCGCACCCCACCCCGCCCTGATGCGGATGGGCCGACGCTCGACCACGCAGGAGATCGAGGCGATGGGTGTGCTGGCGACCGTGCCGCTGAGCCCGGGCGATGTGCAGACCACCGTGCAGCAGATGGCGGCGGCGGTCGACAAGCAACTGGAATCGGCCCGTGCGAGCTTCGCGATCGAGAACCGCGTGACCGACAACGCGCGGCTGCAGCAGCCGTTCCAGGTGGCGCGCAATGCGACGCTGCTGGACGCGCTCGAGAGCCTGTCGCGGTCGACCACGGTGACGTGGTATCCGTGGGGCCAGAGCATCGTCATCGTGCCCCGGGAAGACCAGATCCGCCTGCAGCTTCAGCGGACGGTGACCAAGCGGTTCAACCTCGTCGACATTTCGCAGGTGCTGCTCGAACTCTCGCGCGATGCGGGGGTGGAGTTCCTGATCGAGCCGGGGGCGATTCAGTCGGTGCCCGCCGAGTTCCGCACGGTCAAGCTCTATGTCGACGCGACGTCGATACAGAGCACGCTCGAAGTGCTGGCCGGCGCGACGGGGCTGGGTTACGTCGTCAACGACAAGGGCGTCTACTTCTGGCACAAAGCCAGCGTGCCCGCGGCGGCGCCCCGCGACCGGGCGGTGGGGATCATCAAGGTCGATGGCATGGACGTGATCGTGACCGAGTCGATGGTGCCGTCCGACCTGCGCGAGCGGATCAAGGCGAAGGTGGCGGAGGAGCTTGATCGCCTCGATCAGACGCTGCCGCCCGCACCGCCGCCGGCGGAGAATTGAAGCGGCCATTGATGAGTTGAAGCGGCCATCGATCGACAGGCCGCGCGACGCGTCCGGCATCTCACCGCGGCGGCCTGCCTGTTTCTTTCTTTCTAAGCCAGAGATATCGTTTGTGCGATGGCCGGGAACACGCGCCGCGACGTTCTGAAGCTGGGCTTGTCTGCGGCATCGGGGGTGTTGCTCAACAGCGCTCTGGGCAGACTCGCGCGGGGGCAGAGCCGTCAGGGCGAGACACACGATGCGCGGTCGGAGGATGCGATGGACGAGATGACGCTTTGGTATCGGCAACCCGCGGAACAGTGGGTCGAGGCGCTGCCGATCGGCAACGGCAAACTCGGGGCGATGATCTTCGGGGGCGTAGCGAGCGAGCGGCTGCAGCTCAACGAAGACACGCTCTGGGCGGGCGGGCCCTACAACCCGGTCAATCCCGAGGCAAAGGCGGCGCTCCGGGAAATCAGGGCGCTGATCGCGCAGAAGCAATATGCACAAGCGCCGCTGATGTATGGCCGCCTGGCGGGCAGGCCGATCCGGCAGATGCCGTATCAGACGGCGGGCGATCTGGCGCTGGAGTTTCCCGGGGCTCAAGACGCGACCGACTACCGGCGGTCGCTCGACCTCTCCACCGCGTTGGCAGTGACGACATATACGTGTGGGGGCGTTCGCTTCACGCGCGAGTATTTTGCGTCGGCGGTGGACGGAGTCATTGCGATTCGCATCAGCGCGGATCGCAGCGCCGCGGTCGGGTTTGACCTGACGTTTCGCCCGCCGCACGACGGCGCCGGCGTATCGGTCGATGGCGGCGATGTCGTGCTGGGCGGGCGAAATCAGTCGGCCCAGGGTATCGAGGGCCGCCTGACCTATGAGTGTCGGGCGCGGGTGCTTGCGACGGGCGGGACACGCATCGAGGGCCCTGCCGGGCTTGGCATTCGTGACGCCGATCGGGCGGTGATCCTGCTGTCGATGGCGACGAGCTATCGAAAGTACGACGATGTCAGCGGCGACCCCCGATCGGTCAACCGGACCGCGCTCGATCGGGCGGCGGGCCGGTCGTATGAAGCGATGCTTGCCGACCATGTGGCAGACCATCGCCGCCTGTTTGATCGGGTCTCGATCGACCTGGGAACAACCGACGCGGCGCGGCTGCCGACCGACCAGCGCGTGCGCGAATCGACGACGCAGGATGACCCGGCGCTGGCGGCGCTCTACTTTCAATACGGGCGCTACCTGCTGATCGCCTGCTCTCGCCCCGGCTCGCAGCCGGCCAACCTTCAGGGCGTATGGAATGACAGCCTCAAGCCGCCCTGGGAGAGCAAGTATACGATCAACATCAACACCGAAATGAACTACTGGCCGGCCGAGACGGCCAATCTCGGCGAGTTGACTGCCCCGCTGCTGGAGATGATCCGCGACATTGCGGTGACCGGAGCGCGGACGGCGCGGGAGATGTATGGTGCCGGCGGCTGGGTCTGTCACCACAACACCGATCTTTGGCGGGCGACCGCACCGCTGGACGGCCCTGACTGGGGCATGTGGCCGACGGGCGGAGCATGGCTGACGATTCACCTGTGGGAGCACTATCTCTTCAACCTTGATCGAGCCTATCTCGACGAGGTGTATCCGCTGTTCACCGGGGCGGCACAGTTCTTTCTCGACACGCTGGTGGAGATAGACGACCCGATCGAGCCGGGGCGGCGATGGCGGGTGACCAGCCCGTCGCTTTCGCCGGAGAACAAGCACCCCGGGGGAACAGCCATTTGTGCCGGGCCGACGATGGACAGCCAGATCCTGCGCGATCTGTTTGGCATCTGCATCCGGGCGTCGGAGATTCTCGAGCGCGATGTTGCGCAGCGAGAACGCTGGCGCGCGGCGCGCGACGCCCTGCCGCCGACGCGGGTGGGTCGGGAGGGGCAGGTCATGGAATGGCTCGACGACTGGGACGGTCAGGCGCCGGACCCGAAACACCGGCATATCTCGCACCTGTACGGGCTGTTCCCCAGCCACCAGATCGACGTGAGGACGACGCCGGAACTGGCGGAGGCCGCCAAGGTCACGCTCAATACCCGCGGCGACATGACGACCGGCTGGGCGATCGCCTGGCGGATCAACTGCTGGGCGCGGCTGCGTGACGGCGACCGGGCACACCGGATCATCAGGCTCCTTCTCGGCCCGTCGCGGACCTATCCCAACCTTTTCGATGCCCACCCGCCGTTCCAGATCGACGGCAACTTCGGCGGCACCAGCGGCATGATCGAGATGCTGCTGCAAAGCCATCACGGCGATCTCGATCTGCTGCCGGCGCTGCCGGGGGCATGGAAAGACGGCCGGGTGAGCGGGCTGCGGGCGCGGGGCGGGTTTGAGGTTGACCTGTCGTGGAAAGGCGGCGTGCTGAGCGAAGCGGTGATCCGCGGCCGACCGGGCGCGAAGGCGGCGCTGCGCTACAACGGGCGCGAGGCGACCGTGACATTGAATGAATCGGGCGCCGCGAGGGTCGATTCCCAGCTGCGGGCGATCTAGCAAGACGTCTGCCCGCGTCGGGTCAGCCCGGTGTCGGGTCAGCCCGGTGTCGGGTCGGCCCGGTGTCGGGTGAGCCCGGCTTCGGGCGGCCGGCTGGGCCCGGGGGCGTGCAACCGATTGCCCCGAGCGCGTGCGCGGCTTTTGCGTCATTCGGTTAGACCCCTAGAATGCCGGCTCGACCACTAACCGGAGACCATTGCTCATGATCAAGCTCTCGGCCTTTGCCGACGAAATCTCGAAAGACCTCGATGAACAGATCCGCGTATGCAAAGCCAACGCGGTGACCCACTTTGAGCTGCGCGCCGTGGGCGGGGTCAACGTGCTGGATTTTACACCGGCGCAGCGGAACGAGATCAAGTCGAAGATGTCGGCCGCGGGATTGGGCGTGGTGTCGATCGGGTCGCCGATCGGAAAGGTGAAGATCAGCGATTCGTGGGAGGCGCACTTCGAGCGGTTCAAGATCGCGGTGGATGCGGCCATCTTCTTCGGCGCACCGTTTATCCGCCTGTTCAGCTATTACCCCGCCGAGGGCGAGACGCACGCCGACCTGATCACCAAGCGTCGCGACGAGGTGATCAAGCGGATGAAGGCCAAGGCGGATTACGTCAAGGATCGCCCGGTGGTGCTGGTGCACGAAAACGAGAAAGACATTTACGGCGAAAAGGGCGCACAGTGCCTTGATCTGATGAAGGCGGTCGATTCGCCCAAACTGCGCAGCGCGTTTGACTTTGCCAACTTCGTGCAGGCCAAGGAGCGGCCGGGCGACGTGTGGCCTTCGCTCAAGCCCTACAGCGTGCACATCCACATCAAGGACGCGCTGATGGACAGCGGCAAGGTCGTGCCCGCGGGCAAGGGCGACGGCCAGCTCGAGCCCATCCTGATCGACCTGGCTCGGAGCGGGTATGACGGGTTCTTCTCGCTCGAGCCGCACCTGGCGGCGGCCGGTCAGTTCTCCGGCTTTTCGGGCCCTGACCTGTTCAAGACCGCGGCCGACGCGCTCAAAGACATCTGCCGGCGCAACAGCATTCCGCTTGCGGGGCTGTGAGCAGGATGTCGGGGTGCGATCCGGTCGCCGGTGGCCCCGCGGCCATGCCTTGAGCATGGCGTGGCGCCGGTTGTGTGAGGTCGGCCGGGCCACCGGTTTGAACGGTGAACCGCAGCGCGGTTAGTCTTTGACCGACTTGAGTTCGATCGTCGACACTGCCGCCACCGCCCTGCCGCCGGCGACGATGCCGGATCGGCGGGCCGCGCCGTTTGATGTGGTGTCGACGCCCGCATCGACGCCGGTGCTGTGGATCGCAGTGCTGATCCCCGCGTTTACGGGCGCTGCGCTGTTCGGGTGGCGCGGGCTGGCGACGGTCGCGTCGGTCGCGGCGGCGACGATCCTGGGCACCCTCCTGTGGAAGCGCGCCGGGTGGCGCGGGAAATGGCTGAGCGCCACGCGCGCCGGTGCGATGGGCGTGGCGCTGGGCGCGATGCTGCCGGCCCACCTTGCCACGGCCGACCTGCTGGCGATCCCGGTCGGCGCGGGG
>CAZBOE010000245.1:0-5862 GCA_964493365.1 uncultured Tepidisphaeraceae bacterium | reverse complement strand
CCCGACCCCCCAGCCCTTCCAGGCCGGCGGATCCAACGCCGGCCAAGCTAGCACCCAGCCAAACGGCGCTCAACCTGCGGGCGCTCAACCTTCTGGCGGCTCACCAACCGGCACCTCAACAGGCGTCACCCCGACAGGCATCACCCCAACAGGCATCACCCCGACCGGCGGCATCTCGATCGCTTCTGCGAACGCACCGATGGCTTCGTCGGCCGCCGCTTCCCATCGACCTTGGCGGCCGCGACCGGGGCGGCAACGGCTGCCGCAGCGGCCACCGCAGCGACCGCGGTATCGCCGACACCCTTGTCGTCGCTCGTCGCCTCCGCGGCTTCGCTTTCGCGGGCGTCGGTCGGGCCCGGCGGTCATACGGCGGTGGCTTCGGCACCGGCCGCCACCCTCGGCAGACCGGCGACGCCGATCGTTCAGCGTTCGATCCCCATGCCCGCGCCGGCGGGCGGTGATCAGGCGTCGGTTCTCCGCAGCCTCGCGGCCCAGCGCCGCCGGGCACGGGTGATCGCCATCACCAGCGGCAAGGGCGGCGTCGGAAAGAGCAACATCGCGGTCAACCTGGCCATCAAGTTTGCGTCGGCGGGCAAGAAAACCGTCCTGCTCGACGCCGACCTGGGCCTCGCCAACGCCGACGTGCTGTGCAACGTCGAACTGCCGGCCAATCTTTCGCATGTCATCACCGGGCGCAAGACGCTCCGCGAGGTCATCGTCAAAGCCCCGGGCGGGTTCCACCTGATCGGCGGCGCGTCAGGTCTCTCACACATGGCCGACCTGCGTGAGGCCGACCGTCAGCGCCTGGTCGACACGCTCAGCGAGGTGGAAGACCATGCCGATGTCATCCTGATCGACACCGGTGCCGGCATCAGCCCCAACGTGCTGACCTTCTGCCGGGCGGCCGATCATGTGCTGGTCGTCACCACGCCCGAGCCGACGGCGATCACCGACGCCTATGCGATGGTGAAAGTCGTCAGCCGCGAGTCGTCGCAGCGGCGGATCAGCCTCCTGGTCAACCAGGCCCGGAGCACCAGTGAAGCCCGCGTCGTCTATGAGCGGGTAGCCAAGGTGGCGCGGCAGTTCCTGAACGTGCCCGTGTTTGATGCCGGGCACATCGCGGTCGACGAAGTCGTGTCGGCCAGCGTCCGAAAACGTGAACCTTTTATCCTCGCACACCCGCGCAGCAACGCCGCCTCGGGCATTAGCCAGCTGGCGATGCGGCTCGAACAGGGTGTGTTACCGGACCACCCGCACGGCGGCTTTTTCCAGCGCGTCGGGCGGTGGTTCAGACGCGGAAACTGACCATGCCGGGCAGAAGGATCGCCCGGCCGACATCGCATCGACGCCACCAGCGCTAGTCTGACAAGGATGTCATGACACAACGCATCGCGGCCATTCTCAGCCTCGTCGCATTCGCCATGTGCCTGATCATCGGCGCGTTCGAAGCGGGCAACACGTTTGCCACGACCGTCTCTCGCGCGCTGGTGGCGATGGTGGTCACGCTGGTTATCGGACTGATCATCGGCGCGATGGCCCGCGTGATGCTCCAGGAAAATGTGAAGGATGAAGAGAAAAGATTGAAGAATCATTCGGCAAGTGCGTCCGGCGAAGGCCGATAGTAGAGATCGTGAGGGCGTGCGCGGTTATGCCGCCACACCCTGCATGATCCAACCGGACGGCGCCGACAGGTGCGAAGGGTTGACGGCAAGAGGCTGTCGTCTTCGTCGCCTGAGCAGTGCAACGAACGTCGAGACATCGATCGGTTCAAAGGACTGGACCGGGAGGACAAATGACCAAGGCCGCAGCAGCACCCAAGGCACCCACAACCACCGTCACCGCGACATCGTCGCCCGCAGCGACCCACACCGGCTCGCACTCGTCGGGAGGCTATCCGCGAAATCCGCTTCCCCGCAGGGAAGTCGCCGACATCAAGGAAGTCTGGATCGAGTACAAGAAGTCGCGTTCGGAAAAGCTCCGCAACGTGCTGATGGAGCATTATCTCCACCTCGTCCGCTACAACGCCGAGCGCATCCACGTCAAACTGCCCGACGAGGTCGAGCTCGACGACCTGATGTCGGCCGGCATCTTCGGCCTGATGGACGCCATCGCGCTGTTCGACATCGATCGCGGCATCAAGTTCGAAACTTATTCCGCCACCCGCATCCGCGGCGCCATCCTCGACGAACTCCGCTCCATGGACTGGGTGCCCCGGCTCGTCCGCTCGCGTGCCCACAAGCTCGACGGCGCCAGCAAGCAGCTCGAGGTTGAGCTGGGACGGATGCCGACCAACGAGGAGATCGCCCGGCGGCTCAAGATCTCGATGGCCGAGTTCGACAAGATGGCCAAAGACGCGTCGGCGGTCGGGGTGGTGTCGCTGTCGCGCAAGTGGTTTGAGACCGACAGCAACAAGGATGTCCGCGAGATCGACGTGCTGGAAGACAAGCGGGGCACCAATCCGGTCCGCGAGATCCAGCGTAAAGATCTCAAAGAGCTGATCACCAAGGGCCTCTCGCGAGCCGAGCGGCTGATCATCGTCCTCTATTATTTCGAGGAGATGACGATGAAGGAGATCGGCGCCACGCTCGACCTGTCGGAAAGCCGCGTCAGCCAGATGCACTCGAGCATCCTGCTGCGTCTCAAGGCGCAGATGGCCGACCGCAAAAAGGAATTCTCACAGGCCGCCGCGGTGTAGCTGCCCCGCAGCACACCCGTCGGCCCTCCGGTCATACTCCCGCAAGCACCCCCGGCCAACCGTGTCGGGGGTGTTTTGTTTTCCGGTCGGGCGGGGCTGCCGGCCGACACGCGTCCGATAACCCGCGGCGCAAGGCGACTCACCCTCACTAACCGGCCCATTCCCTCTCAAAGATGCCACCACGGGCCCGAGTCGATCCGAGAGCGGCTTGACCGGCGTCGGATCGAATTGGACGTACCTCCATGCATGGCGCGGCGGTCCGCGCCGACCTGTCCGGCTTCACCGCCGCTGTCTGTCTTGCAGCGGCGCAGGAGATGGTGCATGGCATCTACGTGTCAACGGATTTTCGCTGTGTTGGTCGCCGCCGCGACGCTGTCGGCCGCCGGGGCGTCGGCCCAGGCGGCGCCGCTCTACTTCATCAACTCGAACAACGCGCAGTTTTCGTCGGCGGGAACGCCGGTTGCCACGGCGCGATACCTGCTTTCCAACACCAACTACGACATCAACATCACCAACAGCACGAGCTCGGTAACACCCACGAACATCGTCACCGGCAACCTTGGCAACAACGCCACGCTGAGCGGCCGGACGTTTGAGTTCACGCTCGAGCACCGCGCCGGCGAAGGCTTCATCTTTTCACTGACGTCGCCCGCCGCCGGCAGCTCGTCGGCGCTGAGTTCGACGGTCGCGTGGGGAACATTCTCGACGAGCCTCACCGGCAATGTCGCCGCCTCGTTGAACGGCGATACGCCCGATGAATCGTTCAACGTCATCAGCCTCTTTGCGCGAGGCGATCGCAATCAGTCGAGTATGGCGTTCGAAAACCTGAGCTTCTCGTCGACGACGCTCTCGCTCGCGGACGGCGGTTTTGTCACGGGCGTCGCCTCGACCAGCGCCGGCGGCACGCCGACCGGCTTTTTCACCAATGCCCCGACGACCACCGCGTTCAACCAGTACACCCAGAGCCTGGTCAGCACCGCCGACCTCTCGCAGCACGACTGGACGCTGACCGGCAGCCTCACCGGCGCACGTGTCGGCTCGGGCGGCGACGCGCAGGTGGCATTCGAGATCAAGATGCGCAACGCCACGGTGGCGGTGATCCCCGAGCCCTCGATGGCGATCCTTCCGCTGACAGGGCTGCTGCTGGTGCGACGGCGGCGCTGACAAGGCGAGGCTTGCACCGTGCGGCTTGCACCGTGCGGCTTATACCGTGCGGCCGACACGGCGCGGCTGACATGCCGCGCCGCTGATCGCTCGAGCCGCCACGGCAGGGCGATTGCCGGCTTCGCAGGAGCCGCCGACATGGGTCGGCGCGAGACCCGGCCGACCGGCGGAGAACCTGCCTCGACGGCGGCCTCACCGGCCATCAACCTTCCTCCGGGGCGGATGCGGGTGACTCCCGTGTCCGCCCTTTTTTGATGCGCTATTTCTTCGAGGTCTTCCGGGCGGACGGCGCGGCCTGGCGGGTGAGGCGCTTGTGGTCGGTCGCGCCCCAGTCCGACATCGCGGCGATCACGCCCTTGAGCGAAGCGCCGCGCGGCGTCAGCGAATACTCCACCCGCGGCGGCACCACCGGATAGACCTTACGCGAGACGATCCCGTCGTGCTCGAGCTGGCGAAGCTGCTGAGTGAGCATCTTCTGAGTCAGGCCCGGGATCAGTCGCCGCAGCTGACTGAAGCGACGTGTGCCTTCGAGCAGGTGGAAGATCACCAGGACCTTCCTGCCGCCGATGACCCCGAGCGTGTGTTCGGCCGGACAGCCCGGCGAGCAGATGCGGTTTCTCATGAGACGGAGCCTCGTGCGGTGACGGTTTCCTCGTGTGCAGTATACGCACCTATCAACCCTGTCACTATCGTAAAGCCCGAGGTCGCCTCACGCACCGCGCGCAAAACATGCCCGAATCGCATCGGCCGCCATCGATCATCGGCGGCTTCGCCCGCGGATGTCGGGGCCGAACAGGTCGCGTATCGCGCTCAGGGTGTCGCCCAGCGTGGAGACGGTGATGCGATAGTCGGCCACCGTGCCCGAGAGGGTCACCGCGGTGGCGCCCGACTGGAGCGTGCGCAGAAGCTTGTCGGCGTCGGCGAACAGGGGCAGTTCGATCTCCGCGAGCGGGGTCGCGGTGCCGACCGCGCGGCCTTCGATAGGTGACTGAGGATAGGCCGCGAGATCGCGCACGGTGACGGTGGCGCGGATCTCCGTCCCGCGGTTGTAATAGCGGAGATTCTCGATCATCGCGTTGCCCTGTTCGAGATGGATCCGCACCGTGCCTGTGCCGCTTGGGGCGGGCTGATCGCCCACCGCGAGCTGGCGATACAGCGTCGAAAAAAGCTCGATGTTGGCCAGGTCGCTGTCGGTGAGCCGAAGGTTGCCGTCGGCGACGATGTTCTTGAGGTCGCGCGGGTCGCCCAGGGCACGGATCGACCCGCTGACCCGCCCGGGCAGCGGATCGCCGTCGGGGAGAAACGCCCGGGAAACCGGCTCGAGATCGATCTGGTCGAGATCGATGTTGATGAGCGTGCTGAGCGGCCCGCTTCCGCGCGAGGTGACCCGCGCGAAGGCCTCGACTTCGCCGTCGGCGATCCGCATGATCGCCCGATCGATCACGATCCGCGTGAGCCCGTAATAGCCCGATATGTTGACACCCGAAACCGGGATGCCGAGGTAGCGACCGCCCTCGGCCGAGAGGTTGAGCGCCAGCCGCCCGGGGGCGATGGGGCGATCGTCGCCCGCGGGCGAAAGCGTCAGGCGACCGCTATAGACGCCGCGCAGGTCTGACAGCGCCTCGATCCGCCTCGAAAACCGCGCGGCGACCCGCTCGGCCGACAGATCGCGCCAACCGATGTCGACGACGCTCGTCAGCGGGTCATCGGCGTCGAGCGTGGCGCTGCCGGTGAGCGAGCCTCCGAGCAGCGAGCCGTTGACCGAAGCGATCACCAGCCGTCGGCCGTCGAGTCGACCGGCTGCGTCGAGCAATCCGAATCGCTCGCCGTCGACGCCGACGGCAAACGCCTGCAGCACGAAATCGCCCTGGGCGCTGGGCACAGACACATCCGCGTTCATCGCCGTCTTGAGCGTGACCGCCAGCCGCGAGCGCGTGTCGGGGATGCCCACCGGCCACTCGCTGACATTGATGCGAAACGCGGGGCGAAGCTGGCTGAGGTCA
>CAZBOE010000244.1:0-5955 GCA_964493365.1 uncultured Tepidisphaeraceae bacterium | reverse complement strand
AGCGCCTCTACAAGGCGCGCAAGGACGACCCCGCCGCGCGCTTCAAGCTCGTGAAGCTTTACGTGAAGAACAACCGCGTGGACGAGGCGGTGGAGATCCTGCAGGAACTCATCAACAACAAGGCCTACGAGAAGAAGGTCTACGTGCTGCCCAAAAAGCTCGACGAAAAGGTCGCCCGGCTCCACCTCGACAAGCTGGGCGTCAACCTCACCAAGCTCAGCAAGGACCAGGCCGACTACATCGGCGTCGATGTCGACGGGCCGTACAAGCCCGAGCACTATCGGTATTGATGCGGTAGCTGGGTGGAGTCTTAACTCTAAATGAAAGAGGGCGGCCATCGGTGCCGCCCTCCTTCATTAGGGTTATTCGGATCGCCCGGGACGGTTCGCTGCCTGCTTAAGCATCTCTATCAGCTCGTCGTCCGCCGCGGAAACCGCCTGCACCGCAAGCTCAAGAGTTGGCGCAAACACATGGTAGTCGCGCGACAGAAAGCCAGCATCGACCTTTCGGCTGACCAGAAACCCGACACATTCGTACTCGTCTCTGTGGACAAGCCGAACTGTCGTTGGAGTGGGTCCACACGAACTTTGCAGCGGCAGCACTTTCGACAGTCGTAGACCGTCGACCACCTCTGCAGGAACTACGTGGAGTTTTTCCTCTACCATCGTCATAGAACGCTCATGAAGTGGATGTTTGGCTCTGGCCACGGCAGCACCAATGCCGTGGCCATTGCACGCTGAGACCTTACTTGCGCGGCCCATTATCGCGACCGCCACCACTTGGTTTTCCCGTAGTGCTGGGATAGCCGGCGGAGTTACCGCCCTTGCCGCCGCTGCTACCGCCCTTGCCGCCGCCTCCACTATTGCTGCTTCCCTTCGACATAACGGTCCATTTCTCGGGAGGTTGATATGCCTTGCGAAGCCCTCCCGCCGTCTTCGCCGATCGCACATGCGATCTCGGCAATACTTAGACAGCGCGCCGTTTTTAAGGTTAGCCACACTACTTGGGCGAACGAACGAGGGTGCTCCAATGGTTCGTGATCCGCGGGGAAAGGATCGCGCCAAGGATGGCGGGTCGTCTACCGTAATGGACTTGATAACTGCCTTTGCGGAAGACGGATGCATCGAAAGTGGCATGCCATGAAGTCCGCTTCGTCATTCACGACGGTCGGCCGCCGCGGCAGTCTCGGTGGGCGAACGTCTAGCGGAAAATAAAGGAATCGGCTGGCTGCCAAGTGCAGCGATATGCCGCTGCAAAGATCGGCCCGTTCCCTGACGCCCGAGGGTTGCACACCCTCAACAGTTGAGCCGGGTAGAATCTTGGCATGAGACGACTCCTACTGGCGGTGGCGGTGGTGACGGCCTTGCTCGTGGCGGGCGGAGTTGCCGTGTTCTGGACGACATCGGGCAAGGGGGCGTCGTCGATCGAGCAGTGGATCGGGCGGCAGATCGTGGGGCTGGCGCAGGGGTATCTCGAGCCGACGTTGACCTTTGACGAGCTCGATTACGAAGCGCCGTTCACCGTGTCTTTGCGGGGGATGAAGCTGACGGCGGCCGACCCCGCGAACGCCGGGCAGACGATCGACGTGCTGGTGGTGCCCGAGGCGAGGCTCACGCTCGCTGAGGTGCCGGCGGTGGGCAAGCCGATCGTGATCAAAGAGATCGCCCTGACCCGGCCGACGTTGCGGGCGGTGGCGATGCGCGACCTGGCCGACCCCACGTCACCGGCCGGTTTTGTGGGGCTGAGCAACCTGCTGAAGCGCGAGCCGCTGGAGGCCATCGAGGCCAAGCTCTCAACGACGCCCTCAAGCCCGCCCGACGCCCCGACGGGGCAAGTCGCGTCGGGGGATCAGCCGGCGTCCGACCGCGCGTCAGCCCCCGGCGGAGCCGCGCGGCTCAGCGACTATTTCCGGCTCAACCAGATCCGTCTCGACGACGCGACGGTCGTCTACGACCCGCGGCTTCCCGGCGAAACCCCGCTCACCCTCGACCGCATCTCGACCGTGCTGGACATCCACCCGGAACAGGACGACGCGGTGACCTGGCACTCCCTCAAGCTCGATCTGGCGCGCGCGCCGGTGTTTGAGCTGGCGGTCGCCGGGCAGGTCAGCCTCGACAACTTCACGGCGCGCAAGCTCGACGCGTCGCTCAAGGCGACGCTGTCGCGGGAAAACGACGAACACCTTCTGCCAGAACTGCGTGCCATTCTGCGTCAGTATGACCTGAGCGGCGACCTGGCCGTCCACCTGACGGGCGAGGTGGCGCTGACCGACCCCCTGTCGGCGAACCTCTCAACCCGCGTCAACATCACCGGAGGCCGGGCGACGCTCACGCCGTATCGGGTCCAGATGGAATCGCTCGAACTGACCGCGTTGATGGCCGGCCGGCAGATCGCGCTCGAATCGATCGCAATTGAAGCGCTGCGCGGTAGAGCGACCGCCCGCGGCGCGCTGCGCCTGGAGGACATGACCGCCGATTTGTCTGCGACGGTCGAAGGCATGCACCTCGAAGACACGCAGGTGGCCGACACGGGTCAGTCGCTCGGTTATGCGGGCGTTCTTGATGCGCATGTGTCGCTGTCGGCGACGCCCGTGACCGCGGTTGCGGCTCACCTGGCCCAGGGCATGCAGCCGCCGCACGCGGGCGAGACACCGGCTTCGGGCGACGCCCTGGCCGCGGGCGACGGCTCGGGCGCGGGTGATCCACAGGGCCGGGGCGGTTCGGGTCTGGGTGCTCCGCACTCGGGCGCCGCGGCATCGTTGCCCGCGCTGCCGCAGCAATGGGGACAGGGCTGGGTCAAGCTCGAACGGGCGCGGCTGGTTCAGATTCCGGTGTTGTCCGATCTTTCGGGCATGCTCTCCAAGGGCATGTCGGCCCTGGGCGGCGGCTCGGACGGGCTCGACGAATCGGTGTCGGCCGACTTCCGCATGACCGGCGAGCGCATGACGCTCGATGCCTTTACGTATACCTCGCCCGCGGTCGCAGCCCGGGGAACGGGCACGGTCGGGCTCGACAAGACCCTCGATCTCAAGGTCAACGCCGGACCGCTGGAAAAAGTCCAGGGCATGCTCGGCGGTGTGGGCAGCGCGATCGGCCGCGTGACCGACGCGGTGTCGGGCTACCGCGTCACCGGAACGATCGATCAGCCGACCATCGAACTCGAGGTGGGCGGCGCGACGACGGGCCAGATCGGTCACGCGGTGGGCGATGCGGCCGGTCGGGCGCGCAACATGGCGGGGAAAGCCACCGATGTGGCAAGCGACATGGCAGGCAAAGCCACCGACGTCGCAAGCGACATGGCGGGTAAAGCCAGTGACGTGGCAGGCGATGTGGCGGGCAAAGCCACCGATGCGGCAAGCGATGTGGCCGGCAAGGGCTCGTCGGCGGTCAAGAAGCTGGGCCGGGGCATTCGCGGGGTGTTCGGCGGCAACGACGAAAAAGATGAGCCACCCGAGAAATGAGCGCGGCGCAAACATGATGCTCACCGTTCTATCAAGTGAGTGCGGTTGAATAGGGGATTGGCAGTTGAATTCAGGTGCCGGTATTCTCCCGCTAAAGAGGTGGGCATGTCTCTTTCGAATCGTCGGCCGCTGACTCAAGTTGGCAAGACCCCGTCCGTCAGGCTCGCGCGCCCCTGCTTGCGACTGCTGGCGGCGGGCGGGCTTGCGTTGGCCGCGATGACCGGCCCGATCGCGACACCGGCCCATGCGGATGACCTCGCCATCGAACACACCGGCGATCCATACTTCATTCCGGTCACGCCCGAGCCCGGGGTGGCGGCCCTGATCGCACCGGCGGCGCTCATGCTTCTGGGGCGTCGACGCGCAACGCCCGTCCAACCCTGATCTCACCGAGTTGTGACAGGCGGCCGCAGCGCCAGCAGCGCGGGCGGGGTGTAGCCGTTGCCGAGCGCAAGGGGCATCCGTCGCACCGCCGCAGCGTCGCACCGTTGAGGCGTCACACCGTTGAAGCGTCACACCGTTGAAGCGTCACACCGTTGTGCGCGATCAGAGCATCCGATCTGCCCGACGGCGGCATGCGTAAGCAACCCGGCGTGGGGGGCGTCGGCCAGTTGCACAGGTCATTGGCCCAGCTCACGCCACTCCGCAAAGCCGGCTCGCCCATCCCCTGCTGTTTTCTGCTGTGTCCGCTGCGGGTGAACTTTTTGCGTCGCGGCCGGTGTATGTGTTGCCCGCCGGTATGGCGGTTGCAGAGCTTCCTTTCGCAATCATTGTCACTAACGAAAGGAAGGAAACACATGGGTCTGCTTGGTAATCACGAGTTCAACGATCTGGGTGATCTGTTTGTTCATCAGCTCGAAGACATCTACGACGCCGAGAAGCGTCTGGTCGACGCGCTGCCCAAGATGGAAGAGGCGGCCACCTCGCCGCAGCTCAAGGCGGCTTTTCACCAGCATGCGGTGGAGACGCAGAATCACGTTGCCCGTCTCGAACAGGTGTTCCAGCGCATCGGCAAGACGCCCGAACGCGAAACCTGCCCTGCCATGAAGGGCCTGATCAAGGAAGGCGAAGAGATGATCGACGCCGACGGCGACGACATGGTCCGCGATGCGGCGCTGATCGCCGCGGCCCAGCGCGTCGAACACTACGAGATGGCCGGCTACGGCACGCTGCGGACTTTCGCTCAGCAGCTTTCGCTGAGCGACGTGGTCAACCTGCTCCAGCAGACGCTGGACGAAGAGGGCGCCACGGATGAGAAGCTGACCCGGCTGGCCGAGAGCGGGATTAACCAGCGCGCGTCGTAATCGCGGCGCGATCCGGGAAGACCTCCCGCGGCCGGGCTGCGGATGTGGCTCGACCTGTCATCATGCATCGTCTTTGCGGGACGCGGTTGCTCAAGCGGCAGCCGCGTCCCTTGTTTTGCCGGCCGATCTGGTGAGCGTGCGGGGGCGGGCGTCGGCGGGTGTCGTCTGCTCCTGCGGCCGATGGCGATGACGGGTATGCTTTGGGGATGGATGCAGCGCTAAGGCAGCTCATTGACGATGCGGCCGCGTTCGCCGGGGTGGAGCGGCCCGGGCTGGTGTCGGGGGCGACGCCGGTGCTCTCCGAGCCGGCCGTCGCGTCGCGGCTCTATCTCGTCGGCGTGATCGGTGGAAAAGAGGTGGGCAAGAGCGCGCTGATCAATGCGCTGGTCGGAGAGGCCATCAGCACGGTGAGCTCGACGGGCGAGGGCACCTCGGGCGTGGTGGCATATGCCCATGTGTCACGCACCGACGAGGCGGAATCGCTGCTGCGGTCGGCCCTGCCCCAAGGCGCTGCGGTGACGGTGTCGCCCCACCGGCGGGATGACCTGATCGATCAGGTGCTGGTCGATCTGCCCGACATCGACAGTCAGTGGCAATCCCACGTCGAGCTGACGCGGGCGGCGCTGCGGGCGATCCTGTTCCCCATCTGGGTTCAGAGCATCGAAAAGTATGGCGACCTTCAACCCCGCCGGCTGCTCGCGCAGGTGGCGCAGGGGAATCACCCGGCCAATTTCCTTCTGGCGCTGACCAAGGCGGATCAGCTCGAGCGATACGGCCCGACAGCGATCGAGGAGATCCGCGACGACTATGCCGGGCGAATCGCCCAGACGCTGGGGCTCGAGCGGCGGCCGCGGGTGTTTGTGGTGTCGAGCGTGAAGCCCGAAGCGTTTGACCTTCCGGCCCTGCGGGCGCTGCTCAGCCGCGGCCGTGGTGAAAAGGCTGTGGCCGAGTCGCGCCGGCTGGCGATGGCCCGCCAGTCGACCACCGCGCTGAGCTGGCTCGACGGGCTGGGGCTGACAGACCATGCGGCGCGGCTCGATCGTCTGGGCTCTCAAGCCACCTCGGCGATCGAGCAGCGGGTGATCGAGCCGGTTTCGGCGCGACTCGACGATCTGCTGACGGGTGATTCGTCGCTGCGGCTCGAGCTGACCGAGGCGGTCCTGGCGCGGCGGCTGGGGCATTGGCCGGGCG
>CAZBOE010000243.1:0-5968 GCA_964493365.1 uncultured Tepidisphaeraceae bacterium | reverse complement strand
GACATCGGCAGCGCCCACACCCGCGCCGCCCGCGGTCGCGGCGTCTGCCACGCCGATCGAGCCGCCGGCAGCGATGACATCGATCGTCCACTCGCCCGCGGCCGACGAGCGGGTTCACTCGGGCTCGCAGCGGGTAGACGGGGTCACGCCGTCCGACGCGACGCGCGCCGAGCCGACCGCGATGGCGGGCGCAACGACGATTCCCAAGCCGCTGTCCGAGCCGCAGCGGAAGTCGCACGGCTCGGGCTCTGACGGGTCAAACAACGGCGGCGCCTCCGACGGTGGATTCGGCGGCGCTGGTGGCAACGGCGGCGGCGGCGGTGGCGGTGGGGGCGGCGAGCCGCAGAAGTCGGTCGTGCTGGTGCTCACCTGCGGGGGCGACCTGCCTCATCGCGATGCCGTCGTTCATTTCCTGGGCGAGGTGGGCCTGGAAGTGCAGTGTGTGGCGGCCGAAGAACAGGGGCTGCTCAAGCGGCTCGAGGCGACGCCGCTGACGTATGCGGTGGTCGTGGCTTCGCAGGCGCAGGCGGAAGAGGCCCGCAACAAACCCGGCACGGGCGGCTTCGCCCTGGGGTATCTGGCTGCCAAGGCGGGGATGTCGCGCATGTGCGCGGTCTGCCCGGCCGCCAGTGGCAATGAGCCCTTTGACGACGCGATGGGCCTGACCCATATGCCCATCGACAGCACCGGCGCATGGGTGTTGCGGTTTGCCCGACAGCTCAAGCGGGGCGGTGTGCCGATCGACCTCAATCGGGTGCTGTAGGCGAAGGCCCGCCGGTTTCGTCGGGTTCATCGGGACGATCGGCCGAGCCGGCGCCGAGAGAATTCTCAGGCGGAGGCAGCAGCCACGCGAGGTAGACCGGCGCGTCGTTGCTGCGGAACTCGGTGAGCCGTGTAAGCCGCTCGGGGGCCTGGCGCATCAGCTTGTCATACTCCGTCTGCTTCATCGCAATCCAGTGACCACCCGGCAGCTTTCGGTGTGAGGGCAGGCCTTCGCCGAACGCGCGGGCATCGACACCGGCGTAATAAAGCATCTCGGGCTGGTATCGCACCAGCGCCCCGACCACCACGTATTCCCCGGGTTTCACGGTGGCGCCGATGGTCGCGGCCGCGTCGTATCCCGAGCGTGAGCGCTGTTGTGCCGCGTCGACCCGCCCGAACGGCACCGAGATCAGCACCGCCAGCATCGCGACACCCAGCACAGTTGCGCGGAAGGGCTGCTGGCGAATCTTCCGCATCGCCCCCTGCGTCACCACGGCGGCGCAGGCGGCGCTGGCGACGGCAACGACCGTCGCCCCGGCAAAGCCCGCGAGCGTCGCCAGCACCCACTGGGCTGAGAGAAAGACGATCAGAATGGTGCCCCCGATCGTGGCGAGCTTGCGGGTCGCCGCGCCGTCTTCCTGCGCCGAGCCGGCGAAGAGGGCGGCCACCCCGGCGAAGACCAGGCACGCCATCGGCAGCGTGTGCAGCCCGTATCGCGGGTTGGTCATGCCCGACAGCAGGCAGACGCCCCACGCCAGCAGCAGGGCGGCCGACAGGTCGAGGCATCGACGGTAGCCCGGCGAGGCGGTGTCGAGGTGGCGTCGCGCCGCGGGGACGAGCAGCGCCGCCATCGCCGCGGAAAACGGAAGGGCATACACCCACAGCGTCGGCGGCACCAACAGCGCCTCGATCACCTCGCCGATGTTCTTGGGCAGCAGGTTGGCCGCCCCTTCCTCGACGCCGCTGGTGTCGAGCGGCAGGCCCCGGGCGGTGAGGACGCCCTTGACCCACATGGCGTATCCGCCGGCGATGGCGATCGCGACGACCAGCACACCGCCGGCGCGCCAGAGCCAGGACAAATCGCGTGTGCGAGTGGCTCGCCATGCCGACCAGGCCAGCACGCCCGCGATGATCGGCAGACCGGCCGGCCCGTTGCACAGCAGCGTCGCGCCGGTCGCCACCCCGGCGGCGGGCAGCCACCCCCATCGCCTCGAGCCCAGCGTCAGTTCGAACAGGCACAGCGCGGCCGCGATCGCCCACAGCGTGTTGTGGGCGTCGATGTCGGCCGACCGGCTCTGCTGCCACAGCGGGATCAGCGCGACGAAGCTCACCGCCCCGGCGACCGCCCCGGCCCGGCCGAAACATCGACCCGCGAAGGCCGTGACGACGACACCGGTCAATCCCGCCGCGATGACCGAGGGCAATCGCCAGACCCACTCGCGCGGGCCCAGCACCGATTCAAACGCCGCCAGCAGCCAGTCGTGCAGGTGGGGCTTGCGGAGGTAGACCCGTCCGAAGAGCGTCGGCACGGCCCAGTCGCCGCTGTCGACCATGTTGTGGGCGGTGATGGCGCGATGGCCTTCGGTGCCGGCCAGGGGGACGTCGGCCAGGCCGGGCAGGTGAATGGCGATCGTGAGCAGGCAGCAGATGACCGCCGAGACCCAGATCGGCGGCAGGCGGTCGGCTGAGGACGGGGCTTCTGACAAGACCGGCATCGGCCCGGCGAGGGCATGGCTCATCGCCACACTCATAACCGTATTGCCGAAACATCACCAGCGGCAGGCGGCCGGGCGCCCCCCGCTGATCCGCGGCCCAGGCGGCTCATCGTGCCGGCCCGATCGTCGCCAGCGGGTCGGGAATGGTGTCGATCACGCCGCGGTTCCTGAGCTCGTCGGCGATGCGCGGCATCCACTTGTTCAGGAAGGGCACCAGTGCCGGGTTGTCCGCGGGGTCGTGGTTGGACGCGAGCATGGTGGTGTATGCCTCGACGCCCGACCGGCCGCGCACGAGCACATCCCACATCGCGATCACGCCGCTGGTGCGCTGCGGGCTGGTGTGGCAATGCACGAGCACATTTGTGTCAGCCTTGCGCGCCTGCTCGATCGCTTCGATCGCGTTGACCTATTCGCGCCAGTCGCCCATGCCGCGACCGCCCAGCGGGAAGTTGTATCGCGTGATGCCCATTTCGGCCGCGGCCGCACGCTCGGCCTCGACATCGGGCTGACCAGCCTTGTCGCCCGACATGAAGACGATCACACCGATGTCATATTCTTTAAGCGTGTCGCGGATGAGAAACCGCGAGATCTGTCCGCTGCGATAGACCTCGCCCGGGATGACCGGCGCAAAAGCACGGGGGGTCAGCCGCGGCTCAAGCACATGCTTCCACACCACCGCGCCCAGCCCCACCAAAGCGACGACGATCACCCCCGACCACGATGGGGAAAAGCGACCGCCTGCGTCGTGTGGGCGAACCATCGGGGCGCTGATCCGCTGCCCGGGCCGAAGCGTCTTGCCGCAAGGCGCCGTGACCCGATCCGTCGTGACCCGATCCGTCGTGACCCGTTGCGTGTTGACCCGATGCGTGTTGACCCGATGCGCCCTGCCGCGATGTGCCTTGCACTGAAACGCCTTGTGCCTGCATGCGGGGATTCCCTTCCATCTGCATTGGCCGTCGCGGTTTGCCCGGGCGGCAAGCGACGTCGCCCGATCCGGGTCGCGCCGGCGTGGCAGTGTCCCAACCCGTCAGGGCCGAGAAGGGCGCGGGCAAGCGCCGGGGCGCGTTGCCGACGATCTTGTTGCACGAATCGATCGACCCAATCATTAGGCACGATGGTTGCCTTCGCTCAACAACTCATCAGGCACCGGGTCGAGCCATTGCCGGTCGGGCCGCACGCTGCGGAGACGTGCGAAATGACGTAAGTCATTTTCAAATAGACCCTTAACAATCTTTCTACGGGCAGATTGGTCGCGCCCGGTCCGGTCCGGCACGCAGTTCGTTTCTGCTGACGGCAGGCGAACGGATTCGCCGTTGCCGTTGTGTGAGGTAGGCAGGGGTAGCACAGGAGTCTTGCGACATGGGCGACCAACTTCTCTCGCGAATGACACGGATCGTGCAGTCGATCGCTTGTTTCGCCATCGCGGTGTTCATGATCTATCACTGCCAGGCGGGCACCGACCCGCTGGCCACGGGCATCACCCAGCCGCTGCTGATGGTGCTGGCGTCGCTGTCGTTCATTGTGACCGGCATCGCCATCGCTTTCGGACCTGTCAGCCCCGAAGAGGCCTGACCCTTACCCCCGCCGAGCTCCGGCTCGCCCCGATATCTCGTGCGCGGGCAGACAACTGCCCCGCCGACGGCTGCGCCCGCCGACGGCGGCTCTTTGACCCGCCCGCGATGCGCGGCTAGGCTAGCCCCCATGAACGGCCGGACACCGTCTACCCGCACCACCACGACCACGACCGCCTCGGCCGGTCGGTGATGCGTCGGTCCGCAGCCTTTCCCGTGACCAGCAACACCGCCCGGCCAGCCCCGGGCGGTTTTTCGTTTTCGTATACAACGCTATCTTTGCCCGGCTCTGACCCTGACAACCGGAAGTCGGTGACGAAGCAGCAACCAACCCCGCAGGACCGCAACATGGCATCAGTCAAACTCCCCGATGGATCGATTCGCGAGATCGCAGACGGCTCGAGCGTCTACCAACTGGCCGAGTCGATCGGCAAAGGACTGGCCAGGGCCGCGATCGTCGCGCGGGTGGATGGCAAAACCGTCGACCTTTTCCACAAGCTCGTCGGCGGCCCGCACGAAGTCTCGATCGTCACCGACAAAGACCCCGCCGCCCTCGAGGTGATGCGCCACAGCACGGCCCACGTTCTCGCCCAGGCGCTGCGCCGGCTCTACGGCGCGCAGCTGCAATACACCATCGGCCCGGTGATCGACAACGGCTTCTTCTATGACTTTGAGTTTCCCAAGGGCACCGGCTTTTCGGCAGAGGATCTGCCGAAGGTGGAAGCCGAGATGGCCAAGATCATCGAAGAAGACTGCGCCTTCTCGCGCGAAGACGTGACGCCGCCGGCCGCCAAGGATCTGCTGCACAGCCAGGGCCAGCGGTTTAAGGACGAGATCATCGACGAGCTCGCGTCGGCCGGCGAGCAGACGGTGAGCATCTACCGCCAGGGCGAGTTCACCGACCTGTGCCGCGGGCCACACATTCCATCGACCGGCAAGATCAAGGCGTTCAAGCTCATGAGCGTCGCGGGCGCCTACTGGCGCGGCGACTCGGACCGCGAGCAGCTCACCCGCATCTACGGCACCGCCTTCTTCGACAAGAAGCAGCTCGACGATCACCTGCGCATGCTTGATGAGGCCAAGAAGCGCGACCACCGCGTGCTGGGCCCGCAGCTCGGGTTGTTCACCATCGACGAAAAAGTCGGGCAGGGCCTGGTGCTCTGGAAGCCGCGAGGCGCCGTCGTGCGGCAGGAACTGCAGAACTTCATCAGCGAGCACCTGCGCCGGCAGGGATACAGCCAGGTCTTCACGCCCCACATCGGGCGGCTCGATCTCTACAAGACGTCGGGGCACTTCCCCTATTACCGCGAGAGCCAGTTTCCGCCGCTGGTGGACAGGGAATTCCTCGACCAGCGGGCGCAGGAAGGCTGCACCTGTGCGCAGCTTTCCAACCTGCTCGAGAAGGGTGAGATCGAAGGCTATTTGCTCAAGCCGATGAACTGCCCGATGCACATCCGCATCTTTGCCAGCGAGCAGCGGAGCTATCGCGATCTGCCGATCCGGCTGGCCGAATTCGGCACCGTCTATCGCTGGGAGAAGTCGGGCGAACTGGGCGGCATGACCCGCGTCCGCGGATTCACCCAGGACGACGCCCACCTCTTCTGCACCGAGGAGCAGGTGGCGGCCGAGGTGCTGGGCTGCCTCGAACTGGTCAAGATCGTGCTGGGCACGCTGGGCATGAAAGACTATCGCGTCCGCGTGGGCCTGCGCGACCCCGACAGCGCGAAGTATGTCGGCGACGCCGCCCAGTGGGACCGCGCGGAGAAGGCGTGCAAAGACGCGGCCCAGAGCCTGGGCGTGCCGTTCTCGAGCGAGCCGGGCGAGGCGGCGTTTTACGGGCCCAAGATCGACTTCGTCGTCCGCGACGTCATCGGCCGCGAGTGGCAGCTCGGCACAGTCCAGGTCGACTACCAGCTGCCG
>CAZBOE010000242.1:0-6062 GCA_964493365.1 uncultured Tepidisphaeraceae bacterium | reverse complement strand
GCCCCTCCCCGGATGGCGACGTGATCGACAGGACATCGGTGCTGTGCGGTCGGGCCGAAGGGGATCTGCCTTGATGACCCAACGTGGAAAGCGGAGCGATATGACGTCTGCCGAGATTCGCCAGCAGTACATCCAGTTCTTCGTCGACAAGCACGCGCACCGGTTTGTGCCGTCGTCGCCGGTGGTGCCGCAGGATGACCCGACGCTGCTGTTCACCAACGCGGGGATGAATCAGTTCAAGCCGATCTTTCTCGGCCAGGAGCGGCGTGACTACACCCGCGCGGTCAACACGCAAAAGTGCATCCGCGCCGGCGGCAAGCACAACGACCTCGACGACGTCGGCCGCAGCCGGCGGCACCACACGTTCTTCGAGATGCTGGGCAACTGGTCGTTCGGCGACTATTTCAAGCAGGGCGCCATCTCGATGGCGTGGGAACTGCTCACGGTCGTGTGGAAGCTCGACCCGGCGCGGCTTCATGTGAGCTGCTTCGAGGGCGATGAGAAAAACGGCGTTCCCCGCGACACCGAGGCGGCCAACATCTGGAAGCAGGTGGCGGGCATCGCCGACGATCACATTCACTATTTCGGCAAGGACAACTTCTGGGAGATGGGCGACACGGGACCGTGCGGGCCCTGCACCGAGATTTACATCGACCGCCGGCCGATGGAGGAGATCGAGGCCGACCGCAAGGCGGGTCGGCGTGCGCCGGTCAACGCCGAAGACCCGCGCGTGATGGAGATCTGGAACAACGTCTTCATTCAATACAACCGCAACGCCGACCGCAGCCTGACGGTGTTGCCGGCGCAGCATGTCGATACGGGGATGGGCTTCGAGCGCATCACGCAGGTGTTGCAGGATGTGGGCAGCAACTACGAGATCGACCTGTTCAACCCCTTCTGGGCGAGGCTAAAAGATCTGTCGGGCCACACCTATGGCGCGAAGTATCCCAAGACCAACGCGACCGACGCCGCCGCCGAGGCGGCCGACGCGCAGCTGCGCAACGACATCGCGTTTCGCGTGATCGCCGACCACATCCGCTGCCTGACCTTTGCGCTCACCGACGGCGCCGTGCCGAGCAACGAGGGCCGGGGTTATGTGCTGCGCCGCATTCTCCGGCGCGCCGTGCGCTTCGGGCGTCAGACGCTGGGGCTGAGAGACCCGTTCCTTCACACGCTCGTGCCGGTGGTGGTCGAGGCGATGGGCCGTGCGTTCCCCGAACTGACCAAGAACCCGTCGGGTGTGGTTGACATCATCAAGGATGAAGAGGTCAGCTTCGGGCGAACGATCGACCGCGGGATCGACCTCTTCGAGGAGGCTGCCGGCCGTGCCAGGGCCGACGAAGGCAAGCGGCTGGTCATTGCCGGGGTCGACGCGTTCAAGCTCCACGACACCTACGGCTTTCCGATCGACCTGACGCGCATCATGGCCGAGGAGCGCGGCATGGCGGTCGATCTGGCGGGCTATGAAAAGCTGATGGAAGAGGCGAAGGAACTGGCCCGTTCCGGCGGCAAGACGCAGGACACGCGGCTGTTCACGCTCTCGCCCGAGGCGCTGGCGCAGCTCGCGCGACAGGGCGTCGAGCCGACCGCAGACGATCTCAAATACGACCGCGCCGCGCTGGGCGCCACCGTCAAGGCCGTGTGGACGGGCGAGGCGCTGGCCGAATATGCGCCGGTCGGTTCGCCCGCAGCGGTCATCCTCGACCGCACCAACTTCTACGCCGAGATGGGCGGGCAGGTGGGCGACAGCGGCACCCTCACCGGCGGCGGCGCCACATTCGACGTCACCACCACGCGCGCGGTCGGCGGGTTTGTCCTCCACATCGGCACGCTGCGGCAGGGCGGCACGCTCAAGGCCGGCCAGACCGTCACCGCCGAGGTCGCGGCCGACCGCAACCTCACCCAGCAGAACCACACCACCACCCACCTTGCCAACTGGGCGCTGCGCGGCGTGCTGGGCGAGGGCGTGCAGCAGAAGGGCTCGCTGGTCGACCCCGAAAAACTCCGCTTCGACTTCTCCCACGCCAAGGCGCTGGGCGATGACGAGCTCGAGCGGATCGAGTCGATGGTCAACCGGGCGATCCAGCAAAAGCTCGCGGTCTACACGCAGCTCGCCCCCCAGGAACAGGCGCTCAAGATCCACGGGCTGCGCGCGGTCTTCGGCGAAAAGTATCCGCCGATGGTGCGCGTGGTGTCGATCGGCGTGCCGGTGGCCGACCTGCTGGCCGACCCGGGCAACGCCCGGTGGTATGACTATTCGATCGAGTTCTGCGGCGGCACGCACCTGCTCACCAGCGACGAGGCCGGCGCGTTTGTCATTACCGAAGAGTCGAGCGTGTCCAAGGGCATCCGCCGAATCGTCGCCCTCACCGGCGACCGCGCCCGGGCGGCGGCGCAGGGCGGAAAGTCGATCGAAGCGCTGATCGCCAAGGGCAAGTCGTCCGCTGACGAAGCGCTGCCCGAAGTCATCGCGGCCCTCAGCGGCGCCATCGCCTCGGGCGACCTTTCTCTGCGAACGCGGCGGGCGGCGCAGGGGGCGCTGGCCGACCTGCAATCGCGATACAAGGCGTATGAAAAGAAGTCGAAGGCGTCGTCCGCGGGCGTAGGTGTCGATGCCGTCGCGGCGGCCTCCGCGCTGCTCGAGGCTGCCGAGACGATCGGCGGCGGCAAGCTTGTCGTCGGTGAAATCGCCGGCGCCAGCGACGACCAGCTCCGCTCCGCGATGGACTCGATCAAGAAACGCGCCCCGAGCCTGGCGCTGATGCTGGCGGCGTCGTCGGGCGAGGGGCGGGTGACGTTTCTGTCGGTCGTGTCGGATGACCTGGTCGCCAAGGGCCTCAAGGCGGGCGACTGGATCCGCGAGACCGCGAAGGTCGCCGGCGGCGGCGGTGGCGGCAAGCCGCAGTATGCCCAGGCCGGCGGCAAAGACCCCGCCAAGATCGGCGACGCCCTTGCCCGCGCCCGCGAGTTTGCCCGAAGTGTGGTCGTCGCCTGAGTGGGGCGGCGACCTCGCCCGGTTGCGCGACACGCCGTTGGCGTCGTCTCGCGACCAGCAACGCGTCGGCGGATGTCGCACAGGCCTTCACATGCCCCGACGAAGCCCCTATGCCGACGCGCTGCTCGCCTACGCCGGCCTCGCTTTCGTCGACGGCGCCGAGCGATCGCACCGCGGGCGGTGGCGCGATCACTTCCGAGCGCGGATCGGCGATGCGTTTGCCGGCCGGCTCGTCGTCGATCTCGGCTGCAACGACGCCTCGCTGATCAGCGCCGCCGCACGCCGAGACCCGTCAATGGCATTCATCGGCATTGACTGGTCGCCCCGGCATCTCGCCCACGCCGCCGGGCGGATCACCGAGGCGGCGCTGCCCAACATCGCGCTGGTTCACGCCCGCGCCGCCGACCTTCCCGCGATCTTTGCTCCCGGCGAAGTCACCGACCTGTGGCTCTTTCACCCCGAGCCGCCCGACCCGCCCCACGTGTTGCCGATGATCGACACGAGGCTGCTGCGCGACATTGCGGGGGCGCTGTGTGCATCGGGATGGTTCACCCTCAAGACCGACGATCTGGGCGTGTATCGATCGGCCCTCGATCTGCTGGGGATCGTTCACCCCGTTGACGCCGCCACCGACGCCCCCGCCTTGGCGACCCAGGCCCCCGACGCGGCGACCGACGCTCCCGCCGCGGCGACCCAGACGACCGACGCGACTCCCGACGAGCAGTCGTACCCGTCGCGTGCGGAACCGGCGCGTGTCGAACCGGCGCGTGCCGAACCGGCGCGGCCGCCGATGGAATCCGCCTCGGCGTCGGAGGTGTCGCGCCTGTTTGAGCTCAAAGTCCGGTCGGCCGACTTCTGGAACGACCCGGCGGCACAAGCCTGCACCGACGCCCAGCCCTTCGCCGGCCTGACGACCACATATGAACGCCGTTTCGTGCGCAAGCGTCTGCCGATCTACTGCCTCGCCGTTGCCCGCGGCGGATGAAGATCGATCGGGCTGGCGGTCGCGCGTCACGCGGTCAGCCGTTCACGGGCGCGGCTCTGACCGAGAGGCGGGCTTGGTTCTGCGCGCAAAGTGATCGCGCCCCGTGCCGCCGGGGTGGCGGTCGTGATTCCGGGCATCACACCGCGGCCGACTCGATCTGCGGTGATGGGTGCTCGCGGTGGTCGCGTCGCGGGCTAGTGACCGGCCGCGGGCTTGGTGGATGCGCCGGCCTTGGCGGCCACTTTCTGCGCGTGGACGGCCAGCGCCTTGGCGGGGTCTTCCGAAAACTCCTGCTGACAATGCTCGCTGCAGAAGAAGTATTTCGAGCCCTCGAATTCCGCGGTGGGGGTCTGGTCAGTCACGTCGATCATGTGCCCGACGCAGATGAGGCATTCGGCCTTCTCGCCCGTCGGCACGGGTGCGGCCGCCGTCTGGGTGACGGTCGGTGTCGCCACCTGCGGTTCCTGCTCACAGCCCAAAACGCCCGCCGTCAACACCGCCGCCAGCACAAGATTCCATCGCATCGCGCGCATTGTGTCGCCCTTTCGTTGTCGTAACAGCGCCGCCTGGTCGCTGCGAGCCATCTGCTCGAGACTGAGCATAGCGGTAAAAGGCCTGTCGATCCTGCCGCGACGCCGGCGCCGGCCTCGTCCGTCGGCCGGGCGTATTGCCGCAAAACATGAAACAATCGACGCAAACCGTCACGGCAAAGGGCCGTGTCATCCGCTATACCATGAGCATCGCCCGCCCGTGTCGGCGGACACTGCTCCATCTCGCCCCATCCACATCGCTGCTGACGGAGGTTTTGGTCTCATGCTCGGCACTCCACCCGCCTGTCTTCGCGTCATGTCCCTGTCGTTCGCGACGCTCGCGATCGCATTCGCATCGATGGTCATGCCCGCCCGCGCGGCGGGCGAAACCCGGCTCGAGCGTGCCGAGGGCGGCTGGCGCATGCTGGTCGACGGCAAGCCGTTTGTCATCAAGGGCGTCGGGGGCGATGCGAGCAAGGCGCTCGCCGTCGAGCGCGGCGCCAACTCCTTCCGCACATGGGGTGCCGGCCCGGAAGACCGGGTCGCCGAAAAACTCGACGAGGCGCAGCGGCTGGGGATGAAAGTCACCGTCGGCATCTGGCTCGGCCACGAGCGCCACGGCTTCAACTACAACAACGCCGAGCAGGTCGCGACGCAATTCGAAAAAGCGCGCCAGGCCATCCTCGCCTACAAAGACCACCCCGCGGTGCTGATGTGGGCCATCGGCAACGAGATGGAGGGTGAGAAGGGCGACAACGCCGCCATCTACTCGGCCATCAACAACATCGCCGCGATGGCGAAAAAGCTCGACCCCACGCGCCCCACCATGACGGTCATCGCCGAGATCGGCGGCCAGCGCGTGGTCAACATCCACCGCCTCTGCCCCGACATCGACATCATCGGCATCAACTCCTACGCGGGGGGCCCGTCGGTCGGCGCGCGATACAAGGCGGCCGGCGGCGCCAAGCCCTATATCATCACCGAGTTCGGCCCGCCCGGCACGTGGGAGGTCGAGAAGACGTCGTTCGGCGCGATCGTCGAGCCGACCAGCACCGTCAAGGCCGACTGGTATCGTCGCACCGCGGTCGCCGCCTATGCCGATCCGATGTGCCTGGGCACCTACGCCTTCCACTGGGGCAACAAGCAGGAAGCAACCTCGACCTGGTTCGGCATGATCCTGCCAGACGGCACGCGGCTGGCCGCGGTCGATGCCATGGGCGAGGTCTGGTCGGGCAAGCCGCCGGCCAATCACGCGCCCGAGATCGGGCCGATCGCGCTTTCCGCCTCAGAGAATCTTTCGCCCGGCCAGACCGTCACCGCCTCGATCGAGGCCACCGACGCCGAGGCCGACTCGCTCACCTATCACTGGGAACTCCACCGCGAAGCCGACCGTTACCTCACCGGCGGTGATCCCGAAGCCGCGACGGAAGTGATCGCCGGCGCGGTCGTGACGCCCGGCGCGGCGCAGACGCAGGTGAAAGTGCCCGCCGAGGCCGGCGTTTATCGGCTTTATGCGTTCGTGCGAGACGGGTCGGGCGGCGCCGTCGCGACC
>CAZBOE010000241.1:0-6118 GCA_964493365.1 uncultured Tepidisphaeraceae bacterium | reverse complement strand
CTGACCCCGGTGCCGCCGGCTGTGATGCCGGGGCAGTCGAGCCCTTCGCGGGTGTGGTCGAGTTGATTGTGGTCGCACTCATCTGGCCGGTGGTCACCTGCTTGGTTCAGATGGCCGCCAGAGGCAAGATCGACTCGAATGCAGCACTCCTTAAGTGTTGAGTGTGGGGTACTGCACAATTCGCAGATTTTTGGCGAAAAACAGGCCGCTAGACGGCCAGCCGCGACCGGAACTCGGTCATGCCTTTGCCGGCGCCGGCAATGCGATACAGCGTGCCCTCCGGCCGGCTCGTGTCCTTCGTGTCGCCCCCGGCTGTGGTGACGTAGAGATCGGTCAGGCTCGGACCCCCGAAAATGCACGAGGAGACCTTGGCAACCGGGAAGCGGATTTCGGAGAGCACCGCTCCCTGGGGCGAGAGGATTCGAATCGCGTGGCCGTCCCAGCGGGTCGACCAGAGGTTGCCGTCGGCGGCGACCGTCATGCCGTCACACGTGCCTTCCTTGGCGCGGTCGGCGGTGTAGAGCCGTCGGCGGTTGTGGAGGTCGCCGGTCGGGGCGTCGTAGTCGAAGGCGTCGATGTGGTTGTGGCTGGAGTCGGTCCAATAAAAGGTCTTGCGATCGGGCGACCAGCCGCTGCCGTTGGCGCAGCCCGTGCCGCGGAAGAGGAGCGTGAATCGGCCGTCGGGGTCGAGGCGAAACAGCCCGCCCGACTCGTTGGTCTTGCCCATCGTGCCGGCGTAGACGCGGCCCATCGGGTCGGCCGACACGTCGTTAAACCGCGGGCAGCCTTCGTCATGGAAGTCCATCACCTTCTTCGACTCGCCCGTGTCGGGGTCGAACAAGGCGATGTCGTTGACGCGGAAGAGCAGGAGCTTTCCGTCTTCCTGAAGGGTGTACCCCCCGACCGGCGGGCCCGAGTAGATTTGTCGGTGGGTGTCGGCCGGGATGTCGATGCGGAAGAGTTTCCCGCTGGGGATGTCAGACCAGAAGAGGCATTGTCTGCGGTCGTCCCAGAGGGGGCCTTCGCCGGTGTTGCAGGCGTAGTTGGCCAGCGGAACGGGGGTCAGCGCGGTGGTCATGGCCGGGACGATACGCGATGCCCCGCCCGGCGCGAATGGGGGAGCCCGGGCCTGCGGCGATGCGGCGTCAGATGCTCCCCTTGGTGCTGGGGATGTTGGGGTTGCGCGGGTCGGGCGAAACCGCGCCGCGCAGCGCACGGGCTGTGGCCTTGAAGACGGCCTCGGCCATGTGGTGGTTGTTTGTGCCGTAGGGGACGGCGATGTGGAGGTTCATCTTCGCGCTGTTGGCGAGCGACTTGAAGAACTCTTCGACCAGTTCGGTATCAAAGTCGCCGATGGTGGGCCCGCGGAAGGGGACGCTGAAGACGAAGGCCGGTCGGCCGGAAAGATCGATGGCGACATGGGCGAGCGATTCGTCCATGGGGACCGAGGCGTTGCCGAAGCGGACGATGCCGCGCTTGTCGCCCAGGGCCTGGGAGAGGGCCATGCCCAGCGTGATGCCGACGTCTTCGACGGTGTGGTGGGCGTCGATGTGCAGGTCTCCCTGGGCGGTGACCTTGAGGTCGACCAGCGCGTGCCGACCCAGGAGATCGAGCATGTGATCGAAAAAGCCGACGCCGGTGTGGGCCGAGACGACGCCGGCGCCGTCGAGGTTGAGTTCGACGGTGATCTGGGTCTCGGCGGTGTTGCGGTTGACGGTGGCGGTGCGGGGCATGTTGATTGGGTGGCTGGTGAGCGGCGTCGGACGATCGGGCACGTCAGGCGGCCTTTTCCTGGGTGAGCAGCGACTTGAGGCCCGCGAGCAGCGCGTTGTTTTCCTGTGACGTGCCGACGGTGATGCGGAGCTTGTCGGAGAGTCCGGGCTTGTCGAAGAATCGGACGAGAATGCCCTGCTGCTTGAGGCGCTGGTAAAAGGTTTTGCCCGCGCCGCCGGGAACGGCGACGAGCAGGAAGTTGGCTTGCGACGGCAGGACGCCAAAGCCCAGGCGGGTGAGCTCGGCCGACAGGCGCGTCCGCTCGGCGCGGACGAGTTCGAGGTTGGCGCGGAGATGGTCCTGGTCTTCGATGGCCGCCGTGGCGGCGAGAATGCTCAGCGCGTCGCAGTTGTAGCTGTCTTTGACCTTCATCATCGTGGCGATGATCTGCGGCTGGGCGATGGCATATCCGAAGCGAAGCCCCGCGAGCGAATAGGCCTTGGAGAGTGTGCGCGAGACGACGAGATTGGGGTGATCCTTCACCAGCGCGATGCAGTTGGATTCGGCAAAGTCGCCGTAGGCCTCATCGACCAGCAGCAGGCCCTCGAACGCGGCCGCAAGCCGGGCGACATCGGCCGGCGGAACAAACGTGCCCGTGGGGGCGTTGGGGTTGGCCAGGTAGATGACGTCTGCCTTGGCGGCCAGCAGCGCGTCGATCGGCAGGGCGTGGCCCTCTTCCCACGCCACGGGGGCGACCCTGGCGTCTTCGATCTGGGCGAGCACGGGATAGAGCGAATACGTGGGCTCCGGAAACGCCATGACGCCGCCGGGCGGAAGGTAGGCGCGGGTGAGGATGGTAAGGATGTCGTCCGAGCCGTTGCCGGCGATGAAGTGGTCGACGTCATAGCCCCAGAGCTTGGCGGCCGCGGCGCGGAACTCGTCGGCCGTGGGCGACGGATAGCGCCGCAGAAGCTCCGGCTCCGCGTCGCGCAGCGCCGCCATCACACGCGGGCTGGGCGGGTAAGGATTCTCGTTGGTATTGAGCTTGACGACGCGCTGGCCCGGCCCGGGCTGTTCGCCGGGCGTGTAGCCTTCCATGGCGCGCACGTTGGGACGAGGGGTTGGAGCCATGCACCCATTGTAACTGATCAGTGCGAAGTGGGGAGTGCATCGGAGAATTCGTTGGGTGGAAGGTCGTGACGAATTGGGTCGTGACGCATTGGGTCGTGACGCATTGGGTCGTGACGCATTGGGTCGTGACGCATTGGGTCGTGACGCATTGATGGGATGACGAATTGATGGGTTCACGTTTGGATCGCCGACCCGCTGCGATGTCACGGCGGCGCGCGGGCGCGGGGGACTCGCATGTCGGCAGTCGGCGGTCGGTTTGTTATCGCGGGCGGTGGTGTTGAATCACGCGGCCTCGACGACGCGGTTGGCGGCGACCGCGAAGAGGCGGGTGTCGGCGGTGCGGTCGATCACCTTGGTGCCGGTGAACTTGCCGAACGCCGGGAGCAGCAGCAGCCGCTGCGTGGCGGCAAAACACGGCACGCGGGCGGAAGTGCCGTCGAAATCGACCAGCCGCGCGCCGGGATGTACGTGGCCGGCGATCGTGGGCGTTTCGGGCGCCTCGGGCGGGTGATGAATGAGCGTGACGCCCGCGACCTCGATCGACGGGCCGGTCATCGCCATGTCGATGGCGGCGGCATACGTCTCGACGCGGCGGTCGTGGTTTCCCGGTACGAGCGTCACCGAGACCGACCGGTGACGGTCACGCCACTTGCGCAGCGTCGCGAGAAACACCTCGCCCTCGGCGGGCGTGTCGTGGAAAAAGTCGCCCAGGATGATCAGGCGCGCCGCGGCCGTGTCATCGAGAAGCCGCGAGAGCCGGGCGAGATCGGCGGTGGTGGCGGCGTCGGGCACAGGCACGCCGGCGCGCCGGAACACGTCGGCCTTGCCGAAGTGAGGGTCGGCGATCAGCAGCAGATGCTCGCTGCGCCACCAGGCGGCGCGGTCGGGCAGGAGTCGCAGATGGGCGCGGGCAAACTCAAGTTCAACCATGGAAGGCATCGTCATCCTGACCTGTTGTGGGCGAGGCGACGCCGGCACCATCCCGCGAAGGATAAACCGGCGCCGCCTTGCCCGCGGCGGCTTCCAGCCGCCGGACCATGCGCTCGATCCGACTCTCGGCGCTTTCGACCTTGATTGTCTGTGACGCAATCCGCTGCGCCCAGATCGGAAACGCCAGAGGCGTAAACCGCTGCACCCGCACGACACGGATCGACTGGGCCGACAGAAGCTCCAGCGCCTCGCTGAGTCGGCGGATTTCAAGCTGTTGCTCGAGCACCTCGCGCCGGGCCTGTTCGATCAGCAGGTTGTCCGGGTCAAACTCGCGAAACACATCGAAGAACAACTCGCTCGAGGCCTGAAGCTGTCGCGTCGACCGCGGCGCGCCGGGCCCGGTGGGCATGAGCAGCCCCGCGACGCGGGAGATGTCGCGGAACTGCCGTCGCATGAGCTGGCCGGCGTTGAGGCAGGCGGCCAGGTCGTCGATCAGCCCCGACGCGCTCAGCAGCGATGCCCAGTCGGCGCCGGTCTCGAGCTCGAGGCGCGGCGCGAGCAGCTCGATGCCGTAGTCGGTGAAGGTGGCGGTCACCGGCATGCCGGTCTCGCGGCCGATGCGGTGGGCGATCACCGCGCCCAGGCCCTCGTGAACGAGGCGCCCGAGGAAGCCGTAAACGAACGCATGCGCACCCTCGCGGCTGTCGATCCGCTCGATGAGCAGCTCATCGTCGGCCGGCAGGGTCGACCAGCTCTGCTGGACGGAGAGAATCGGCGCCATGCGGCGCATTTCGCCGTCGCGGTAGAAACCATCGGCCGCCTCGCGAAGCCGGCTGCGCACGCCCTGGGCGAGTTGTGTCGAGAGGGGAAAGCGCCCGCCCGCCCACTGGGGGATCGAGCCGCGCGGCTTGCTGCCCACCCTCACGCGGGCGCGCATCTCGCGCAGGCCCAGGAACTCGAGCGGCCGGCCGGCAAAGACGAAGTGATCGCCCGGCTTGAGCCGTGAGACGAACGACTCTTCGATGGTGCCGAGGTTTTTTCCGCCCGTGGTGACGAGGGTGACGACGCCGTCGCCGGTGATGGTGCCGATGCCCAGGCGATGAAGGCGGGCCATCGCCTCGGAGGCGATGGTGAACCGGGCGGGATCGAGCGGATCGCGGGCCACCTTTCCGAAGCGGGGGTATGCGGTGAGCGAGGGCCCGCCGCGCTCGACGAAATCCATCGCCCAGCGCCACTCCTGGTCGGACAGCGTCGCATAGGCGCAGGTCGTGCGCACCTCGGCGAGCAGGTCGGCCTCGGCGAATCCGCCGCCGGCGGCGACCGTGACGATATGCTGGACCAGCACATCGAGCGGGCGCGGCAGCGGTCGGCGCGGCTCGACCCGGCGCTGGTCGATCGCCTCGCGCGCGGCGGAAAACTCCACCAGCTCGAAGGCGTGGGTGGGCACACACAACACGCGGCTGAGCTGACCGGGGGCGTGTCCGCTTCGTCCGGCGCGCTGCATGAGCCGGCCCACGCCCTTGGGGCTGCCGATCTGGATGACCTGCTCGACCGCGGTGAAATCCACCCCCAGATCGAGGCTGCTCGTGCAGACGACGGCCGCGAGCTCGCCCGCGCGGAGCTTGTCTTCGACCTTATGACGCAGCGCGCGGTCGAGCGAGCCGTGGTGGATGGCGATCCGGCCGATCCAATCCGGTCGCAGCGAGAGCAGCTTGCGAAACCAGATCTCGGCCTGGGCGCGGGTGTTGGTGAAGATGAGCGTCGAGCGGGCCTGCTCAACGGCATCGACGACCGCCGGCGCCATGCGCAGGCCCATGTGGCCGCCCCATGGAAAGCGCTCGACCTCGTGGGGGATCAGCGTCTCGACGCACAGCTCCTTGCGCTGCCGGGCGTGGATGAGCAGCGGCCTGGGCGTTGACTTGCCGACCAGCGCGTGGGCGGCTTCGTCGAGGTTTCCGAGCGTGGCTGAGAGGCCCCATGTTCGAAGCGCCGGGCTGAACGTGCGGAGCCGGGCGAGGGCGAGCTCGGTCTGCACGCCGCGCTTGGTGCTCAGCAGTTCGTGCCACTCGTCGACGACGGCACACCGCGGGGTGGAAAGGTGCTGGCGCGAGTCGGGGTATGACATCAACACCGACAGGCTCTCGGGCGTGGTCACCAGCACGGTCGGCAACTGGGCCCGCTGTTTCTTGCGCAGCGTGCTGCTGGTGTCGCTGGAGCGCACCTCGACCGACCAGGGCAAGCCAAGCTCCCGGGCGGCGCGATCGAGCGCGTGGGCGGTGTCGCTGGCCAGGGCCCGCATCGGTGTGATCCACACCACGGTCAACGGTTCGCTCGCGGCCCGGTT
>CAZBOE010000240.1:4811-6129 GCA_964493365.1 uncultured Tepidisphaeraceae bacterium | reverse complement strand
GGGGCATCGGCGTCGGGCTCGCCGGCTTCGCCGCCCGCGCCGGGCAAGCTGCGGTTCATCGCCATTCACGAGGTGATCCGCAACAACCTCGACGACCTGTTTCCCGATCTCAAGATCGTCGATGTCATGCTCTTCCGCGTCACCCGAAATGCCGACCTCGAGCGTGACGAGGAAGACGCCGAAGACCTGCGCCAGCTCATGGAGGAAGAACTCCGGCAGCGCCGCTTCGCGCGGGTCGTGCGGCTCGAGCACGGGCCGACCCCCAACGCCTGGATCCGCAAGTTCCTCATGGACGAACTCGAGCTCACCGAGGAAGACGTCTATGAAATGCCGGGCGAACTCGACTACGACGACCTGCGCCCCGTGATGGATCTCAATGTCCCGCGGCTTCGGTTTGATCCGTGGAACCCGGTCGTCCCCGCGTCGCTGGGCGAAGAAGACGGCGACATCTTCGCCGCGATCCGCTCAGGAGACATTCTCGTTCATCACCCCTACGAAAGCTTTTCCGCCAGCGTCGAGCGGTTCATCAACTCGGCCGCCGCAGACCCCAAGGTGCTGGCGATCAAGCTCACGCTCTATCGCACGGGCGGCGAAAGCCCGTTCATCAAGACGCTGATCACCGCCGCCGAGAGCGGCAAGCAGGTGGTCTGCCTTGTCGAGCTCAAGGCGCGCTTCGACGAAGAGCGCAACATCCAGCTCGCCAACCGGCTCGAGAAGGCCGGCGTGCATGTCGTCTACGGCTTCGTGGGTCGCAAGACCCACAGCCAGACCCGCATGGGTCGCAACCACAAGAACCTCGTCGCCCACACCAAGACCGCGCTGGTCGTGCGCGAAGAGCCCGAGGGCATCCGCTGCTATGCCCACATCGGCACCGGCAACTACAACCCCTCGACCGCCAAGCTCTACACCGACCTGGGCCTGTTCACCTGTGATCCGGACATCACGCGTGACGTGACCGAACTGTTTCACTATCTCACCGGCCGCTCGCTCAAGCGGACGTATAAGCAGTTGCTGGTCGCGCCGGTCAACATGCGCGATCGGGTTGTCGAGCTCATCCGCCGGGAAGTGGAGCATCAGAAGGCGGGGCGACCCGCCAAGATGAACGCG
Source organism: uncultured Tepidisphaeraceae bacterium (assembly GCA_964493365.1). Taxonomy (GTDB): domain Bacteria; phylum Planctomycetota; class Phycisphaerae; order Tepidisphaerales; family Tepidisphaeraceae; genus CAZBOE01. The sequence continues at coordinate 5,022 of CAZBOE010000240.1, read as the reverse complement.
CTGGAGGAGCGCACGGTCTGCCGCGCCCTCTACGAAGCCAGCGGATCGGGCGTGCCGGTCGATCTGATCGTCCGCGGCTTCTGCACGCTGCGCCCGGGCGTCGAGGGCATGAGCGACAACATCCGCGTCAGCAGCGTGATCGGCCGATTCCTCGAACACAGCCGCATCTTCTACTACCGCAACGGCGCGGCCGACCCCGTCGATGGCGAGT
>CAZBOE010000240.1:0-4801 GCA_964493365.1 uncultured Tepidisphaeraceae bacterium | reverse complement strand
GGGGCCGAGAACGAGCTGGACGGCGAGTTTTACATCGGCTCGGCCGACTGGATGTATCGCAACCTGCTCGCGCGGGTCGAGGTTGTCGTGCCGGTCAAGCGCCGCGCGCTGCGCGAGCGCCTGTGGCGCATCCTCCAGACCATGCTCACCGACCACCGCCAGTCATGGGACATGGACTCCGCCGGCCAGTACACCCGCCGAACGCCCAAATCCCCCGCAGACATCGGCTCACACATGACGTTCATGAGTCTGGCAAGGCAGGAGCGAATAGATTGAGTGAGCAGTGGGTAGTAGGCAGTAGGCAGCGGAAGGCAGAGTTGTCGACAGCGGGCAGTCAGCAGTCGGCCGTGGGCAGCAGGTGGTAAAGTGACGGCGATGCGGCCGCCCGCTACAGGAAGCATGGGAGCAGCCCAGCAGCCCGGCAGCCGCTGACTGCCGCTCTGCCCGGCACCGAAAACGGGCAACAACAGCCCGCGGCCCCGTGACCGCCGCCCACTCACACGGTCTGCTGACACGGTTTACTGACCATCGGCCTGCTGACGACGAACAACAAACCTCGGACCCGCTCATGCTCATCGGCCTTCTCGGCGATACACACGGCCGCTCTCATCTTGCCGCCGCCGCCGTGCGCCTGTTGGCCGGCCGCGGGGTCGACTATTACATCCACACAGGCGACGTCGGCGGGGGCGGCGAAGGCGCGATGCCCGTGCTCGACACCCTCGCGGGCCTGCCCGCCGCGTTTGTCTGGGGAAACAACGACTTCGAGCGCGACGCGCTGTTTGGCTATGCCGCCGACCTCGGGCTCCGCTGCCTCGGCGACTCGGGCACGCTCGACCTCGGCGGCAAGACCCTCCTGGTCACCCACGGCGACGACCTCCGCTTCCTCCAGCGCACCCTCGACGCCCAGGCCTGCGACTATCTCTTCACCGGCCACACCCACATCCCCGCCTCGCGTCGGCACGGCCGAATCCATCACATCAACCCCGGCGCGCTCTACCGCGCCGCCAGGCGCACCGTCGCGGTCGTTGATCTGACCCGCGACACCGTCGAACATCTTGATGTGGCGCTCGATTGATCATCTGTCGCCAACCGGACCCTTGCATGTCCGTAACCGCGTCGGGCTACCGTCCATCAGGGTGCGTGTTGTCGCGTCTGCGATAAGCAGGAGGTGTGTATGCTGCAGCGTTACCTGTCGGCCTGTTCGGCTGTGCTCTTGCTTCTGGCTTTGGGTGGGTGCGCGCCAATGGCCGTCACCGGAGGCGGCCACCGCTCCCCGGCTGCCCTGTCCGAGAACGAGATCCGCGTCGCGTCATCGGCGCTGCGGGAGGCGGGCCTGCTCAAGGAGGGTGTGCTGCTCGCCTACCTCACGCCCGACGAGCGCAAGCACGACCAACCCGCCGACCCGCTGCAGTCGGGCGAGACGGCCGCGACCGCGGTCCTGCTTGACTGGGCGAACGGCACGACCACCGAGGCGTCGCTCACCGTTCGCGGCGGGCTCGCCCGCATCGACTCAACCCGCACCGTCACCGCCGGACAGCCTCCCCTTCAAGACGAGGAATACACCGTCGCCGAAGAGCTGATTCGTGCCGACGACCGCTGGCTCGCCGCCCTGCGCGCCCGCGGCATCGACAACCCCGATGAGGTCCATATTGACATCTGGGCGCCCGGGCACGCCGGCACCGACACCGCCTCGGGCATCAGCCCGGAGACCCGCCTCGCCCGCGCGATCAGTTTTTATCGCGGCCAGGGCATCAACGCCTACGCCCGCCCGATCGAAGGGCTGGTCGTCACGCTCGATATGAACCGCCGCGCGGTTGTTGCCGTGCACGACCACGCAAAGGTCGCCGTCGCGCGCGAGGCTTCAGATTTTTACGACCCCGCAGAGCGCCTCGCCCCGCGCGGCGACCGCGCCGGCGATCCCCGCACCGGCGACCCCCGCACCGCTCAACCCCGCACCGGCCGATCCCTCAAGCCCCTTCACTATGCGCAGCCCAAAGGACCCAGCTACACCATCGACGACGCACGAATCACGTGGGACCGCTGGTCGTTCCATTACGCGCTGCACCCGCGCGACGGGCTCGTCCTCTCCAACATCGCCTTTGATGGCCGACCCATTCTGCATCGCGCCGCGATGAGCGAGATGGTTGTGCCCTATGGCGACCCCGGCCCGGCATGGTCGTGGCGGTCCGCCTTTGATCAGGGCGAATACGGCCTGGGCTTTCTCTCCTTCCCGCTCGAGCGCGGGCGCGACGTCCCCCGTCATGCGACCCTGCTCAGCGCCGTCTTTGCCGGCGAAGACGGCGAGCCCTTTACGCAGCAAGATGCGATCGCTGTCTACGAGATCGACGGCGGCCTGCTCTGGAAGCACTTCGACGAAACCACCGAGACGAACATCGCCCGTCGGGCCCGGGTGCTGGTCATCACCCACACCGTCACCGTCGGCAACTATGACTACGCCTTCGAATGGCAGTTCGGCCAGGACGGCACGATCGAATTCGTCGCCCGCCTCACCGGAATTCTGCTTGCCAAGGGCGTGAATGCGGCAGAGTGTCCGTCGTGCGCCGCCGAGCGCTATGTGGGCGAACCCGTCGGCGACGACCGCTATGGCACGCTGGTCGCGCCGGGGGTCGTCGCAGTCAACCACCAGCACATTTTCAACGTCCGCCTCGATTTCGACATCGAAGGCCAGGCCAATTCCGTCGTCGAGATGAACGCCCGCCAGGTCATCGAGAACGGCCAGCCCGCCGGGGCCATCGTCAAGCACAACGACCGCCTGTCCACCGAGAAAGCCGCGATGCGCGAGGTCAACCCAGCCGAGCACCGCATGTGGAAGATCTACAACCCCTACCGCAAGAACGGCATCGGCCACTGGGTCGGCTACGCCATCGACCCCGCCCCGGGCGTGTGGACGTATCTGCCCGAGGGCGCGGCGCTGCGCGGTCGGGCGTCATTTGTGAATCACCACTTTTACGCCACGCGCTACAAGCCCGAAGAAACCCACGCCGCGGGCGTCTACCCCTCGCAGGCCCGTGAACCGCAGGGCCTGTCGGTGTTCACCGCCGATGACGAACTGCTCGAGGGGCAGGATGTTGTCGCGTGGTATACCTTCGGCGTCACCCACACGCCGCGTGTCGAAGAGTGGCCGGTCATGCCCGCCGCCCGGACGGGCTTCCGCATCATTCCTGTCGGGTTTTTCGACCGAAATCCCGCCCTCGATGTGGAGTAAGTCGGTGGTATGCCTCACTCCGATGCGTGAACTGACGCACTCCCCTTCCCATGTCTTGACACCCTGACCAATGCCCCCGACAACAGGGGATCGTTTAGTACACCAACCCGAGGGCTTCCCATGTCGATCCGCGTCACCGTCTGGCACGAATACCGTCACGAACACAAAAACCCCAAGGTCGCTGAGCTGTATCCCAAGGGCATGCACGAAGCCATCGCGACCCACCTGCGTCAGTCGGCCGACCTCGTCGTCCAGACCGCCACGCTCGACGAGCCCGAAAACGGCCTGCCCGAAGCCAAGCTCGACAACACCGACGTCCTGACCTGGTGGGGCCACATGGCCCACGGCGACGTCTCCGATGCCGTCGTCGAGCGCGTCTACAAGCGCGTGCTCGCCGGCATGGGCCTGGTCGTCCTCCACTCCGGCCACTTCAGCAAGATCTTCAAGAAGCTCATGGGCACGTCGTGCGACCTCAAGTGGCGCGAGTCGGATGACCGCGAGGTGATCTGGGTCACCAGCCCCAACCACCCGATCGCCAGGGGCATCGACGACCATTTCATCCTCCCGGCCGAGGAGATGTATGGCGAACATTTCGACATCCCCGAGCCGATGGACACTGTCTTTATCTCCACCTTCACCGGCGGCGAATGCTTCCGGTCGGGCGTCACCTACAAGCGCGGCGCGGGCAAGATCTTCTACTTCCGCCCGGGCCACGAGACCTATCCGAGCTACCACGACAAGAACGTGCTCAAGGTGATCGAAAACGGCGTCCGCTGGTGCGCACCCGCCGAGGGGTATGTCAAGCAGACCTACGGCAACCGCAAGGTCGGCTGGCTGGATCAGAAGTAATTGCCGCCCGGAAGTGATTCCCGGCCAGAAGTGAGTGACGGCCAGAAGTAAGCGCCGTTCAGAGGTGATCGCCGTTGAGAAGTGATCGCCGGGCCCGCCCCTCGGATCGTGGGCGGGCGCAGCGCCGTCTGGCGATGTGGCATTGCGGCAGGCGGCACGAGACCGCGGCCGTGCCGCGGTGGCAACCGGCAACCCCAAGAGGGCGGCCAAGCCTGACCGTCGGCCGCCACCGATCGCCGCCCGCGCTTGTTTCTCTCACGCCGGGGCGAGGTCGCTGCCGATAAGTTCCGCTAAGCCCCCGCTGCCTGCAAGCTGGCGGTGTCGACTGTCGTATGCCTCACCGTGCGCGACAATGTCCCTTTGTCAACCGCTCAGACGAGCGGTGTGCACAGCATTTGAACATCAACGATCTCTCCTACGCCTTCGAGCATTGCTTCGACGCCTATCGGTCGTGCCCGATTTTCGCGCGGCTCGATGCCGAGCGCGCCGCGGCGCGGTCTCAGGGCGATGCCGAGACCGATCTGGCCGCCGCCTCGCGCCGATTGATTGCCGCCGCCGCGACGCTCCATCGCGATGATGCCGCGGCCGAGTCGGTGCCTGCCGGCGCAATGCCGGTCGAGCCGCCCGCATCGACCGCGGTCGCCGTGGAGGTCACCGTCGCCGGCAGGTCGCTCGACCCGGCGGCACCGCCCCAGCCCCGCGCCTGGCGGCTGACCCGGCTCTTCC
>CAZBOE010000239.1:0-6149 GCA_964493365.1 uncultured Tepidisphaeraceae bacterium | reverse complement strand
ATTTTATCCAGTTGGTGTACCGCGAGCGATATGCGTTTTTTCACGAACTGATCGGCGGATTGCGGTTTGACGATGCACGCAATGTCAATCTGGCGCGGGCCTTGCGCGCCTACGACGCCGAGCTGTGTCGGCTGGGGGTGGTTCAGCCGACGGAGTTCTTCTTCGTGGGAAAAAGGCCGACTACCCCGGAGCAGAAACCATGAAGATCTATCGTCCGGTCGGCGACGTCTCGGCGGGTACGGCGGTTGTCCAGCCGTCGATCCTGCTGTACACCCTGTGGCGGTCGGGAACCCACTGGCTTGCAGAAATGCTAGCTGATCTCAGCGGCCTGACCTGCATCTACGCCTCGGACGACGTCACCGACTACGCCGAGGAGACCGCCGCGCAGCTTCAGCAGTATCGACGAAATACCATTCTGATCCGGCATTTATGCACGGTGCCGCAGGTGTTGCTGAAGCAGACGAGCTGCTTGGGCATGCGGGTTATTCTGCTTTATCGCGATCCGCGCGACGTGCTGGCTTCCAATGTCAATATGCGGAAATATCGCGAGGGTTACCGCGCCAACCTTCCGCCGTTTCCGGACATGAGCGTTGACGCGATTCTTGATTGGGAATTGGAGCATCTGGGCGAGATCTACCGGCGGTTGCTGCCCGCCTGGGTGGGGGCCGAGCACCCGACGCTGCTCAAGGTTCGCTATGAGGATTTACTGACCGACACGCGGGCCGCGCTGCGGCGTGTGGCGGGTTTTCTGGGCTGGCCGACTAGCGAGGATCGGATCGCCGAGATCGTACAAGCCCATGACTTTCGGCGAAAGACGGCCCGACGGCCCGGCGATGAAGACAAGCGATCCCACCAGCGGCGGGGCGTCATTGGCGATCACCGGTGCCAGTTTTCGGCGGAACAGCTCCGGCGAATCGACGAGGCGCTGGGCGATACGGTGCAGGTGCTCGGATACGCGACCTGAGGAGCGGTGGTCATGGTACAAACCAGCCCGGCGATAACGCAGAGTGAAAGCTGGCACCAAGCCGACGTCGCCGGCGCAGTAGTGTATTATGCGGATGAGGCCAGTTTCCAGACGGCCCGGCGTAATATATATGAGCAGCAGATATATCACTTTGTTGCCGAATCAGAGCATCCCCGAATACTGGACGGCGGCGCGCACATCGGCCTGGCTGCGGTGTATTTCAAGAAGCTGTACCCGCGGTCACGGGTCACGTGCTTCGAGCCGGATCCTGCCGCCGTGAACCTGCTTCGGCGAAACCTTGCGGCAAACGGGTTGACAGATGTCGAGGTGGTGGAAGCTGGCCTGAGTGACCGCACTGGAACGGCCGCGTTCCAGAGCGATGGGAAGGATGGCGGGAGGCTGACCCGTGGCGGGGCGGCAGCAGGTCGGGTGCGGACCGTCCGGTTGTCTGACTATCTGGAGGAACCGGCCGATTTTCTGAAGCTGAACATCGAGGGGGAGGAAGGGCCCGTACTGCGGGACCTCGATCAGCATGGGACGTTGCGGCAAATTCGAGAAGTCGTGCTCGAGTATCACGGATGGCCGAGCGGGAGGCAATCTTTGGGATCGATCCTAGAGACCCTCGACCGCAATGGGTTCCAGTATTTGGTACACGACTTTGATCGGCAGACAAACCCCGCGAGCAAGCCGCCGTTCCGCCTCCGCCCGAAGACGCCTTGGTTTTGCCTGGTGTATGCGCGGCGGGGCGGGGGGGATCGGTAGTACCCTGAGGAGTCGACTTGCGATGACGGATGCGATGAAGACGGAAATCGCCGGCGCGGTGGCTGCTCGACAGCAGGAGCCACGGCGGCCGGTGCCGGGCGTGGGAGCCGTCGACTTGGGCGATCTACGGCGATTGCAGCCCATCAGCCGAGCATTCGGTCTCGATCGCGGTACACCGATCGATCGGTATTACATCGCGGGTTTTCTCGAACAACAGGCCCAAGACATTCGCGGCCGAGTGCTGGAGGTGGCCGAGGACACTTACGCCCGGCGCTATGGCGGCCACCGCATGACCCGGGTGGACATTTTGTATCCGCCACCCGGGCACCATCGCGCTACGCTCACCGCCGACTTGGCCCAGCCTCGCTCGCTGCCGTCGAACACGTTTGACTGTATCATCCTGACGCAGGTGTTGCTTTGTATTTATGAAGTGGGGACCGCCCTCGCCAACTGCTGGCAGTCCCTCCGGCCCGGCGGCGTGCTGCTGGCGACGTTTCCGGGCCTCAGCCAGATCAGCCGCTACGACATGGACCGCTGGGGCGACTATTGGCGGTTCACCACGCGGTCCGCGGCGCGCTTGTTCAGTGAGGTTTTTGGGCAGGAGGGGGTGACGGTGACAGCGCACGGCAATGTCCTCGCCGCGACGGCCTTCCTGCACGGCCTGGCCGCGGAGGAGTTGCACAAGCCGGAGCTGGACCACCGTGATCCGGACTACGAAGTGGTGATCACGGTGCGAGCTGTCCGGGAGGAAGACTGATCGTGCCGCGAGCCAGCCAGGAGGATCATGCGGCGGTTCGATGCGCCCCGAACCGGCAGGCACGGGCCGCGGGCGTGATCTTGCTCTATCATCGGGTGGCCGCCAGCAGGCCGGATCCCCAGTTGTTGTGCGTGGCGCCGCGGCATTTCGAGGAGCACTTGGAGGTGCTCAAGCAGGTGGCCCGCCCCATGTCCCTGGCGGAGTTGGTGCAGCGCTCCAGCAGCGCCAGCGGCGATACTCCCGCGGCGGCGGTGACGTTCGATGACGGGTACGCCGACAATTTGCTCGAGGCCGCACCACTCTTGCAGCGGCATGGCGTACCGGCCACGGTTTTTGTAGTGGCGGCGGCCGTCGGCTCCCGAAGCGAGTTCTGGTGGGACGAACTGGAGCGTGTGTTGCTTCAGCCGGGGGCGTTACCGCGTGTATTGCGTGGGCCTTGGGGTGGGTCGGAGGGGCTGGCCGATCTGGGTCGAGATGCGGTGTACGCCCCCGACGCGGCCCAGCGACATGCTTTCTGGAATGTCACTGCGGCGGTAGTGCCGACGGAGCGACATCGACTGTATCTGCAACTGTGTGAGACCTTGCGGCCGCTGCCGGCCGAACAACGCGTGGCGCTGCTGGAGGATTTGGCCGGAGCGTGTCGCGCCGAGCGGAGCGGGAGACCGTCACATCGCCCCCTCACTCCCGAGGAACTGGCGCGGCTAGTGGAGGATGGAGTGATCGACGTGGGGGCGCACACGTTGACCCACGCACTTCTGGCCGGCCTGCCGGTGGACCGCCAGCGGGCGGAGATCGTCGATGGCAAGCGGCTGCTGGAGAGTGTGTTGGGCCGCGAAGTGACGAGTTTCTCCTACCCTTACGGGGGCCGCCGGGATTACACAGCCGCGACCGTAGCCCTGGTGCGCGAGGCCGGTTTCCGGCGGGCCTGCGCCAATTTCCCGGGAACCGTGCGGCCGGACACGGATGTGTGGCAGCTCCCGCGCGTGCTCGTCCGCGATTGGGACGGCGATGAGTTGGCGCGGCGCCTTCAGGGAGTCCTGGGCAATGTCGGCTGAGCGGCTCTCCATTGTGCAGGTCAATACCTACGACCACTGCGGCGGAGCCGAGCGAGTGGCGTACAACCTCTTCGAGGCTCTCGCCGCACGGGGCCAGGAATCCTGGCTGGCGGTGGGGCGGCGGAGGCGGTCCCACCCGCGTGTGCGCGTCATTCCAAACCACCGTACGCTCAACCCCTGGTCGGCGTTCTGGTGGTGTGTGCATGAGTGGTTGCAGCCCTGGTATCATCGGTCCACCCTCTGTCGGCGGGCCGGTCAATGGAGCCATCGTCTCGCCTCGCCGGGCAGTTGGCTGGATGATTGGCGGGGCCGCGAAGTCTTTCGCTTCCCCGGGACCTGGCAAATTCTCCGGCTGGCCGGCCGCCGGCCGGATGTCGTTCACGCTCACAACCTGCATGGGCGGTATTTCGACCTGCGGGCCTTGCCCGCGCTCAGTGCAAGCACTTGCTTGGTTCTCACGCTGCACGACATGTGGCCGCTGACCGGACACTGCGCCCACTCCGTGGCGTGCGAGCGTTGGCTCACCGGCTGCGGGCGGTGTCCCGACCTGGCGGCCTACCCGGCCTTGCGCCGCGACGGCACGGCGGGCAACTGGTGCCGCAAGCGAGACATCTATGCCCAGTGCCGCCTGCATGTGGCCACCCCCAGCCGCTGGCTGATGGAGCAGGTGCGACGGTCAATGCTGGCTCCGGCGGTGGTTAGCAGCCGCGTCATCCCCAACGGAGTCGATCTCGATGTTTTTCACCCAGGCGAGCAGGCGGCCGCGCGGCGCCGCCTCGGCCTGCCCGGCGGTCACGCGGTCCTGCTGTTCTCCGGCTATTGTGCTCGCCGCAACGGCTGGAAGGACTACCAGACCCTGCGCTCCGCCGTGCGGGCGGTGGCGGAGCGAAGGCTCGGTCGCCCGGTGCTGTTCGTTGTGCTGGGCGAAGGCGGCGAACCGGAGTCGCTGGCCGACGGTCAGATCCGCTTCGTGCCGTTTGTGGACGACTCCCGCATGGTGGCAGACTACTATCGTGCCGCCGACCTCTACGTTCATGCCGCCCGCGCGGACACTTTCCCTAACACGGTGCTGGAATCCCTCGCTTGTGGCACGCCCGTCGTGGCCACGGCGGTAGGCGGCATCCCTGAGCAGGTTCGCTCGCTGCCCGCGGAGGAGAGGGCCGACACCGCGGTCACGGCGACCGGCCTGCTGACGCCGCCGGGCGATCCCGTGACGATGGCGGCCGGCATCGGACGATTGCTGAGCGATGAGCCGCTTCGTCGGCGGCTGGGTGACGACGCGGCGGCCGACGCCCGCCGCCGCTTTGCCCTCGAGCGCCAGGTGGAGGCGTATCTCGATTGGTATCGCGAGTTGTGCGGTCGATCGGGCCGGCCGACGCCGGCAGTGATGCCGGCCGCCTCCCGGCCGCAGCCGGTCATGGTCGAATCGGCGGCCGGCCGATCGAGAAGTAGGTGAAGCCGCACCGCCGCATCTGCTCCAGCGCATACAAATTGCGGCCGTCGAAGATGACCGGCTGCCGCAGTGCTCGGCGGATCCGCTCGAAGTCCGGCGAGCGAAACTCGTTCCACTCCGTGCAGATCACCAGGGCGTCGGCGTGGTCGAGGGCCTCATAGGCGTCGGGGCAGTAGGTCACGCGGTCGCCCAGTTCCCGGCGGACGTTCTCCAGCGCCTTCGGGTCATGGACGCGGACCGCCGCTCCCGCCTCCAACAGCCCCGCGATGGTCGTCATGGCCGGGGCCTCGCGGATGTCGTCCGTGTTGGGCTTGAAGGCCGCGCCCCACACCGCGATGGTCCGCCCGGAGAGCCGCCCTTCGAAGTAGGCCTGCATCCTTTCCAGTATCCGCCGCTTCTGCCGCTCGTTGACCTGATGCACCGCCGCCAGCAGGTCTGCCTCGATCCCCGCCGCCCGGGCCACGTGGTACAGGGCCTGCACGTCCTTGGGGAAGCAGCTCCCGCCGTAGCCCAGGCCGGGATACATGAAGTGGGCGCCGATCCGGGCGTCGCGCCCGATCCCCGCCCGCACCTCGTCCACGTCGATCCCCAGGGCCTCGCACAGGTTGGCGATCTGATTGATGAAGCTGATCCGCGTCGACAGGTAGACGTTGGCCGCGTACTTGATCATCTCCGCCGCCGCCCGCCGCACCAGCAGGATCGGGTTCTGGTTGCGGACGAACGGCAGGTACAGTTCCCGCAGCACCTGGGCGGCCTCGGGGTCCTCGCTGCCGATCACCACCCGGTCGGGCCGCAGGAAGTCGTCCACGGCCGTGCCTTCCTTCAGAAACTCGGGGTTGCTCACCACCACCACCGGGTGGGGGGCCAGCGGTGTCACCAGCTCCTCCACCCGCGCGCACGTCCCCACCGGCACGGTCGATTTCATCACCAGGATCGTCCGCCGCCGCACCTGCCGGGCCACGTCCTGCACCGCCCGTTCGATCATGGAGAGGTCGGCCGAGCCGTCCTCCTTCGGCGGCGTGCCGATGGCGATGAACACCACCGCGCCGTGCCCGACCGCCTCGGCGAGGTCGTCGGTCACGCGGAAGCGTCCTGCCGCCAGGTTCGATTGCAGCAGGTCGGCGAGCCCCGGCTCGAAGATCGGCGACTCGCCGCGGC
>CAZBOE010000238.1:0-6165 GCA_964493365.1 uncultured Tepidisphaeraceae bacterium | reverse complement strand
ACGTGGCGCCCGGCGGTGGCCGGTCCGTCGCGCGACAGTTCGGTGAACAGCAGGTTGCGCGTGGCGGCGCGCCACGACCGGGTGTGGAGCGTCGTGCCCTGGCATTCGAATCGCCCGCGGAGCTCGGCAAGCGCGAGGTCGATTTCGTAGCGGTAGGTTCCACAGGCGAAGTCGCGCGCCCAGAGCCGCACGCCGCCGGTGGTGATGGGGCTCACGACGTAGTTGTCGTATTCCTCGTTGGTGTTCGCCCAGCCTTCGCCGTCGGTCCAGTAGTCGGTTTTTCCGAGGTGGAAGGTTTGCAGGTCGGCCGGCCCGGAGACGACAGCGGTCATGTCGCCGTTGCCCATGAGCGGGCCGTCTGGAAAGTGGTTGGTGGGCGTCATGACGGGGGGGCTGGTCATGACGCTGGTATGGCGTGCCAGCAGGGCGGCGACGGCGGACCAGCGGTCGGAGTCGGTCGCGGGCATGGTGTTCATGATGGTCGGTGTGCGGCAGAAAAAAAGCGGCGGGCGCCGGAAGGCAGCCCGCCGCGGATGAGTCGGGGCCGGTCGAGTGTGGAGGTGTCGACGGCTCGACGCGGGGCGTCAGCGACGCCGGCGGGCGATCAGCAGTCCCGCGGCGGCGGTGACCGCGAGCGAAGCCGGCTCGGGAATGGCGGTGAGATCGCCGGTGGCGTCGAGTTGCCGGATCTGTTCGCCCGACAGCGCCTCGTCAAAGACCAGGAACTGATCGAAGTTGAGGCTGGTGAAGGCGAAGCCGCCCGGGAAGACGCCGACGGTGCCGTCCTTGTTTGTGGGGAAGCCTCCGACGGTCGCGCCGCTGCCGGCGAGGTTGCCGTCGACATAGATGTTGGCCGATCCGCCCGCGACGGTGACGGCAAGGCTGTGGTAATTGCCGTCGGCAGGGAGCGCGCCGATGCCGGTCTCGATGTTGAGCTCGGTGAGTCCGCCGCTGAAGGCGCTGGTGTTGAAGACGACATTGCGGTCGGTGCCCGAGCCGCCGTTGTTGACATAGAGGGCAAACCCGGCGTCGTTGGCGTCGTTAAAGCCGACGGTTCGCGTGGCGAAGATGGTCTGGATGTTGGGGGCGTCGGTGAGCTTGACGAAGACGAAGAGGGTGAACGAGTCGGTGTAATCGAAGGCGGGGACGGGCAGGAAGCCGCCGAGGGTGGCGCCGTTGTAGGTGCCGAACCTGGGATCGGCGTTGTAGCCCGCGACGCCCTGGAACGCGGTGTCGCGGCCGTTGCCCGATTTGTCGGGAACGTCGGGCGACATCGGGGGCGCGGGCAGTTCGAAGTCGTATTTCACCAGCAGGGCGCCGTGGGCGATGCCCGAGACCCCCAGAAGCCCGACCAGCGGCAGGGCAGAAATGAGTGAGCGAAGCATGGCTCCTCCTATAGAGCGATGTTGACCGGACGAAGTGAATCGCGTCGCGGGCAGCGCCCGGCGCGTCTGAAGTCATTAAGCCACGGGGGCGGAAGAGCGGCTACCTCATATTGCGGAAATCTTTTCCGGATTGACGACAGGCAGGGGCGGATTCAGACTGTGGAAATGGAACCGTTCCGACGCGTGGGTCTGGTGCTGGGCACGCACGGCGAAGCCAACCGCGCCTTTGCGCGGGGGATCGCGGCCTACGCGCGGCTGGGTCGGCGCTGGATCTTCAACGCGATCGATCTGGACCGTCATGCCGTGCCGGCGCTGCTGCGCTGGAAGCCCGCGGGGATCGTGGCGGTGCTCGTCGATGACGCGCTGGGTCGGGCGGTCTGCCGGGCGACCTGTCCGGTGGTCAACGTGGCAAAGCTGCACACGCGCCCTGATCTGCCCAGAGTCGATCATGACGATCGGGAGATCGGCCGGCTGGCGGCGCGGCACCTGCTCGACCGCGGCTTTCGGACATTCGGATTCGTCGGGCTCCCGCTGCTGCCTTATTCGCTGCAGCGGCAGGAAGGGTTTATCGCTGAGCTGGCCGAGGCGGGCATGACGGCGTCGGTGCTGACGCTGGTCAGGCCGCGGGAGTTGCGCAATGCGTCGGGCTGGCCGGCGCGGGACGACGCGGTCAGGCGGTGGATCGCGCAGTTGCCCCGGCCCGCAGGCGTGATGATCTGCTCCGACTGGCATGCGTGGAAGTTCACCGAGGTGGTGCGGGCGTCGGGCATACGCGTGCCGGAGGATCTGGCGCTGGTCGGGGTGGACAACGACGAGCCCTGGCCTTCGCTGGCGTATCCGCCGCTGTCGAGCGTGGCGACCAATGCCGAGCGGATCGGCTACGAGGCCGCGGCGCTGCTCGACCGACTGATGTCGGGCGACGAGCGCGGCGAGGCGATCAAGCCGCTGGAATTGCCGCCGGTGGGGGTGGTGGCGCGGCAGTCGAGCGACACGGTGGCGCTCGAGGATCAGGCGGTGGCGTCTGCGGTGCGGTACATCCGCGACAACGCGCACCTGCCGCTGCGGGTGTCGGATGTGTCGTCGGCTCTGGCGATGAGTCGACGGTCGCTCGAGCGGCGTTTCCGGGATGCGCTCCAGCAGGGGATCGCCGATCAGATCACGCGGGCGCACATCGAAAAGGCGAAGGATGTACTGGCGCGGACGGAGGCGGCGATGCCGACGGTGGCCTCGGCTTCGGGGTTCACCAACAACAAGCGATTCAGCGAGACGTTTCGCAGGATCACCGGGATGACACCGACCGCTTACCGCAACCGATATCGGCTGCCCAGGTGAGGGGTAGAGGCGCGGGAGAATCCGGGTGGCTGGTGCGCTTATTCGCGGGGGATGATCAACGTCGGCTGGATGTCACACTGGCGCGGCTGGGGCGGGGCGGAGCCGTTGATGCGGTCGAGCAGGAGGGCGGTCATCTGGCGGGCGATGGCCTGGACGTTGCGGTCGACCGTGGCCGCGGGGGGCGTTTTCTGCCACTGGTATTCCGCGATGTCGCGGTAGGTGTTGTCGTATCCGACCACCGGCAACTCGCGGCCGGGCTGTTTGCCCAGCAGTCGGAGCGCCGCCATGACCTGCACGGCGTGGGGGTCGGTGGCGGTCATGATCGCGTCGACCGGGTCGGGCCCGCCGACGCTGTCGATCAGGAAGCCCAGCAGCACGCGGACGGCGCTGAGAAAGTCGGCCTCGGTCTGGCTCTGCGACCAGAAGAAATCGGTCAAGTCGGGCGTTCTGACCGCCGGCAGCGGCTCGAGCCCCGCGTCTGCCATCGCGGCGCGATAGCCCGCCTCACGCGCGGCCAGCCATCCGGGCGTCTGGCTCATCCGCCAGAAGGGCAGGATGCGTCGCCGGCCCTGGCTGATGAGCCAGCGCGTGAGCTCATAGGCCCCGCGGGCGTGGTCAGACCTGACGCGGTCGTGATCCGCCAGTTCGGGGGCATCGCCATAGACCACCGCGGGCACGCCGATGTTTCGACATGCCGCGAGCAGCGCCTGCCCGTGGGACGAGGCGCCGGGGCCGTAGGTCAGCATCACCCCGGCGGGCCTGACCGATGCGATCGACTCGGCCGACGCTTCGGCGAACCGCTTCGGGTGGGTCAGCAGCGCGCTGTAGCCCGCGGCATGAAACGATTCGACCGCCGCGAGAAGGATGCTGGCGTCCCATCCGCTGGAGAGGTGAAACTCGCTGGGGCGGAGTTCGAACTCCGACACCAGCACGATCGTGCGGGCGAGGATGGCGTTATCGGAAGGCCTGTCCGACGGCAGCCTGAGGGTCCGCACGCGGCGCTGTCCGCGCTGGGCGATGATGCCTTCCTGCTCGAGGGCCGCCATCGCGCGTCGAACGGTCTTTCGGTCGACGCCGAGCTGAGCGGCGAGGAACCGCTCCGACGGCAGGGCATCGCCCCGGGAAAGCTGGCCGCTGTCGATGAGTTTCCTGAGGCTGCGGAGCACCGCAGTTCGTGGAGAAGACTCTGGTGTGTTGACGTCGGTCACGGCGGGTCAGAGGGTCAGGCGGTGTGGGGGCATGCCGGGGCTCATGGCCGACATCGGCGCCGGCCGATGCGGCATCGTCACGCGCCGACGCCCAAACTCAAGGGGGCGGTCACGAGGGGAACCAGAACCGGACGACCACCTGGTTGAGTGGGTAGTCCATGACGACGCGGTAGAGGGCAAACTCATCGGCATCCCAGCCGAGCAGGGCGCAGGTGTAACCGACGAGTTCGCCGTAGCGGGGGTAGTCGCAGGCGGCCGACTGGGTGCCGCGGCCGAGGGCCTCGATGCGGGCGTTGGTGGGCAGGGTCGGCGACGACTCGCGCGCCACAGTCGAGATGTCGGCGGTCGGATCGGCGTGAACGCTCAGACGGGGCTCGCCGTGGCGGATGTCCTGGTGGACGAGCATGTCCAACTGCAGCTTGGCTACCGGCTGATCGATGCGGACCATGGCATGAAAGCCGTGCTCGCGCTCGGGTGTCGAGGGCAGTGTCGGCACGCCCTGGGCGATGGTGGCGAAGACCAGGTCAACCGCGCCGGTCAGGCCGACCTGTGTGCGGGTGAGTTCGATCCGGCGGACGCCGCTGTCTTCCTCGCAGGCGACGAGCTTGGGCAGCGGCTTGCTGCAGAACGACGGCAGCAGCGCCGCGCCGTGTTGCGCCGCCGCCACGAGATCGAGCGGGCGGGCGATGCTGCCGGTGTTGTTGTCGTCGGGGGTGGTGGTGGCGTGGCGCTCGATCAGGGGTGTCGCGTCGGCGCGCATGCGTCGCAGGCCGATGCGGCCTCGGAGGCTGACGAAATCGCGTGTGCCGTCCTGACCGGGGCGGACCAGCGTCGTGTGGAAGCGGTGGTCGATGGCCGCGCCGTAGAAGTGAACCGCCGCACGATAGGCGGCGCGCAGGTGGAGTCGATCGACGTCGGCGGGATCATCCGTTGGCGCCGAAGAGGGCCCGATCATCGACATGAGGCTGGCGCGGTCGCCGGCGTGGGTTTCGACGACGGCTTCGAAGGCATCAAACGCCGACGAGAGCGGGTCGGACTTGAGACCGTGGTCTTCCACCGCAGAGATCATGCGGCGCATCGGGTCTCGCCCGGGCACAAACCGCGCCGCGCTCAGCGGGTCGGTGGCTTCGGCGATCTTGAAGACCTGCCACGCCACTTTCTTGTTGACGCCCAGGGCGCGCTCGAGATCGGCGGCCGTCCGGACAGGCGGCTCGACGGCGCCGACGAGGTCTCTGCAGGCGGACTGAAGCTGGTTCAACACCCGCCGGGCTTCGCGAAGAAAGGCGCCCGAGGGGGCGGGTTTGGTCATGCCGGCGGAGATGTGGGGCGCACGATGTGTTTTCATAAGACATCTTCCCGCACCGCGCCGTGGTCGCCCGTCAGCCTGCACTGTGCCCATGCGCACGGCGTATGTTTGCACCAGATCAGCCTCCCCACACACCGGCAGGCACAAACCGGGGCATGGCGACTGAACAACAAGCCCTACAACAGGATCGGCTGGACGGCGACCCCCGTTGGGAGTTTAGCACGACCGGCTTGCCCAAGGGAGTGGCAAATCAGAAACCCACTGCGTCGCAGGCGTGTCGGCCAACTGCGTCGGGCGGCTGGTCGACGCGTTCGAACAGACCTCGCAGCAGGTCATGGGGCCGGCCGCAACGACCGACTCATCGACCTGTCATCTGGTCTAACGGCTATCCCGGCGAAAAGTTGTCTGGTCGGTCAATCGCACGGACCGGGCGGCCGGCGGCGGCCGGCCACCGATCATGCTGCAGATCCTGCCGTTCCCTAGGCGAGTGTAACAGGACGTGGCGGTGCCGACAATACAGTTCTGAGAACTTCAGGCAGGCGCAGAATGAGCTTGACGCCTTGTCCCGACGTTTCTAGGCTCGATCAACCGCAAACCGCTCCATGCTTTGATGATGCGTTCCCGCCTGTGTCCTGCCATCATGAGGAGACCGATGCCTGTCACACCGATTACTCCGGCCTCGTCGCGCTCGCGCCGGGTCGTTGACGCGCTGGCCTTGACGTTGCGCCGGCTCGGAGCGCGGCGTATCGCGGCACTCGCGGTGACGGCCTCGCTGACCGGGTGGGCTGCGCTGCCGTCGGCCGCTCAATCGCCCGGGCGTGAAGCAACGTCGGAGACCCCCGCGGGCGCGGGGAGCGGCGCTGCGCCGGCGCAGCCGACGAACCAGGCGCAGTCCAGCAACCAGGCGCAAACCAATGCGGAGGCGCAATCGGGT
>CAZBOE010000237.1:4224-6177 GCA_964493365.1 uncultured Tepidisphaeraceae bacterium | reverse complement strand
CGCCGCGCGCTGCGGCAGCGCAGCGGCCCGCCATAGCCCGCGTCGTCGAGCCGCGCCAGCAGCCCGGGCCAATCGGTCGAGCCGGCGCCGACGGCGGCGGGTTGGGTCCGACCGGCCGAGCCGCGCACGGCGTCGCGCGCACGGACATGGCGGATCAGCCCGCCCATGCGGGCGAAGATCTCGTCGGCGCTCCACTCGTCGCGCATCAGCGAGACCGGGTCGAGGTCGATGCCAAACCACGGACAATTCACCCGCGCCAGCGCCGCCGACAGTGCCGCAAACCCCGACAGCTCGGAGCGAAACGCCGTCACCACCCCGTATCGGTCGGCCGAGCGGCCCAGTTCGTCGAGCGCCGCCGACAGCTGCGACTCAAACGGTTCATCGCGCGGCTCTTGTCGCTCGGCCGTCGCGCGCTCCAGCGCGGTCGGCGTGGTCGGCCGGGCCGGCTGCGGAATCACCAGAAGCCCCGCCAACTCGGGCGTCACCGCCTTCTTCGGCGGCTCGGGCTCGGGCGGCGCCGGCGGCAGAATGCCCAGGTCGAAACACAACACCGGCGCGCCCGTCTGCGGCGACGACAAGTCCGCGGCGCATTGCATCGCCCGCGCGCTCTGCGTCAGCAGGCGATCGACATCAACGCCGGGCGAAAAGCCCCGCGGCCCCGTGCTCACGCGCAGGCTGACGAGCTTGAGCCCGTTGCCCGAGACCAGCCGAAGCAACTCGCGCCGCCCGGTCGCCGGCAGGTCCGCCAGCGACAGCGCGGGCGAAAACACGTCGAGCTGCACGCCCGCGAATCCCGCCTCGCGCGCCGCGGGCAGCGCCTCACGCAGATCCCGCGACAACGCCGCCGCCGTGATGCCGATCAATCGAGCCATGTCAACCAGTAGTAGGTGAGCGCCCTGCCCACTGGCAAGGCCGACCACATCGATTCCCGCGGCCAATCCACCCCGGCCGCCCACCCCCGGCCACCGCCCACGCCACATCATCACACGCCCGCAGCAGCCACCTCGCCGCCCGCATCTCGGCGCCCGCATCTCGCCGCGGTCGGGGGCCCAGCCCGGTGCAGCTCAGCCCGGTGGAGCCCAGCCCGCTGCAGCACGGCCTTTTAACTCCCGCCGCCCGACCAATACCGCATCAGCGCCCAGCCCCCGTCGGCCAGCATGTACCACCCGAGCAGAAACGTCACCACATAGACGATCTTGGTGAACAGCACGTCGCTGATCCGCTTGTTGATCGCCTTGCCGACCAGCGCCCCGACCAGCACCAGCGGCAGAAACTGAAGCGTGAAGCCGATGCGTGCGTGGTCGAACTGCCCCGAGAGGTAATAGGCCGGCAGCTTGGCGGTGTTGAGGGCGAAGAAATAGATCGCGCAAGTGCCGACGAACAGTTGCCGGTCGAGCTTCAGCGGCAGCAGATACAGCGCGATGATCGGCCCGGCCGCGTGGGCGAGCGTCGAGCTGATGGCGGCGAAGCACCCCGTCAGCCACGACCGCATCGGCTCGGGCAGCAGCCGGCTCGGGTCGCCGCGCCAGAGGCGGTAATAGTGCAGCCCGACGAGCAGCACACATTCAAACCCGATCTCGATGCGGATCAGCGCCGCCGCCAGCCGCTCGCTCTGGTTGTCGATCAGCCACAGCAACAGCCCGCCCAGCACCACCCCCGCCAGCGTCGCGGCCCCGAGCTTCTTGAGAATGGACGTGGAAAACAGCTTTCGATACTGCCACACCGCGACCAGGTCGCCCGTGATGAGCAGCGGCAGCAGCAGGCCCAGGGCGGCTTTTTCGCCATACGAGGTCTGGCCCATCGCGATGGCCGTCATCGGCACGATCATCAGCCCCACGCCCGCGCCGAAGCCCGACTTGGTCACCCCGATCAGCAGCACCGCCAGGGCGACCACCAGCCACCACGGGTTGATGTCGCCCCAGACCGCGCCGAGTATCGCCACCGCTTCCATTC
>CAZBOE010000237.1:0-4205 GCA_964493365.1 uncultured Tepidisphaeraceae bacterium | reverse complement strand
CACAACAGGCACGGAGCCGCATGACGGCCATTCGACCACCAGCGGCTACGACAAGCTCACTCGCCTGACCGCCTTCGCCCGCGGCACGCTGGGCGACATCGACGAAGACGGCTTCTACGACTCGATCTCCGGCACGGCGTCCAGAACCCAGTCGTGGGAAATCGACGGAGGATCGACCTCGAGTTGGGTAACATGGCCGCCGTGACGACCGAGCAGGACTAAACGGGACGGCAGGACTACACGGGGGCAGGACTACACGCGGGCAGGACTACACGCGGGCAGGACTCAACGGGACGTAGCTACTTCTTCTTCCGCCGCGTGTCCGCATGGTCAACGGCATCCTAAGACAAACACGTCGATGCCTTGGCGGGTCGGTGTACCTTTTGTTCAACAACGCGGCCGCACAGGCTACAGCGGGTGGACGGGGTGCCACGGATGACAAACACCTACACCCCCTTTAATCTGTTCCAGACGAGACACTGAAACGTGACGAAGGGAATAACGAGGCAATGATCAAGTTTTTGAGGTCCATTGAGACCGACTAATGCGGCATACGTTTCAACATCTCACGGCCAACGCGGAAGAGACGTTGGAAGACAGTAAAGTTCGAACTGAGGTAGTTTTGTCATGATCTCCGAGCATTGGCTTGCTGCAAATCGTATTACAAGCCTAAGGCGCAGCAGGCGTAAAGACGCGCGCGCAGAAAGTCTCATCGCGGAGAATGTTAGAAAGGCAATCAAGTACCAGAACGGCTATAGGGTGCGCAGAGATTATGTGCGGGCCAAGATGCACTGGAAGATGGCGGCCGAAATGGGTGATCCATCGTCGCAGCACGCGTTAGCCTGTTATCTTGAGTATGGTGTCGGTGGCCGGCGAAATCGCGTTGCCGCTGCACGCTGGTATCGCGAATCCGCCTCGCAGGGGTTTATTGACGGTCTGCATGGGTATGCAGTATGCCTTTTTGAGGGCTCGGGGGTTAAGCCTGATGCCATTCTTGCTCTTCGTATCTTCCGGAGATTGGCTTCGCTAGGCGATGCATATTCGATCTGTTGGCTTGGTTATTGTTATAGATTCGGTCCTAAAACCATAGTCGATCAAAGGAAGGCGGTAAAATGGTTCCGTAGAGCAGCCGGAATGGCTGATGTCAAAGTCGATGCGTTGTTCATGCTGGGCGAGATGTATGCGCGAGGCATCGGTGTGGCTGCCAGTAGTGCCATGGCGAAACGGTACTACAGACTGGCCGTAGAAAATGGGGACAAAGGCGCGGCGAAGGCATTGAGAGAACTACGAGGCTAGGCACTGTTTCAGGGCAGGACTAAACGGGACGGGCAGGACTAAACGGGACGTAGCTCTTTGTTCTTCCGCCGCAGTGCGGTCCGATCGGCGGCATGCCCAGACAACCGCGTCAGTGCCCCGGCGGGATCGTATAACATGGGTGGGACAGTTTGGCCGGACGGACTGCCGCGGAAGAGCGGGGCACCGCGGATGAGAAACAGCTACGTCCCGTTTACTCTGTGCCTGGCGAAGGAGTACAATATCTATGGCGAGAACACAGAAACCATTATTTGGCGCAGGAAGCCCGGCGCGCCCCGAACACCCGTTCCACCAGGCGGCCGGGACAGCGGCAGGTAGGTATTACAGGGATGGGATTCTTCTGGTTCTGTTGTTCTCGCTTTTCATCGTGGGGTGCGACCAAAGGCAGTCTGCTATGAGTTTTACGCAAACCACCAATTTGGATCGCATACTCGGGCAGGTGGGGGTGACCATTCCGCCTTCACGAGTCCTGTCTTCGCATGTGAGCGACGAACGGCATACGGTTTATGATGTACTGTTCACACCGGATGCGCAGACTCTCGCGGGTCTGAAAGTGACACACACAGTTGATTTGGAGGCGGACGCTCTGCCAGGTGTACAATCGGACTTGTCAACTGCCTTTGGCATGAAGACCCAAGTGCAAGAAGCTCGATTTTCGCGTATTGACCACAACATGCCTAAGGTCATATGCGAGGTTACAGTGGTCAAGACTAAGGATGCCCAGCAATACGGCATTCTCCGAGTCGTGGACATGCGGTAACAGCGGATAGGTTCAGATCAAATCCCGAATACTGAGGTGCCTCCCACGGGCAAGATTAAACGGGCTGGGCAGGACTAAACGGGACGTAGCTCTTTGTTCTCCCGCCGTATGTCGGTCCGGTCGGCCTCATGCCCAGACATGCGCGTCAATGCCCTGGCGGGATGGTGTAATATGTGTGGATCGGGCGGCCGGGCGGACTGCCGCGGAAGAGCGGCAGGACTAAACGGGACGTAGCTCTTTGTTCTTCCTCCCCATGTCGGTACGATCGGCGGCATGCCCAGACAAGCGCGTCAATGCCCCGGCGGGATGGTCTATCATGTGTGGAACCGGGCGGCCGGGCGGTTGCGGCTGTTCAAGACCGATGCGGATTACGAGGCCTTCGGCCGCATTCTCGTCGAGGCGCATGAGCGGCATCCGATCCGCATTCTCGACTGGTGCCTGATGCCCAACCACTGGCACTTCGTCGTCCACCCGAAGGGCGACGGCGACGTGACACGGTTCTTCCGCTGGCTGACCCACACGCACGCGATGCGCTCCATCTCCCATCGGCGGACGATCGGCATGGGCCCGCTCTATCAGGGCCGATTCAAGAGCCTGCCGGTGCAGCAGGACGAGCACCTGGCCACGCTGCTGCGATATGTGCAGCGCAACCCGCTGCGGGCGAACTTGGTGAAGCGGGCACGCGACTGGCCGTGGAGCGGGCGGGCCGCGGCCCGTGGGCGGGATGCGGCGCTCAGAGCGATTGTGTCGCCATGGCCGATCGAGCGGCGGAGGGATTGGGACGCCTGGGTGCAGGCCCCGCAGACGCAGGCCGAGGTCGAGGCGCTGCGTGAGCACGTCCGCCGGAGCAGGCCGTTCGGATCGCAGCAGTGGCAACAGGCGACGGCCAAGGCGCTGGGCATCGAATCGTCCCTGCGACCCCGCGGTCGGCCGCGTTTGGAAAAAGAGCTACGTCCTGTTTAGCCTGTCCCAGGACTTGCGAGACGACTTCGAGCGCAGAGGCTGCAAATGAGCACTGTTGGACGTGCAGCAATCAGATGGATTATGTGCTGTGCATTGGTCATTCTCGCGATCGGCCTTTGGTTCCTTCTCTTTGAGAATGTGGCGCAGAAGACGCTTGTCGGAGTTCGCATTGCCGAGCGTTGGGGATGGGTCATCACGACACCTCCCAAGTACAATCATCCGTACGTATACGACTGGTTTGTATTACGTCTCTACCGATGGCATGACGACCCAGGCGCAAACACCTGGATTGTGTTTGACCTCACGCGGTTGGGGTGGCTGTGTGTAGTGTCAGGGGGCGCGGTGGCGGGCGGCTTCGCTGGTATCAATCGTCCCCGGAGGGTGAGCACCATGCGGGGAACAACAAAGGGGGCGTAGTTCTCATTCTGGCGCCTCATGTTGCACGTTTCGCGCCATGCCCAAGTATCTGCTGCTGCAGATTACTCGAGAATGAAAAAGCCCACGCATCGAGCGTGGGCGGGGGTGACCCGGATGGGTGAGGCGCGGGCAAGAACACACGGGACGTAGCGGCCCAGTTGCGACCCTATCACCTGCGGCATGGTGCGGTCCGCCGAGTCGCTCAGTCGCTTCGGCGTCCCGCACCGCATCGATCCACACGCCCGGCGTGGCCCCTGCGCCGTTGCGGCCCGCTCATGCGCGCGTCATTCGAGCTTCATCCGGTCACGCCGGCGTCGCCCGCTGCGCTCCGCCCTCACGCCGGCGTTTCGTCACCCCCGCGCAAGACCCGGGTCACCCAATAGCTCCGCAGTCGTGGCAGGGTGCCGACCGAGAATCGGCCAACGTGCACGTCACGTCCAAACAGCCTTACCGGTGCGGTCGCCTCGCTCAGCCAGACATTGAAGAATCGCCATGCCGTTCTGAGGTGAAAGTACATCAGGTGTATCTGGCTATACCGGACATACTGCCCGTAGTTGGCGACGCGTGTTCCGTCGAGGCTGCGGTGCAGCGCGGTCCGCAGGTATCCGCGATGCCGGCTGGCCACCGGCATGATCCCATAGGTGATGTCGAGCAGCTTCTGCTGTCTCGACGGGAGCGTTCGAAACACGTTGATGAACTGGGCCCGCCGGTTGGATTCATCGATCAGCGGCCCGACGCCCGCCGACAGAGG
>CAZBOE010000236.1:0-6261 GCA_964493365.1 uncultured Tepidisphaeraceae bacterium | reverse complement strand
CATTGAGCGTGCGCGGCGTCGAGCGGTAACTCGACAGCACAAGGTCAATCTCCGAAAACGCGAACTCCGACGTCGCGTCAAACCGGATGATCAGCGTGCCCGTCCGCGGAACGCCCGGAATGCTCGGCGTCACCGTGTATTGATACGTGCCCGTGCGGCCGGTCTCGTCGATAAACGTGCCCGTCTCGTTGAGCGTGATCGGGCCCAGCGGCAGATCGTTGACCCGCGTGAAGGTCAGCCGGCTCCCTCGCGTTTCGCCGAACACACTCGCGCCCGATCCCGTGCTGCTCGATGTCGCCGGCTGGATCGCCACCGTCGCCACCTGCACGACCTGGTCGGTCGTATCCGTGTCGGTCGTGGCCACCGCGGTCACGCGCGAGAAGACGGTGTAGTTGACCGCCGTCGTGCCCGTGTTGGCCGGCAGCGTGATCCGCGACACGCTCAGCCGCGCCGTGCGATCCTTGGCGATCTTGGCTCTCACGTTGTTCGCCGTCTTGAGCGGAATCTCGGTCGTCGTGCCCTCGGCCACCGCGAAGATCTCGACATTCACCCGGCCGTTAAACGTCGTGTTGCCCTGGTTGAGCACCGTCGTCCTCACGCTGGCTCGCGCGCCCGATTTCTCGCTGGTCGCGATATCGCTCGTCGCCGCCGAGGCGTTGAGATCGATGAACGGCGTCACCGCTTCGAACGTGGAATCCGACACGGCCGTGTTGTTTTCCTCATTGTCCTCCGCCAGCGCGCCGTTGGCATCGACCGTCGCGACAAGCTCATAGTTCCCCGCGGGCACCGTCTTGGGAATGCCAAACCGGGCGGCCAGCGTCTTGGTCTTCTCGCCCTCCAGCCCGCGCAGGCTCTGTCGCCGGAGCGTGGTCAGAATGATGTCATCGCCGCCTCCCGTCGGACGCAGAGCGACAGTCACATCCACACGCGGGTCGGTCCGCGATACCGCGGTGTCGCCCACATTGCTGACGACAACTCGGGCGACGCCACGCGTCACCTTGTCGAGCACAAAACTCTCCGGCAGGCCGACCAGCGACAGGTCGGCGGTCAGATCGACGGCAAACAGCCGCCTCGCCTCCAGCGACTCGACCAGGCCCATCGATGCAACCCGGCCACCAGCGGCCGACGACACGGTCGAACATGCTTTCATACCCGCAATACCCTCTCTGGCATCGACATCCCGCCCGCCGCGAATAGCCCGCCGCGAATAGATCGGGCGATCCCGCAATCAAGGCGAGGTGATGCGCATCCCTGACGACATGACCCCGAGCAACCCAAGGCCCGACAATGAGCCCGCGCCGGTGTCCGGCAATATTCACGGTAAACCTCGGTCGGACAAACCCCCAGGCCCCGAAAGACCCCGGATCGGGCCAAATCCCTCCAACAAACTCAATATTCCGATGTTTGGCCGCCCGCCCCGACTTCACGCCCCGCCACAAAACCAAGACGGTGTGCCGACGCCCCCGCGGTGCGTAAAATCATTACCATGAACGCCCCCGCCGATTCCGATTCGCTCACACCCGCCAGGCTCAACCTCAAGCGCGACGAGGCGCTGCGGATCACCTGGCGCGACGGCCGCGAATCGGTCTACCCGATCGGCTACCTGCGCAAACACTGCCCATGCGCCTCCTGCAAGGCCGAGCGGGCGCTGCAGGAAACCCGCAAGACCCGGCTCGCCATCCTCTCGGGCAACCAGGCCGTCCCGCTTTCGGCCGTAAACGCAGAACTAGTAGGCAATTACGCCCTGCGAATCTCCTGGTCTGATGATCACGCCACCGGCATCTACTCCTTCACCTACCTGCGCGAGATCGACCCGACCCCCGCCGGCTCCACCGGCAACCCCAATAACGGCTGATCGACCGACGCCAAGAAATCACCGTTCAAATTACGCCGCCCCTTTTCATTGGAATTCGTTTCACGCGCGCTGGCCGAGTCTGTATGATTGGCAGACTGCACTCCGGTCAGCGGCCTCGCGGTCGGACGGGTTGCAGGGGCCGTGTCGGCCTTCGACTCCCGGCATGGCCTTGAGTGTTCTGTCGCCGCGGTAATAAACGGCGTCTCCTGCGGGTGAACCGGCTTCGGTCGATCTCGACCCCCCGGCAACCAGTGCCCGCAAGCCACGCCGCGACCGCCAGACGCGCCCCAGGGTGGTGTTTCATCCCGCCGGCGTCGAAGGCCGTCCCCGCGTGATGCCAAAGGACCGTCTCCCGCCATGGCCATCGACCCCCGCTTTCTCGCGTCCACCGGCCGCGAGGTCTACACCGGTAACGAACTGCTCGTCAAAGGCGCCCTCGAATGCGAAGGCGGCGTCCACCTGATGACCGGCTACCCGGGCTCGCCCGTCGCCGGGTTCTTTGATGTTCTGGGCGATATCGCCAAACTGCTCAAAGACAAGGGCGTTCGTGCGTTTCAAGCCAACAACGAGGCCCTCTCCGTCGCCGCCGTCAACGGCAGCCAGATGATGCCCGCCCGGGCGATCGCGGCCTTCAAGTCGGTCGGCACCCAGGTCGCCTCCGACGCCCTGGCCCTGGGCAACCTCGCCGGCAGCCACCCCGAAGGCGGCGCCGTCATCATCAGCGGCGACGACCCCTGGTGCGACAGCACCCAGGTCCCCGCAGACTGCCGGTTCCTCTTCGAACACCTCCGCATGCCGGTCGTCGAGCCGGGCTCGTCGCAGCAGCTCAAAGACTGGATCGACCTGTGCTTCAAGCTCTCGGCCCACGCGCGCCAATACATCGGCTACGTCGTCACCACCGCCCAGGCCGACGGCGGCGGCACCGTCGAAGTCAGGCCCAATCAGTTCCCCGCCGTCAACACCAACAACCGATTCGACCTCGACACCGCGAGCATCCCCGTCGACAAGACCGTGCTCCTGCCCCCGCGCACCTGGCAGCGCGAGCTGGAAATCCCCGAGCGGCACGAACGCGTCATCGCCAAGGCGCGCGAGCTGGGGCTCAACCGCATCTATGACGTGCCCGCGGGCTCAATGTATGCCGATCAGCCCGCCCCGATCGGGTTCATCGTCACCGGCATGGCCGGGCCCTATCTCGAGCACGTGCTGGCCGACCTCGGGCTCTCGGGCGTGTTCCCCGTGCTGCAGATGGGCGTGAGCTATCCGGTCGATGTGCAGCTGGTCGTCGAGTTCGCCCAGCGCTGCCGCCGGATGATCGTCATCGAAGAGCGCCGCAGTTTCCTCGAAAAAGGCATCCGCGACCGCGCCTTTGCCACACTGCCCCACGACCAGGCGGTCGCCCTGTGCGCAGGCCTGTTCGGCAAGCAATTCCCGACGCCCGAGCAGCTCGGCGGGGTGACGCCCGCCACCGGCGCCCCGGCCGGCGGAACACGAACAGCGCCCGCCGCACTCAAGGGCATCCCCGAAACCCGCGGGCTCAGCGTGTCGGTGCTGGCCCAGGTGCTCATCCCCCTGATCAAGGCCACCGAAGAACTGCCCGGCGACCTGCGCAACGGCCGACTGTCTGCCGAGATGGACCTGATCCGCCAGGTCTCCAAGCCGCGGCTGGACGTCTTCACCGAGAGCACGATCGCACGCACGCCCACCTTCTGCCCCGGCTGCCCCCACCGCGACAGCAGCGCCGTCCTGCTCGAGATCCGCAAAAACTTCGCCGACCCGCAATACATGCAGCGCCACCACCGGCGCGGGCCGGTCGACCTCGTCGCCCACGGCGACACCGGCTGCTACACCATGCTGATGTTCGCGCCCACCGAGGCGCTGATGCACAACTACAGCGGCATGGGCCTGGGCGGCGGAACCGGCTCGGGCATCGACCCGTTCATCAGGAACAAGCAGATCGTCTTCATGGGCGACGGCACGTTCTTCCACAGCGGGCAGATCGCCATCAGCAACGCCATCAAGGCAGGCCAGGACCTGACCTTCATCATTCTCGAAAACGGCACGACCGCGATGACCGGCCACCAGGAACACGCCGGCACCGAGGTCGACCTGCTGGGCAACCGGTCTTACATCCAGGACATCGAAGCCATCGTCCGCGGGATGAAGGGCACCAGCCCGCTCACCGTCGAAAAGGTCAACCCCGCCGACCGCGACGCGTGGAAGCAGACCCTCGAGCGGACGATCCTCTCCGACGGCGTCAAAGTCCACATCGCCGACAAGGAATGCGGCATCACCTACCACCGCCGCAAACTCAGGGACGAGCGGAAGGTCGTCAAGGAAAAGGGCTACCTGCCGACCAAGACCCACATGAACGTCACCCCCGAGGTGTGCGAACACTGCCTCGAATGCACCAAGGCCACCGCCTGCCCGGGCCTGATCACCGTCGACACCGACTACGGCAAGAAGATCGACACCGACCTGACCTGGTGCGTCAACGACGGCGCCTGCGAACGCGTCCGCACCAGCAACGACTACGGCACCAGCGTCAAGCCCTGCCCCAGCTTCGAGCAGGTGACGGTCATTCACCACAAGCGCAAGCGCTACCTCCTGCCCCGGCTGGGCCTCGACAAGCTGCCCGAGCCGCCCCGCTTCCACCCGATGAACCCGGGCGACGCATGGCGCGTCCACCTCGCCGGCGTCGGCGGCATGGGCATCGGCCTCGTCGGCGCCATCCTCGTCCGCGCCGGACACAAAGAAGGCTATGAGGTTAGCTTCCAGGACAAGAAGGGCCTGGCGATCCGCAACGGCGGCGTCTATTCACAGATCGTCTTCGTCGCCGGCAGCAGCCAGCCGGCAACCGGCAGCGGCGGAAATGCCGTCGGCACCGGGGAAAACACGCCCGCCAGCGGGCAGCGCGCAGCGGGCAGTGAGGCCGACACGCCCGGCAGTCGCCAGTCGTCTCTGCCAGTTGCCGGCCGCCAGTCGCCAGCCTCCGCCCAGCACCCCGCACCCGGCACCCAGCAATCCGCTGTCGCTCACGCGTTCACCGGCTCGATCCCCTACGGCAAGGCCGACCTGCTGCTGGGCGTCGATCTGCTCGAGGCGGCACGGGCCATCGACCCGCGCGAGCAGTTCCGCGTCGCCAACAAATCGCGCACCGCGGCCGTGCTCAACACGCACAAGCAGCCGACCGTCTACATGCTGCTGGGCAAACAGGATTTCGACGCCGACACCCTGCGGCAGCAGATCTTCGACGCCTGCGACCCGGCCCGCTCGTTTGCCAAAAACCTCTCGGAAATCTGCGAACAGCGCCTCGGCAGCAAGCAGTTCGTCAACATCATGATGCTGGGCGTGGCCTATCAGCTCGGCCTGATACCGGTGAGCCACCACGCCATCGCGTGGGCGATCAAAGACGCCGTCCGTCGAGACCATCGCCGCAACCTCAAGGCGTTTAACATCGGGCGCAAACTGGCGCTCGAGCCGCGGTCGCTGCCGAGCAAGCCCGAGCCGACCACCTGGGAACAGCTGGTCACCAACAAGGCCCGGATCCTCCGCAAGACACTCTGGAACGGCATGTCGGCCGCCACGCGGTTCGAAAAGGCCGTCCAGGGCGCGATCCGCTCGATGCCCGGCCTGTCAGGCGAAGCGCAGTATGACCTGGCGTTACGGGTCTACGACCTGATGATGTATCAGGACATGGACTACGCCCGGCGCTATGTCGAGGCCGTCCGTCGCGTGCACCGCCGCGACTCGGCCGAGCGCGATTTCGCCGCCACCCGGGCGGCCATCATTGGCCTGGCCAAGGTCATGCTGATCAAGGACGAGCCGTATGTCGCCTACCTGCTGACACGCTACGAGAAGAAGCAGCGCGACATCGCGAAATATGGCGTCGACGTCGCCAACGGCGACCGCATCGTCTATCGCCACCACACCAGCCCCGAGTTCCCGATCGGCAAGTATCGCCTGCGGCTCAAGATCACCACGACCGACTGGCAGCTGGACCTGGTCCGCCGCTTTAAGTGGCTGCGCAAGCTTCCGGGCTGGCACCGCCGCGAGGTGGAGTTCCGCGAGTGGTACATCGCCCTGCTCGACCGCCTGAGCCTCGACGACAGCGCCCAGTACAACCGCGCGGTCGGCTTGATCCGTGGCGTGACCGAAGTCACCGGCTACCGCGAGGTGCGCTACCCCAAGATGGACAGCTACCGCGCGCAAGTAGAGGCCGACCTGAAGGTTCCGATCGAGCTTCCCGCCGACGACAGGGCAGACCTGGTCCAATCCCGCCGCGACGCGGCCGGCGTGTAAGCCCGCGCCCGACGTCTCGCCCCGCGCCCGACGTCTCGCCCCGCGCCGACGTCTCGCCACGCGCCGACGTCTCGCCCCGCGCCGATGTCTCGCCCCGCGCCGATGTC
>CAZBOE010000235.1:0-6336 GCA_964493365.1 uncultured Tepidisphaeraceae bacterium | reverse complement strand
CACCGCACGGCCGGCCCCGTCGGCCCGCGGTCGCGCCGCGCCGCCAGCCGCGCCGCCAGCACGTCGGTGTCGAGGTCATCGACATCGACAACAACGACTGGCCGACGCCCCCGATCGCGCCGTGTCAGGTCGAGCACGCCGCTGCGGGCGGCGGTGCGAAGGTATCGCGCCACGATCAGGTCATAGTCGTTCTGCCGGGTCAGCCTCAGCAGCGACGCCAGCACGCGCGGGTCGGTCTGATAGGCCGCCGAGCCGTCACCCACCGCATGCGCGATGCGATCGACCCGCCCGCTCCCGGCCGGCCTGATGAATCGCCATGCCCCCACCTCGCCCGGCCGCGTCGGCACGACCGAATCGACCAGGCCAAAGTCGGCCTCCATCTGCTCGTGCTGCTGCGGATAGAGTTCGCGGTCTTGCGCGACGAACAGCGTTTCGACGGTACCCAGCCGACGCAGCGCGCGATACAACAGGTTTGACCGCTGCCGGTCGCCGCTCAGTGGCGGGTAAGGCGGGTTGGATGTCACGAAAAGCGTCCGCATCTCCCGCGGAATGTAAGGCCGCAGCGCCGACCGCGGAGCGTGTGAATTTGCCGCCCGGCCGATGCCAATCTGGCTGATCCACACGGCCGAAACGCCACACGCGCCCCGAGTCGACGCGTGCCCCCGGGGCCGACAGACCTCCGTTACCGCCCGCCGGACGCATCGCGAGCCCTCGGCTGCCTTCGTCCAAAGCCTCGTCCACCGACCCAGACCCGTGAATGCCATGCCCCACAACCGCGGGGCCTGACCGGCCCTTGGCGGCGACGGTCAGGATCGCGATCGCACCCCCGATTTGCCCCGCCCCATGGCGGCATCGCGCGGGCACGGTCCGGGCAATTGACGCCGACCCCATCCCGTGCATAATCTTCCGCTCCCCTAGGCCACCCCGCTTTGCGGTGTGCACCTGTTCCCGGCGTCCAAACGACTTACGTCGCCAAGACCCGGGCCCTGCGTCGGCCCCATCGTCTAGAGGCCTAGGACACCGCCCTTTCACGGCGGCGACGCGGGTTCGAATCCCGCTGGGGTCAATATCCGGTCTCGCACCGGCCAGCACGCACCAGAATCGCCCGGCAACCCCGGGCGATTCTGCGTTTGATGCATCCCCTCCGGCAACGCCGGGCCAACGCGGCGGGGGCAGTCCGCTTCCGATCGACACGGCCGTGGAGCGCTCGGCGACGGGGGTGGGCGGACTGTCGCTTGAGGTCAGGGGGATTTGACCGACGCCGGTTCTGCTGAGATTGCCCGGTGCCAGCCACACCCCGCCGCGGCCGCGGCAGGCCTTAACTCAGCGGGGGGCCATACCCGAGGGCGGCCGCAAGAAAGCGGATTCGACTTGTCTTGTGACGTTCCAATGGTATTCTTGGCGTGATGTCGTCATCAGCGACAAATCCTGCACTGCGGCGCACGGTCATGAAGGCCGTCAGCGGGTTGTCGCAGGGCCAGGGGGTGGCAGGCCCTGATGCGACCGGGTCTGGTGCGACCGGGTCTGGTGCGACCGGCCTTGATGCGACCGGCCATGGTGCACCCGGGCCTGCTGCGGTCGGCGATGGCGCGGTTGGGGTGGGTGATGGAGCAGATGTGGAGGGGGCCTTGTCGGCAGACGGATGGTCGCCCGGTGTGAGAATCGTCCGCCGCGATGCCAAGACCGGCAGGCACCTGATCCAGCTTTCGGATGGGCCGGCCACCACGCACCATCCCTACGTCTACTGCCGCGCCTTTGATGAAGGCGAATCGTCGGTCGTGCTCAGCTCCGACCGGACCGGACGCTTCGAGCTTCATCAGGTCAACATCGAGACGGGCGACACGCGGCAACTCACCAACCTTCCCGACCTTGCCCACCTGGGCCACGCGGTCAGCCCCAGCGGGCGCGAAGCCGTCTTTGTCGCCGGCGCGCGGTTGATGGCGGTCAGCCTCGCCGATCGATCGACCCGCGTCATTGCCGATCTGTCTGACCACGCGGCGCCGCGGGGCGTCGATCACCGTGTCGCGGTGTCGGCCGATGAATCGCTGGCATACGTCTGGTTCACCAACAGGCAGGGCAGGGCGTCAATCGCGCGCACGCGGTTCCGCCCCGACCCGGGCCCGGACGCAAGCGGCTCCGGCAGGCCGCTCGAGCCGGGTAACGCGACATCGGGCAACGGACCCGCCGGCAACGAAGTCGAGATCGTGGTGACCTTTGAGCACATGGCGCGGATCACCCACCTCCGCGTTTGCCCCGCAGACCCCAATCTGCTGAGCTACAACCCTGTGCCCGACAGGCAGGATGACGCGACGCTGCCCCCCGAGCAGCGGGCCCGCGTCTGGATCTACAACGTTGCCACGCGGGTCCATCGGCCGCTGCTCATCGCGCCGCCGGGCATGCGCGCGACGCACGAATACTGGTCACACGACGGGCGACGCCTCTACGGCCATTTCAAAACCGTGGGCAGTTGGACGCCGACCAGCGTGGTGTCGGTCGACGCCGATGGCGGCGACCTTCAGGTCCATCACCGCTCCGACGAGAAACTGCTTGGACACTCGTCGGTCTCGCCGGACGGCTCGATGATGGTGATCGACAACCAGCAGCCGCGCAGCAACGAGTTGACGCTGGTCGACCTTCGCAGCGGCAGGGCGAGTGTGTTGTGCTGGCCCGACGCATCGGGCCGGCCGCATCCGAACCATGTCCACCCGATGTTCAGCCCCAGCGGGCGGTATGTGCTCTACACGTCCGACAGCAGCGGATCTGCCCAGGTGTTCCTGGTGGATCTACGCGACGGCCCGCAGACCGTATGATCGGGGCATGAGCGATGAGAACAAGAAGGCTGCGGGGCGGGCCGCCCCGGGAAAGCGCAAGTCCGTGCCTATCACGCTTCGACAAATCGCCAAGGACAGCGGCCTGTCCATCCAGACGGTCAGCTATGTGCTGGGTGAAAAGGCGCACCTGTTCCGAGCCGAAACGCGCGACCGCGTGCTCGCGTCGGCGTCGAAGCTGGGATATCGACCCAACGCGTCGGCCAAGGCGATGCGCAGCGGGCGCTTCAACAGCCTGTCGTTGCTGCTGAGCAACGTGGCCAACCGAAGCACGCTTCCGGTCGAACTGCTCGATGGCGTCTGCAACGCCGCCGACGCGGGCGGAATGCACGTGATCGTTTCGCGGTTGCCCGACGAGCGGCTGACCGATGCGGGCTTCGTGCCCAAGATCCTCGCGCAACAGATGTCGGACGGGCTCCTGATCAACTACACCGACCACATCCCCGACAAGATGATCGAGCTGATCCGCCATCACGACATTCCCTCGATCTGGCTCAACTCGCGCCAGGAGAACGACTGCGTCTATCCCGACGACTTCGATGCCGGATACCGCGCGACGCGTCAACTGATCGCGCTCGGCCATCGGCGGATCGTCTATGTCGACTGGACATGGGGGCGACGGCAACTTGCCGAGGCGCACTACAGCATCATCGACCGGCAGGCCGGATATGAGAAAGCCATGATTGAAGCGCGGCTCAAGCCCGATGTGGTGAGGGCTGACGACCGACTGGCGCGCTACGACCGTTGCGACGCGGCGCTTCGCCTGCTCCGCGGGCCCGACCGTCCGACGGCGATCATCGCCTACGGGCAGCGCATCGTGCTGCCGATCACGGCGGCGGTGAGGCTCGCCGGGCTGAAGGTGGGTGTCGACGTGTCGGTCCTCACGTTTAGCGACCAGATCGTTTTCGACGGCGTTCAAGACATTGCGACTTACCTGGTGCCTCAGCAGGACATGGGCGAAGCGGCGGTGCGCAAGCTGGTGCAGAGGATCAGCACCAACAGCCGGGTCGATCCCGTCGCCCTGCCTTTTGGATATCGCGAAGGGCCCTCGCTGGGCCCGCCGCCGGGGTAGGCGGTTGACATAACGGATCACCGACACGTGCCGGCCGCCGCCCCTGGCACTGGTGTCACTTCAATCCGGGCGGAAGACATCGCGGAAAACACGTCCGCCGGCGGTCTCACCGCCAAACGCCTTGCCGCGGCCGGGCAACGTACGGCCATCGTCATTGCGTTGGGACGTTACAATTGGAGGATCGTCATGGTTCGAATCATGTCACCGGTCGCCGCGCTCGCTGCGGCGGCGCTCGCCGGAGCTGCGGGGTGGGCGTCGGCGTCCACCGTCACCTGGACGGGTAGCGCCAACAGCCTCTATTCCAACGGTGCCAACTGGGTCGGGGGCGCGTCGCCCGTCGACCCGCCCAACAACGCCACGGTCGATGCCCTCGATTTCGCCGCGTCGGCCACCAACAAGGTCATCGACTTCGGCGGGTCACGCTGGGACGAACAGCGCTGGATTCTCGGCGGCGGCTTCTCTCAGACCAACGGCACCTTCCGCTTCAGCTATGCCGCTCCCACGCTGACCGCGCCCACGCTGCTTGCAAACGGCGACAACCAGCTTTCGATCAACATCGCCACCACCAACTCCGGCGGCGGCGATCTCTACTTCATCCAGAACGCCGGCGGCACGCTCACCGTGACCGGGCTGATCGGCACCGGTGTCTCCAGCGGCATCGCCCGCAATCTCTTCCTCGACGGCGCCGGCAACTATGCCATGACCAACGACATCTGGGTCGGCAACGGCAACACCTATCGCCATGTCGGCTCGGGCACCGTCCGCCACACCGGCTCGATCGTCCGCGCGCCGGGCAACACCACCCGCCCGCTCTTCCTCGACGGCAGCGGAACGTTTCTGCTCAACGGCACCTCCGACATCACCGGTGGCGTTGTCATGCGCGCCCAGTCGTCCAACCACACCTTCGGCGGCACAGGCACCCTCAGCGCCACCGGGGCAACGGTCGCTATCCGTGTCGACTACGACAACACGCTCGCCCCCGGTGATCCGCTGGTCAACAACGGCATCGGCACGCTCACCGTCAACGGCGATGTCGTCTTCTCGCAGTCGTTCGGGCTGAACGCGACCGAGGTCGGCGTGCTGAGTCTCCAGCTCGACGCCGGCGGGGTCAGTGATCTGCTTGCCATCAACGGCAACTTCACCAACGACTACCTGCCCACCGCGCCGTCCAACACCCTTCTGCTGACCGCGCTGGGCGAGTTGTCGGGCGAATACACGCTGGTCACCTGGACGGGTTCCAGCAACTTCGCAGACCGCCCGTTCAACGTCGTGGGCCTGCCCAGCGGATATGAACTGATCTACAACGCCAACAGCATCGTGCTCTCGCCGGTCGCGAGTTTCGTCGAAGGCGATGCCGACGGCGACGGCGATGTCGACTTCGATGACCTGGGCATCCTGCTGGGCAACTACGACCTCGGCGGCTTCGAGCCGTTTACCGAAGGCGATTCCGATGGCGACGGCTTCGTCGGCTTCGATGACCTGGGCCTGCTGCTGGGCAACTACGGCTTCGGCGTCGAGCCGGCATCGCTCGAAGTGAACCACGCGCTGCTCACCAGCGCCGGCTTCGCCGCAGTGCCCGAACCCTCGGCGGCGCTCGTCCCGGTCGCCATGGCCGGCCTGCTGGCACGCCGACGAAGGTGACCACGATCGGCTGTTTCCATCAGCAGAGGAGAAGCCCCGGCCGCGACCCATCCTCCGGAGTCGCGGCCGGCTTCGTCGTTGCACCAGACCGTCTTTCGTAAGCCGGGTTGTTTACATCCCCCCGATCGTCATGCTCCCGGATCGCGACGCCACCTGATCATCGTGCCTGTTGATCGCTACTCCCGTTGATCGCGATGCCCGTTTCTCGCGACGCCGGTTGCAATCGACACCGATATGCAACAGCCCCGCCGCGGTTACTAGCGACAGACGGCGGTTACTGCCGGCAGATCGGCGGGTAAGCCAGTCGTGGCGAGACGGTTTTGGGCGCGCGATCGCACTGGAAAACGAAGCGGCCGGACTCGTCGATGAGTCCGGCCGCTTTGCCTTAGGAGATCATTATTCGCGTCGACCGTCTGTCGTTCAGCGACGACGCCGACGCAGCAGCAGGGCGGCCGCCAGCGGGGCCAGCGAAGCGGTGGCCGGTTCGGGCACGGTGGCGAAGCCGGCTTGCGTGAGCAACGCCTGCTGAGCGTCGATCATGGCCGGGTCGACGCCGAAGCCGTAATTGCCCAGCAGCAGGCCCAGGTCGTCGAAGTCGACGTCGCCGTCGCCATCGCTGTCGCCGCTGGTGAAGGCTTCAAAGCCGCCGAGGTCGTAGTTGCCCAGCAGGATGCCCAGGTCATCGAAGTCGACATCACCGTCGCCGTCGGCATCGCCTTCGACGAAGCTGACGCCGGTGGTGGCGATGTAGACGCCACGCCCGCCGCCCGCGTAGTTAACGATAAAGGCCACGTC
>CAZBOE010000234.1:0-6381 GCA_964493365.1 uncultured Tepidisphaeraceae bacterium | reverse complement strand
GGCTCGTGGTACAAGGGCGATGTCGCGGCCAACTGCCTCTTCGAGATGACCGGCGGCGTCCGCTTCGCCTACCGCGGGTCGTGGTGCGCCGAGGGCATGCACACCGACTGGGATGGCGACTGGCGCGTCATCGGCACACGCGGCACCGCCATCTACGCCGGCGGAAAAGCGCCCGTCGGTGAAGTCGTCGCCGGCGACGAAGGGTTCACCCGCCCCAAGGCCCCGCTCGAAGTCATCCCCAGCCCCCTCGAAGCCACCGCCATGCACGGCGCGCTGCGCGAAATGCTCGCCTTCCTCCGCACCGGCCAGAAGCCGCAGACAGAGTGTCACGACAACATCAACAGCCTGGCCATGGTCCTCGCGGCCATCGAATCCAGCCGCACCGGCCGACGGATTAAAATCAGCGAAATCTGACGCCCACCCGGCCGATTAGCCCCGCGCCACAGACGAGTGCGTCACCTCCGCCGCACTGACCTGCGCCATCGCGATCGGGCCCTCCCCTTGCGATCGCGCCCCATTGCGATCTCGCCGCTTTACGCTGCGCCCGTTCAAGTCGCGCCCATTCCCACCTCCCCCCATTCCCGCTTCGCCCGTTCCCACTTCATCCCTTCTCAACTTGCACGTGCCGACCACGGTCAAAGTCCCCGCTGCGAGATCACTCCTGCCGCTCGACCAGTTGCCGATACAGCGCCAGCTCATTGAGCTTGTTTCGCAGGTCGTGGATGAACTTCTCGGGTCGGGTGCAGCCGATCAGCATCATCGCCTCGTCCAACTGCTCCCGCGCACGGGCCAGCTCGGCCCGAAGCCGCTCGTCGTCGGATGACCTCTGTACATCACGCTCCACTGGTCACCTCATAACAAATCCCATGAACCCAGGACCGGCCCTGCCTCCGGCTGAGCATACGGCTAGCAGACTCAGGTGTTAGCGGCAAAAACATCAGTAGCTCTGCAAAAATAAGCGAGTCCATGTATTGAGCCGCCGCCCGATCGTCGGCCGCTCTGCCGCGGCCGACCCGTTGGCATCCTCATTGCGAGACTCCCGCCGCGGCAGCTCAGTGACCTGCACCACGTGACGCCCAGATCGTCCGCCCGGCCGCATCACCGACGCGCTCGGTGCCATGCACGTCCGGCGGGCGCAACCTGCAACGGAACCCCAGCGATGACCACCCATCAAGACACCGGCTATTCACCCTCCGAGTCGTATCAGGACCACGCCCAGTCTCGGCCCATGCCCCAGCGACCTGATCCGTGGCACGTCAACGTGGCCGGATCGGAACGAGTCGCCTCAGCCCTGATCGGGGGCGCGCTGGGCGTATGGAGCCTCTCGCGCGGCGGCATCGTCGGCCTGCTGGGACTGGGCCTGGGCGGCGCGCTGGTGGCGCGCGGCGTCTCCGGCCACTGCAGCGGCTACAGCCTCCTGGGCGTCAGCACCGCCGATCAGGACACCCCCGCGGCCCCCGAGGATTACTTCGAGCGCGGCATCCATGTCGAACAGTCGTTCACCGTCAACCGCGGGCGGCAGGAGCTCTACGACTTCTGGCGTCGTCTCGAAAACCTCCCCCTGTTTATGCGCCACCTCGAGTCGGTGGTCGATCTGGGCGACGGCAGGAGCCACTGGATCGTTCGCGCGCCCGCCGGCACCGATGTCGCATGGGATGCCCGGATCATCAACGACATCCCCGGCGAGGTCATCGCCTGGCAATCCCTCGGCGGCGCCGATGTCGACAACAGCGGCTCCGTCCGCTTCGTCGACGCGCCCGGCGACCGCGGCACCGAAGTCCGCGTCGTGCTCGATTACATCCCGCCGGGCGGGAAGATCGGCAAGTTCTTCGCGCAGCTCCTGGGCAAGAACCCCGCCAGTCAGGTCAAGGAAGACCTGCGTCGCTTCAAGCAGCTCATGGAGGCCGGCGAAGTCCCGCAGACCCAGGGTCAGCCGCGCGGCACCTGCTCATAGCCGGCGCTCCGCCTCTCCGACGAAACGTTGTCACTCACCGCCATCGCAAGGAGGCGCCCCATGCGTGCCGTCTGCTGGTGCGACCGCAACAAGGTCAGGGTCGAGCAGGTCGAGATGCCCCGCATCATCAACCCGCGCGACATCCTCATCCGTATCACCGCCACCACCGTCTGCGGCTCCGACCTTCACCTCTACGACGGGATGATCCCCGGCATGGCCAAGGGCGACATCCTGGGCCACGAGCCGGTGGGAGAGGTCGTCGAGGTCGGGTCGGCCGTCCGCAGGCACAAGGTCGGCGACCGCGTCATGGTCATCTCGATCATCGGCTGCGGCGAATGCTGGTACTGCAAGAACCAGCAGTTCTCCCTGTGCGACAACTCCAACCCCAACGCCGCGGCCGTCGAAAAACTCTACGGCTATTCGCCCGCGGGCATCTTCGGCTACACCCACCTCTTCGGCGGCTATGCCGGCGGACAGGCGGAGTATCTCCGCGTCCCCTTCGCCGATGTCGGCGCGTTCAAGCTGCCCGGGGGAATGAGCGATGCCGCCGCCGTCGCGTGCACCGACGCCTTCCCCACGGGATACATGGCCGCCGACCTCGCCAACATCACCCCCGGGAGCGTCGTCGCCGTCTGGGGCTGCGGGCCCGTCGGTCTCTTTGCGATGAAAAGCGCCTGGCTGATGGGCGCCCACAACGTCATCGCCATCGACTCCGTCCGCCATCGCCTCGACTTCGCCGCCCGGATGTGCAACGCCACGCAGATCAACGTCGACGAGGTCAACGTCACCGAGGCTCTCCGAGACATTACCGGCGGGCGCGGCGTCGACTGCTGCATC
Organism: uncultured Tepidisphaeraceae bacterium; assembly: GCA_964493365.1. Classification (GTDB taxonomy): domain Bacteria; phylum Planctomycetota; class Phycisphaerae; order Tepidisphaerales; family Tepidisphaeraceae; genus CAZBOE01. The sequence continues at coordinate 3,590 of CAZBOE010000234.1, read as the reverse complement.
GACGCCGTCGGCATGGAGGCCCACGGCGCCGACCTGCTCGCCGCCGTCTATGACCGCGTCAAGCAGGCCACCTGGCTCGCCAACGACCGACTCCATGTCGTGCGCCAGATGATCGAGTCGGCCCGCAAGGGCGGCACGCTCTCGATCGTCGGCGTCTATGCCCTTCTGGGCGACAAGTTCCCGCTGGGCGCGGCGTTCAACAAGGGGCTGCGGTTCAACATGGGCCAGATGCACGGACAGAAATACGCCCCGCGCCTCCTCGAGCTCTGGGAGAACGGCTCGATCGATCCCGCCTTCGTCTTCACCCACCGCCTCACGCTCGACGAAGCCCCCCGCGCCTACGAGCTGTTCAAGCACAAGGCCGACGAGTGTGTGAAAGTCCTGATCACCCCGTCTTAGCCGGTCACGCGGCCTCGTTGGCATACCCCACCCGATGACACTCAACGGAAAAGACTCATGAAAGCACTCGTCTACTGCGGCAAGAAAGATGTTCGCGTCGAACGGGTCAAAGACCCCGAGATCCTCAACCCGCGCGACGCCATCATCCGCATCACCAGCACCGCCATCTGCGGCTCCGACCTCCACCTCTACGACGGCTACATCCCCACCGTCCGCCCGGGCGACATCCTCGGCCATGAATTCATGGGCGAGGTCGTCGATACCGGCCGCGAGGTCAAAAACCTCAAGCGCGGCGACCGCGTCGTCGTCCCCTTCACCATCTCCTGCGGAAGCTGCTTCTTCTGCCGCCGCGAACTCTGGAGCTGCTGCGACAACTCCAACCCCAACGCCTCGATGGTCGAAACGCTCTACGGCCAATCGCCCTCCGCCCTCTTCGGCTACTCTCACATGCTCGGCGGATACGCCGGCGGCCAGGCCGAATACGCCCGCGTCCCCTTCGCCGACGTCGGCCCGCTCAAGGTGCCCGATTCACTCGAAGACGACCAGGTCCTCTTCCTGACCGACATCTTCCCCACCGGCTTTCAGGCGGCCGACAACTGCAACATCCAGCCCGACGACACCGTGGCGGTCTGGGGCTGCGGCCCCGTCGGGCAGTTCGCCATCGCCTCCGCGCGGCTGCTGGGCGCGGGACAGGTCATCGCCATTGATTCCGTGCCCGAGCGACTCGAGCTGGCGCAGCGCCAGGGCGCCATCACCATCGACATGGACGACCAGTACATCTACGAGCGCCTGCTCGACCTCACCGCCGGCCGGGGCCCCGATGCCTGCATCGATGCCGTCGGGCTCGAAGCCCACGGCGCGACCCTCGACGCCTGGTATGACCTGGTCAAGGTCAAGACCTACACCGCCACCGACCGCGCCCATGCCGTTCGCCAGGCCATCCACTGCTGCCGCAAAGGCGGCACCGTCTCCATCCCGGGCGTCTATGGCGGGCTGCTCGACAAGTTCCCCCTCGGCGCCGCCTTCGGCAAAGGCCTGACCCTCAAGATGGGTCAGACCCACATGCACAAATACATGCCGCGGCTGCTCCGCCACATCGAAAACGGCGACATCGACCCGCGCTTCGTCATCAGCCACCACCTGCCCCTCGACGCCGCCCCCCACGGCTACGAGATCTTCAAAAACAAGGAAGACCGCTGCACCAAGATCGTGCTCAAGCCGGGTTGACCGGCAGCGCCGAGCTCGCCGACTTGCCCTGCCCGCCGGCGGGGCTTCCCCTGCGGAGCCGCCAGTGTTGCCAGCCCCAGCGGCGGAAACAGCGAATACTTGATCGGCCGCCAAAACGGGCTCTTGGCTTCGGTCAGCGCGGGCAGGATCAGCAGCACATTCATCCGCCCGGCAGGACACATTGGGTGGTCGCACGTTAGGTCTTTCGGTCGAGACCGATCGGCTATCCCATCATCACGGGCTGCATGTCCATGACATACACCCGCCGGGTGTTGTCGGTGTCGACGCCGTTGAACGCGACATAGCGGCAGCTCCGGTCCCATGCCGGGTGCGGATCGACCCGAAGTGCGCGGTGGGGCTGGGGCCCGGTGCGGGCCCCGATCCTCTCGAGGCAGCGCTCGGTGCGGGTGTGGGTGTCGATCCGGTGCAGCGACCATCGCCGAACGAGCAGGGCCTCCCACGACTGCGGATCGCCGTCGTTGAAATGCAGCTATACACCCGGCCGGTCGAGCCGCGGCCCGACCGGAAGAACATCCACACCGGCCTTCCGCGATGGCACACGCCTTCGCCTGATCAGCACCACGCCGATGACCGCGGTGAGCAGCCCCGGCGCCACCGGCTCGGGAATGGGTGAAAACGTCGAGATGCTCAGGTCGCGGATTTCGTGAACCGCCGTCGCAGAGCCGGTCGAGGCGGCGAACCCGAACTTGATCGATTCCGGCAGCGGCGACTGTCGCTTTCCGATGTTGAGCTTGTCGATGTATTTGACCGCGTCGTTGCCCTTGCCGCTGACCATCGCCACCGTGATCTCCAGATGTCCGTCGGCGACCTGCTCGAGCGTCATGAGCACACGCCGATAGTCGGCCGGCGCCGAAGACCGCGTCCGCGCGACGGTGTTGCCGAAGAAGCCCGGTGCGTGCGACTCGGTGCCGGCGAGATAGGCATAGCCGCTTTTCGCTTCGCCGCGCACGACCACCGCGTTGGGCCTCGCGCCCGGCCCGCCGACCCGGCCTTCGGTCGGGTTGGAGAAGTTTCCAAATTCGTCCAGCCCGATGCCCAGGTATCCGCCCGCCGCCCCGGCGACACCGTCGCGCTGCGCGTAGCCGAGCGACCCGCCATACGCCCCGGGCTTCACGCTGGGCGTATCGCCGTCGATGAGGAAGAAGGTCAGCCCGTCGCCCCCGTTGGGCCCGCCGGTGCCGCCCCAGATCGAAAGGTCAAACTCGACGCGAAGTCCGCCGCCGCTTGGCAGCGAGACCGCTTTATCGTAGATCACAGCGTTGGCTTCGTTGGTGATCCCGTTGGTCAACCGCAGCCAGCCGTTATCGACCGGATCGTGCCGACCGGCGGTGAGCGACGCACCATGGCCTGTGCCCGACCGGATGAACTTCCACCCCGGCGCGGTGCGCCCGCTGAACGCCGAGAGCGACAACACTTCGCCCTGCAGTCGGCCGACCGCGGAACAGACCACCGCCGCCGACACACCGAGAATCCACAGCCAACCCGATCTCACCTTCGGCTCCTTGTCACTGTTCGATCAATGCCCGAAACACACGCCGCGGCTCACCGCGCGCAACAAAACAACCCGTGCCGCCGCACACACCGCTCGGCCGACACCAGACGTCACCGCGCCCAGGCCCAATCCCTGCGGCCCATTCACTGCAGCGAGAACGACGCCTCATCCGCCGGCCGTTCGATCCGACGCGCCGCGGTGATCGTCTGACGCACCTGTAGCGCCATCTGCTGCTGAAGCTCGAACACCTCGCTCAACTTGCCCTGCACCTTCAGCCCCGCAAGCGGGCGGGGCGTGTTGACGTCATACACCACAGCCGTGATCAGCAGCCGCTCGTCAGACACCTGCACCGTGCCGAAGACCATGAAGTTGACCCCCACGGCTCGCGCGCCCGTCACCATCACCGCGAGCTTGCGGTGGGGGAAGTTCAGCTCGAATGCCGACGCCGCCG
>CAZBOE010000233.1:0-6405 GCA_964493365.1 uncultured Tepidisphaeraceae bacterium | reverse complement strand
TGGGCTCGATGTATGTGCTGATCCTGCTCTATTTCATGGCGATCTTCGCCGAGCCGATCGCGCCCTATGCGCCCGGGCTCCGCAATGTCGAATACGGGTATTGCCCGCCGCAGTTGATCCGCTTTGATTTCTCGCACGGGCTGCACACCTACGCCATGCGGTGCGACATCGACCCGGTGACCTTCGAGCGCCGATATGTCGAGCTGCCCGACGTGGTCGTGCCGCTGTCGCTTTTCGTCAAGGGCGATCCGTATTACTTCTGGGGCCTGATCCCGATGAGCTGGCACCTCTTCGGTGTCGATCATGGCGAGTGGGCGGCGCTGAGGGCTCAGTCGCCGGCGCCGCCGGGCATTATGCCGACGTTTTACATGGTGGGCGCCGACAAGTATGGCCGCGACATCTTCAGCCGCATGGCGTATGGGGCGCGGGTGTCGCTCTCGGTGGGGCTGATCGGCATCGCCTTCACGTTCGTGCTGGGCATGACCATCGGCGGCATCAGCGGCTATATCGGCGGCCGGACCGACAACGTGATCCAGCGCATCATCGAGATCGTCAACGCGTTTCCGCAGCTTCCGTTGTGGCTGGCGCTGGCGGCGGTGCTGCCCAGCGACTGGTCGGCGCTGAAGGTTTACTTCGGCATCACCATCCTTCTGAGCCTGCTGGGGTGGACGGGCCTGGCGCGGGTCGTGCGAGGCAAGATCCTGGCGCTGCGCGAGGAAGACTATGCCGTAGCGGCGCGGCTGCTGGGCGCGAGCCACGGGCGCGTGCTGTTCCGACACCTGATGCCCGGTTTCACGAGCCACATCATCGTCTCGCTGACGATGAGCGTGCCGGGGATGATCCTGGGCGAGACGTCGCTGAGCTTCCTGGGCCTGGGTCTGCGTCCGCCGGTGGTGAGCTGGGGCGTGATGCTGCAGGACTGCATGGACGTCAAGGCGGTCGAGGTTTATCCGTGGCTGCTGGCGCCGGTGACCTACATCATCGCAACGGTGCTGTGCTTCAACTTCTTTGGCGACGGCCTGCGTGATGCCGCCGACCCCTACGCGTCGCGTTAACCGCGGCTGCCGGTCGGCCGGCCGGAGTGTGGTGCGGAACAGAGAGTGTGATACCGAGACTGTGATGTCCCAAACGCTGTCCAACACGCCCGTCGTCGATGACCGCAACCCGCTGCCGGCGGAGCCGGTCGACCCGGACAACGCGGAGAACCTGCTGCTGGAGGTCAAAGACCTCAAGACGTGGTTCATCACCGACGAGGGCGAGATCCGCGCCGTCGACGGGGTGTCATTCAACCTTCAGCGCGGCCGCACGCTGGCGCTGGTGGGCGAGAGCGGCTGCGGGAAATCGGTCACGTCGTATTCGATCCTGCGGCTCATCCAGCCGCCCGGGCGGATCGTGGGCGGCTCGGTCAAGCTTTATCCCAAGGGCGAAGAGCCGATCGAGATCAGCCGCCTGCGCGACAACGACGAGCGGCTCTATCACGTCCGCGGCGGGCTTGCGGCGATGATCTTTCAGGAGCCGATGTCGGCGCTCAGCCCTGTCCACACCGTGGGCGATCAGATCACCGAGGCGATCCTGATTCACCAGAAGGTCAGCCGGCAGGAGGCCTGGGCGCGGGCCGCCCAGACGCTCAGCAAGGTCGGCATCACCGGCGCCGAGATCAGGCTGAGGCAATATCCGCACGAGCTTTCGGGCGGCATGCGGCAGCGCGTGGTGATCGCCATGGCGCTGGTGTGCAATCCGCAATTGCTGATCGCCGACGAGCCGACCACCGCGCTGGATGTAACGATCCAGGCGCAGATCCTCGGGCTGCTGGTGAGGCTGCAGCGGGAACTGGGCGCGGGCGTGCTGCTGATCACCCATGACATGGGCGTGGTGGCGCAGACCGCGGATGACGTAGCGGTGATGTACCTGGGCCGCGTGGTGGAGAACGCCGACGTGCGGACGATCTTCGCCCGCCCGCGGCATCCATACACGGTGGGCCTGCTGCGGTCGCTGCCCAGCCGCAGCCCGCGGCACGTGAGGCTGCCGAGCATTCCCGGCAGCGTGCCTTCGCTGACCAAGATTCCGCCGGGCTGCCCGTTTCACCCGCGGTGCGCCTATGCGGTGCCCGGCCGGTGCGACGTCGGCGGGCCGCCGCCGCTCGAGGAGATCGCGCCGGGCCACAAGGTGGCGTGCGTGCGCGTGCACGAGATCAAGGATGAGGTGTCGGTTGATGTCGCCTCCGATCAGCACGAGATGACCAGCGACACCGTCACCGGCCGGGAGGCACAATGACGACCATCGATCTGCCGGCGCCGGTGAAAAAGCTCGACCCCTCGGCGCCGCCGCTGCTGAGCGTGCGCGGGCTCAAGAAGCATTATCCGGTTTTCTCCAAGGGGCTGATCTCGCGCAAGGTGGGCGTGGTCAAGGCGTGCGACGACGTGAGCTTCGACCTGCTCGAGGGCGAGACGCTGGGCCTGGTCGGTGAGTCGGGCAGCGGCAAGACCACCACCGGCCGAGCCATTCTCCGCGCCATTCGGCCGACCGCGGGCGAGGTGATTTTCCGCAAGGACGACGGCGTCACCGTCGATCTCGCCACCGCGCGCTCAAGCCGCTGCGGACCGCCGTGCAGATGATCTTTCAGGATCCGTTCTCGTCGCTCAACCCGCGCATGACGGTGCAGCAGATCGTCTCCGAGCCGCTGGTGATCCATAAGCTGGCAAAGGGCTCCGAGCTCGACGACCGCGTGGCGGCCATTCTCCGCCGCGTCGGCATCCGTCCGGAATACCGCAACCGCTATCCCCACGCCTTCTCCGGCGGTCAGCGTCAGCGCATCGGCATCGCCCGCGCGCTGATCATGCGGCCGCGGCTGATCGTGGCCGACGAGGCGGTGTCGGCGCTCGACGTGTCGGTGCAGGCGCAGGTCATCAACCTGCTCTCCGACTTGCAGCAGGAGTTCGGGCTGTCATACATCTTCATCGCCCACGACCTGTCGGTGGTGAGGCACATCTGCGACCGCGTCGCGGTGATGTATGCCGGCAAGATCGTCGAACTCGCCCCCACCGACGACCTGTTTGCCGACCCGCAACACCCCTACACGCGCACGCTGCTGTCGGCCGTGCCCAAGCCTGATCCGTCGGTGAGGATGAACTTCTCGACCATGGGCGAAGCCGTCGATCTCTCGCGCCTGCCGGCGGGCTGCTCGTTCCACCCGCGGTGCCCCGAATGCTTCGAGCCCTGCGACCGCGCCACCCCCATGCTTTTGCCGCTGACCGTCAAGGGAACGACACGGTATTCGGCGTGTCACTTGCACGGGAGGTGAGGAGTGGGGAGTGATGAGTGATAGCCGCGGTTCAGGCGATGGGCCCTTTGCGGGCACAGGCCTGGCGTCCACCCCGCCCTTGAGTTTGTCCACAGCCGGCTCTTCTCAGTGTCTCCGTGTCTCAGTGCCTCCATGTCTCTGTGTCTCCGTGGTGAATCAGCATCCAGTCTCCCGGTGGTGAATCAACATGCCTCACACCCTTGGCTTCGACTTTGGAACCGAATCGGTCCGCGTGCTTGTGGTGGATGTGCGCAGCGGGCGGATCGCCGGGCAGGCCTCGAAAAACTACCCGCACGGCGTCATCGACCAGTCGCTCCCCACCGGCGGCGGCAAACTGCCCCACGACTATGCGCTGCAACACCCGCAGGACTGGCTCAGCGCCTCGTCGGCCGCCAGCAAGGCGGCGCTGCGGGCGGCGCGGGTGTCGGCCGACGACATCGTCGGCATCGGCGTCGATTTCACCAGTTGCACCATGCTGCCCGCGAAGTCAGACGGCACGCCGCTTTGCCTGGTCAAAGGCTTTGAGCGAGAGCCGCTGGCATGGCCGAAGCTGTGGAAACACCACGGCGCCAAGGCCGAGACCGATCGCATCAACGAGATCGCCCGCGAACGAAAAGAGCGCTGGCTGGCCCGCTACGGCGGCACGATCGGGCTCGAGTGGTTTTTCCCCAAGATGCTCGAGACGCTCGTCCACGCGCCGCGCGCCTATGCGGCGGCCGACCTGTTCATCGAGGGCGGCGATTGGTTCGTCTGGCAGCTCGTCTGCGGGCCGTTTCCCGCGTGCTCGCGTGAGTCGATCGTTCGCTCGACCTGCCAGGCGGGATACAAGGCCTGCTGGAACGCCCACAGCGGTTATCCCTCGCCCGCTTATCTCAAGGCGGTCAATCCGAAGTTCGCGGATGTGGTTGAGTCGCACATGCCCGGCAGGCTGGCGGCGCCCGGCGAACGCGCCGGGCTGCTCTCGCCGGGCTGTGCGAAGCTCATGGGCCTGAGGCCGGGCATCCCGGTGTCGGCCGCGATCATCGATGCGCATGCGGGCGTGCCGGGCGCGGGGGTCTACGGGGCCGACACGTTGGTGATGGTGATGGGCACCAGTTCGTGTCACATGCTCAACTCGGCCGTCGAGTCGCTGGCGCCGGGCATTGCCGGGGTGGTCGATGGGGGCATTCTGCCGGGCTATTTCGGCTACGAGACCGGGCAGGCATCGGTGGGCGACGCATTCGCATGGGCCTCGCGCACGCTCGGGCGCGATCACGCGACGCTCAACAAGCTCGCGGCCGACCTCGCCCCCGGCAGCGCCGGGGTGCTGGCGCTCGACTATCTCAACGGCTGTCGAACGCCGCTGATGGATGGTCGGCTCTCGGGCCTGCTCGTCGGGCTCACGTTGACGACCCGCCCCGAGCAGATCTACCGCGCCCTCATGGAGGCCACAGCCCTGGGCGTGCGCTGGATCCGCGACACGCTCCGCGACGCGGGTGTGCCGGTCAAGCGTTATGTCGCTTCCGGCGGCCTGCCCGCCAAGAGCCCGCTGCTCATGCAGATCTATGCCGATGTGCTGGGCGCGCCGATCACGCCGGCCGCGAGCGACCAATCGGTGGCGCTGGGCGCTGCCATCCTGGGCGCCATCGCCGCGGGCCGCGAGGCCACGGGCTTTGCCTCGGTCGCGTCGGCGGTCAAGACCATGGCTCCGCCTGCCAGGGCCCCGGTCTATAAGCCCAACCGGTCGGCCGCGCGGGCCTACGACGGGCTTTACGACCGCTATCGCTCCCTCACCAGCCCGGCCAGCCCCCTGCCCGGACTCATGCGCGAACTGCGCGGCTGAGCCCGGACAACCGGCCCAGATCGCCCGTCTCTCGCGGCCCACTCGCCCGAATGGCTCGACCCGGTACTTCCCGGCGGCGACGCCTTGAGCGTATGATCGGCGGAATGCCCAAGGGTCGAGCCGCACATCCCGATTTTGCGCCGCGGATCGAGAACCGCAGGGCCTTTCACGATTATTTCATCGAGGCCAAGCTCGAGTGCGGCATCATGCTGATGGGCAGCGAGGTCAAATCGCTCCGGCAGGGCAAGGCCCAGATCGCCGACAGCTTCGCGATGATCCAGGCCGGCGAGCTGTATCTGTTAAACGCCCACATCGACCCCTACGACAAGGCGGGCGGCGTCAGCCACGAGCCCAAGCGGGCGCGCAAACTGCTTGTCCACCGGCGCGAGATCACGCGGCTCGCCGGGGCCACCTCGGCCAAGGGAACAACCCTGGTCGCGCTGGCGATTTATTGGAAAGACGGGCGGGCAAAGGTCGAGATCGGCGTCGCCAAGGGCAAACAGCAGCATGACAAGCGCGACACCATCCGCAAGAAAGAGACCGACCGCGAGATCCGCCGGGCGATGACACACCGGCGGTAACCGTGGGCGAGTCACTCCACCAGCACACGCCGCACCGGTCCGCCCTTTCGATTCCGACGGGGTGGATGTTCTACGCCCTCACACTCGGAGCCCTCGCGATCATCATCGTGCGGAGCGTGCTGATCGTGGTGTCGCACAGCCCCACGTGGGACGAGCAATATCACCTGTTCCGCGGGCTCGTGCTGCTCGACGGGCACGAGGCCAGGCTGCTCTGGAATGATCCGCCGCCGGGCGAGGCGCTGATCGCGCTGCCGGTGTGGCTGGCGGGGCTGGGGCCCGATCCGTCGGCGGGATTGCCCCACGAGCCGATGCTGCGCGGGCGCGGCTCGGTGCAGTCGATCCAGCTTGTGGTGGCGGTGTGGAAATCTCTGCTGCTGTGGCCGCTGCTGGCGGTCGGTTATCTGTGGGCGAAGCGGCTGTATGGCGGCTTTTCGGGGCTGCTTGCGCTGCTGCTGCTGACCTTTGAGCCGACGCTGGCGGCGATGACGCCGCTGAGCACGCCCGATTCGCTGGGGGTCACGGCGGTTGTCGTGGCAATGTATGCCGTATGGCGAGCGGCCGAGCAGCCGACCGCGCTGCGGCTCATGCTGGTGGGCGTCGCGTGCGCCGCGGCCATGGTCGTCAAGCACACCGGTGCCATTGCGGGGCCTGTCGCGGTCGCTGTGCTGGTGGCCGCGTGGCTCGCCCGGCGCGAGCCAGGC
>CAZBOE010000232.1:0-6465 GCA_964493365.1 uncultured Tepidisphaeraceae bacterium | reverse complement strand
ACGCCCGCGACCGCCGTCGCCGCGTCACCCGCGCCCGCGGTCAGCACCGGTGTGCCGCCGGCCTTGCGGACCATCATCGACACCATCATCAGGCTCGCGGCCGCCAGCACGCCCAGCGCCATCTCCTTGCCATAGCCCCCGACCAGCCCGAGCACATCCATGCCGCTGCCGGCCATCGCCGCGTCGGCGTTGGGCATGACATCGATATAGGTCGAAACCTTGACCTGCGCCCGGTCTTCCACCGCGGTCAGCAGCGCCACCTCGTCGTGAATGCGCTCCAGCTCCGGCGCGATCATCGCCTCGACCGCCGCCGCATCGGGCTCACCCGTGGCCGTCGGGTTCTGACGCTTCCAGATCTCGACAAAATAGCTCCGCGGCACGCGCACCGTCGCAGACAACACCGTCGCCTCGCCCGAGGGCGTGCGCTTCTGAAGATCGGTCGTGCCGGGGATGATCGTGAACTCGGTCTCTTCGTCGTTGAGCGTGGTGCTGGCCCCGCCGCCCGCATCGCCGATCGCCAGGCTGGTGTTGGGCACCACGCCCGGCGTCGCCACGGGAGCGCTGGTGTTGCTCTCCTCCGACTTGGTCCGGGTCAGACGCGGCGTGTTGACGCCCTCCTTGAGGTTGAGCGTGCGCGTGTTTTCCGTGACCTCGGTGGGGTTGACCTTGACCGTCACGTCGACAATCGGGTTGCTCATGAACGAGAGCATGCCCGTGATCTTTTCGACGTAGGTTCTCTCCCAGCGGCGCTGGGTTTCCAGCAAGGTCTGGCTGGAAATGTGCAGGTCGTCCTGCCCGTCGCCGACATAGATCCTCACGCCGTTGATGATCACCGACACCGCGGCCACCTTCAGCCCCGCCTCGGCCCGAGCCACCGTCTCGGCGATCGACAGCGCCAGCGTGTTGGTCGGGAGCGTGGCGTTGCTCACCTTCACCGTCACCGATGCCGACGGCTCGCTCGCGGGCCCGCCGAACGCGCGCCGCTCCGCGGTATTGATCACCACCACGGCCGAGTCCACACCCGGAAAGTCGGAGATCATCATCGCCAGCGTGAGCTCTTTCTTCTCACGCTCGAGCAGCTTGGTCTTGTAAAGCGAATCAAAGGGCGACTGCTGCTCGGCCAGCTTCGCGATCGCGGTGGCCGAGTTTCTCGGCAGCTTGCGGTTGTAGGCCAGCTCGACGAAGGCCTCCTGCGACCTCGCCGCCGGCACCATCACGCGGTTGTCGCCCGACACCCGATAGGGAATGCCCCGCGCCTCGAGATGCGTCTTGATGACGCCCATCTCCTCGACCGACAGCCCCTGGTCGAGCACGGGCACCATCTCGGGCGAGGCCGCAAAACGGCCCCACCAGAGCAGGGTCATGACCATGATGGCAAGCAGCGCCCCCGAGAGCATCTTCTGGCTGGCCGAAAGCCCGCCAAGCTGCTGCTGAATCCGCGCCAGTTGCGCTTTAAGCGTATCCATCGTCGTCGGCCCTCCATGGCCTTGGCTCGATGATCATCACGTTGACCCTCCCGCAACCCGGCTCCGCCGGGCGAGGAAGGATTGGTTCGTTGTACGTCGCCGGTCACCCGTTGTCGGTTTCCCGAATGCCGTTCTCAATAACCCGATGCCGTTGTCACTTGCCCGCTGCCGACGGCCCGCTGCCCACTTGCGACCGCCCACTTCCCGGGCCGATCATCACACGCTGATGTTCTTCACTTCGTCGTAGGCGTCCATCAGTTTGCTGCGGATCGCCAGCAGGGTCTTGAATGCCACGTCCGACTTTTCCATCGCCACGATCACTTCGGTGACATCCTGCGACTTGCCCGTCGCCAGGTTCTGCACCGCCGCACTGGCGTCGCGCTGCAGACGGGTCACCTCGTCGATGCTGTCGCGCAGCGTGTCGGCAAAGCTCCTGCCGCCCGTCGTCGGCTGCGCCGCGCCGCCGGCCGAGATGCCGCCGGGCGATACACCGCCGCCCGGCTTGCCGATCGAAAGGTTGTTTAGTCCGTCAACCACGGCTTCATCCTTCTTTCATCCGCACCGACCATCACGCGATCAGCCGCAGCATCGCGTTCATCATGGCCTTGCTCGTCTCGATCATGGTCACGTTCGCTTCATAGGCCCGGGAGGCGCCCAGCGCGTCGACAAACTCCACCGGCAGGTCCACGTTCGGATACTTCACATAGCCATCCGGACCCGCATCGGGATGACCCGGCTGATACTTCCGCTGCGGCGACGACCGATCGACCGCAATCTCCTTCACATGCACGCCCGGCTTCGCGGCGTCGCCCGCCTGCCCGGGGGCAAAGACGACAAACCGCCGCTTGTAAGGATTGGCGGCGCCGTTGACGTCACGCGTGGTGTTCACGTTCGCCACGTTCTGGGCGATCGTGTCGAGCCGCGTCCGCTGCGCCCGCAGTGCACTTGCTCCGATGTCCAGCGCTTCAAACATAATCAAACCGCCCGTTGCGGGTAGAAGTGGCCAGCGGTCGCCGAAGGGATCACCGGCCCCAGACTATACACTTCGTTTTTCCGTCTGCATCTGCTTACTACCCGTGTTTACTGCTTTCGACCCTTATTGCACACGTTCCTTGAGCGCGTTTTCGATCGAGCTGAACTGCCGCCTGAGCAACTCCGTCGCCATGTTGTGCATCATCGCGTTCTTTCCCAGCTCGGTCATCAGCTCTTCCACCGACCGGTTGTTGCCGTCGTGGAACAGCAGGTTGCTGCGTTCGGCTTCAACCGGCGGCAGCACACCGTCAAACCGCACCGACCCGACCGGCGCACCCTTGCGCATCTCGACACGCCGCGCCAGCGCGTCATGAAAGGCCCGCGTCGAAAGGTCCTTCTGCTGATAGTACGGCGTGTCGACGTTGGCGATGTTCTCGGCCAGCAGCAAATGGCGCTTCCCGGTGAAGCGCACCACCTGCTCAAGGATCGGGGCGTTGCCCTGGTTGATCAGCCGGTTTACGAACGTGCTCGCCATGGCCGCCTTTGCCTTTCAGCTCTCCGACGCTCCTGCACAAAGCCCGTGCCAGCCGTCGACTCGAAAAATCCCGTTCATTCTCACACCCGCAGCGAGGCACCGCGCCGATCGCAACGCGCATGGTCTGCGCCCACGCGCAGACTCTGCGCCGCTCATGCCTCGACCAACTCGCCCTCTTCGCGCCACTTCTTGAGCTTCATGCCCAGGGTGCGCACGCCGATGCCCAGCGCGCTGGCGGTCTTGACCCGGTGGCCCTTGAACTGCTGCAGCGTGCTGAGGATGACCCGCTTCTCGATGTCGGCCAGCGGCTGGCCCGCCAGCGTCTCGGCCGCGCTGCCGGCCTTGACGCCCACCGCGCCCTTGAGCCAGGGGCCGATCGTCTCGCCCCGGATGAAAGCCGCGTCGCTCTCCAGCACGTGCGCCCGCTCCATGATGTTCACCAGTTCGCGCACGTTGCCCGGCCAGTGATATCCCGTGATGGCCGACACCGCGTCGGCATCGAGCTCGCGCACGGCCCTGCGGTCACGCCGGGCGATCTGCGCCGCGTAATGACGCGCCAGCTCGACGGCATCGTCGCCGCGCTCGCGAAGCGGGGGCAGCTCGATCGGCACGACATTGAGCCGGTAAAACAGGTCTTCGCGAAACTTGCCTTCCCTCACCGCGGTTTCGAGGTCGCGGTTGCTCGTGGCGATGACCCTCACATCGACATGCGTCGTCAGGCTGCTGCCGACCCGCTCAAAGCAGCTCTCCTGCAGCACCCGCAGCAGCTTGGCCTGCATCGAAGGCGAAATCTCGCTGATCTCGTCGAGCAGGATCGTGCCGCCGTCGGCCAGCTCAAACCGCCCGCGGCGAAGACGATCGGCGCCGGTGAATGCGCCTTTCTCATGACCAAACAGCTCGCTCTCGAGCAGGTTCTCCGACAGCGCCGCGCAGTTAACCGCCAGGAACGGGCGGTCGCGGCGGTCGCTCTGGGCGTGGATCGCCCGCGCCACCACTTCCTTGCCCGTGCCGCTTTCGCCGCGAACAAGCACGGTCGCGTTGCTCCGGGCAACCAGGTCGATGTTCCGGCGGATCGACTCCATCGCCCGCCCGCTGCCCACCAGCGGCCGCGCCACCTGCTGCGTCTCGGCCATGCTTCGCAGCGCCGCATTTTCCAGCCGCAGCCGGCTGTGTTCGAGCGTGCGCTCGATCAGCAGCTTGATCTCGTCGCCGTCGAAGGGCTTTTGAATGTAGTCGTATGCCCCCAGCTTCATTGCCTCGACCGCGGTCTGCACGGTGGCAAACGCCGTCATCAACACCACCGGCATATCGGGCCTGACCTTTTTCGCCTCGGTCAGAAGCTCGATGCCCGTCATCCGCGGCATCTTCAGATCGGTGATCAGCAGGTCAAACCGCCCGCCGGTCAGCTTCGAGAGCGCAAACGGGCCGTCGGTGGCGGCAACCACCTCGTGCCCCTCCCGCAGGAGCAGCGAGCACAGCGAATCCCGCATCATGTCCTGGTCGTCGCAGATCAGTATCCGAGCCATCCGTGCTTCTCCCGCTTGAGTCCCTCAAGCCGTCGTTCGACCCCGCGTCGTCTTTCCCCTATCCGAGCCTGATCTCAAACCGCGCCCCGCGCGGCTCGATGTTTCGTGCCACAATGGTTCCATCGTGCGCCTCGACGATCCGGTGCACAATCGCAAGGCCCAACCCGGTGCCGTGATCCTTGGTCGTGAAAAACGGGTTGAAGATGCGGTCCATCACTTCGGGGGCGATGCCCGGGCCGTTGTCGCTCACCGACATGCACACGCCCCGCTGATCCTTCGACCACGCCACATCCACCGCGCCGCCCTGCCCCGCCGCCTCGGCGGCGTTGATCACCAGGTTCATCACGCACTGGCCCATCAGCAGCGGATCGACCACCACCCGCAGCGCCGCGGGGCCCGACGTATGCAGCGACGCGCCGCACGCATCCAGCCGACCGGCCGAAAGATCCAGCGCGTCGCGAATCACCGACACCAGGTCGCACTCCGCCCTTGCCGGGCGAATCTCACGCGTGAACTGCAGCACCTGGCTCACCAGCGCCTCCAGCCGCTTCACACCGCCGCTGATCTTGTGCACCAGGCCCAAGCTCTCGGGCTTGTGTTCGACGTCGCGCGCCAGCATCGACGCATACAGCGCGATGCCCCCGAGCGGGTTGCGGATTTCGTGTGCCATGCCCGCCGCCATCTCACCCAGCGCCGCCAGCCGGTTGCGCCGCTCGAGCAGCCGGTTCTTCTCGCCCAGCTCTTCGCGCAGCGCCGTCACCGTCTGCTGCAACTGCTCGTGCGAAGCCTGCAGCTTATCGGTCACCTCCGAGTACGCCATGATGATCCGGCCGAGCTCTTCGATCCGCCGCGCATGCGCGCCGGCCGACGGCTCTGCCACCACCACATCCCGCTCGATCGAACCGACCATATCGACACCGCCCATCGCAGACTCACCCACAACTGCAACACCCTCGCCCGCACCGCACTAACACCCGCGCCACCTTCTCACGCGGTCTGCCGTCAACGATCGGCCGTCGAACCTGATCGGCAACCGAATCCGTCGCGGCTGGCTCGCGCTGCCAGTGCTTCTCACCGCCGTCGGATCCGATCCGCATTCGAACCGGTCGGCCATGCCAGCCGTCCCGCGGCCTGGCTCGATGCGCGTCGCCTTCCCGCCTTCGGCCTCAGCCCGCCACTTCGACCCGCCTGGGCGCGGTATACGCCGACGCGGCGTACTGACGGTTGACCTGACGCGCCGCGCCCGCCTGGTCGATCTGCCGGCCGATGTTGAGCTTGCGCTGCTGCAGCACCAGCGCGTCGTTCCGGTCGGCCGACACGATCTGCTCAAGCAGTTCGCGCGTCTCGCCCATCGCCGACGACGCCCGCGCCCGATCCGACTCGCTCAGGCCCGCGAGATAGTCGCTCCAGTGATTGCGCGCCGGGCGGATCGTCTGCTCGAGACGCCCGACCACGTCCAGCACTTCCTGCCGCCGGGCCAGCAGTTCCAGCAGTTCTTCCATCCGGCTGTGCTGCACGTGCTCGTGCTGAAGCTCCGCCAGCTTGGCAAGCCGCCTGTACCACTCGACCTGCTCCTCCAGCGCCTCCAGCACGACATCCACTGTGACGGTCATCCGTGCCCTTTCCGCATCGCCCCCGCAGGGAAGCGACGCTTCGATGCCCATCCGCGGCGGCCCGTCGGTCGGTGATTGCCCGCACCGACCGACAGGCACTCCAGCGGTACACATGCGACGCGGCGTCGAGAATCACCTCGATGCCGACGACGCCCACAACCCGGACTTGCCGCTCCATTCCAGCCACTGTTCCCAGTAGCTGCGCGGCAGGCTCCCGGCTTCAAATGCTTCAGGGGGCATGCGGTCGAGCAGCACTTTCGCCCGCTCGTTGGCAGCCCGCGCCTCGGCCGACTGTCCCATGGCCGAATAGCTGTTCACGATCTGCACATACGCCGACAGCGCCGCAGGGTCCT
>CAZBOE010000231.1:6207-6498 GCA_964493365.1 uncultured Tepidisphaeraceae bacterium | reverse complement strand
TCCAGTAGTTGGGAGAAGCGCACGCCGTCTGCGTGGTGACGGTGCAGGCGCTGGCGATATACACGCCGCCGTGGTCATCGCTGCCGCCGGAGAAGCCGGCGCCGTCATCCTGCTCGGGCCCGGCCAATATCACCTCGATCAACCGGTACGGGTGAATCGCGACCGCATCGTCATCCGCGGTGCGGGGCCCGACCAAACCCGCGTGCTCTTCCGCTTTGCGCCAAAACCGGGCGAGCTCCGCTTCGGCGACATCGCCGACGGCGACCCTCGCCACCCGGCCGACTTCTTCGA
>CAZBOE010000231.1:0-6164 GCA_964493365.1 uncultured Tepidisphaeraceae bacterium | reverse complement strand
GAAAACCTCAAGAGCCTCAGGGTGACCTCAAACGGCCGCGTCATCCGCGAAGGCGGCGTATCGCAAGGCGACGGCGGCCGCTTTCAGCTCGTCTTCCGCGGCTGGGAGCTCGTCGAGAAGAATGCCCCGCCTGGGCCGGTCGAACTGGTCGCCAGCGCCGAGTGGAGCGACGGGCAGACCGCCGAGGCCCGCGTTCGCGTCGACATCTCGCCGCGTCATCGGGAGCGAAATCGCCCGCAGATCAATGCCGCGTTTCAGTTCCAGGGCCGCCAGAACGCGGGGCCGCGCCACAAGCTCAGCAACGACGCCGCCCGCGGCAGCTTCGAGATGACGCTCGACTCGGCCGCAAGCCTCAAGCCCGGCGATATCGTCCTCGTTCACACGCCCACCACCCCCAACTTTCTCGAGCGGTTGCGGACGAAATGCCCTTACCTTCCCCGCAGGGCCCTGATGGTGGTCGAGTCGGTCGCCGGTTCCACCGTCCGCTTCACGCAGCCCCTGCGCATCGACTGGTCGGCCGCCGACGGAACGACCGTCTCCAAGGTGAGCCCCGTCGTGCACTGCGGCGTCGAAGACCTGTCGATGGAGCAGGCCCACCCCATCTGGACGAGCCTGATCGGCATGCAATACGCCGTCGACTCCCACGTCAGCCGCGTCCGGCTCACCAAGCCCGGGCGACATCCCGTTGACATGGACAACACCAAGCACTGCCAGATCACCGACAGCGAGTTTCACGACGCCTGGTTCAAAGGCGGCGGCGGCACCGCCTATGCCGGCTTCTTCAGCTTCAACTGGGACTGCCTGATGTCCAACGTCCGCACGACCAGCCTGCGCCATGGGCCGTGCATCCAGTGGGCCTCATCGGGCAACGTCATCCGCGACTCGGTCTTCATCGGCTCAGACCTCCAGTTTCACGCCGGCTGGTCGTTCGAAAACCTCATCGAGAACTGCGTGGTCGACGGCAGGGGCAAGCAGTCGTATGGCTTTGGCATCTACGGCTCGATGCCCGAAGCCGACATCCACGGTCCGAGCGGCCCGCGCAACGTCATCCGCGCAAACGACCTGACCGCTGCCAAGGGCGCCATCGTTTTCGGCGGCCTGAATGAAAACTGGATCGTCACCGACAACCGGTTCATCGTCGAACGATTCACCGCGATGGCGGCCAAGGATGCCAGCTTTGACCACATCATCCGCGGCAATGTGTTCGTCATTCTCAACCGCCTCGCCGAGCCGGTGCGCCCGCTGATCCTGCTGGCCTCTCGCGACTGCGTCGGCATGGAACTGGTCGACAACCGCTTTTTTGTCGACGGCAGCCCGCCGCTGGTGGGCGGCCCGGGCGAACTGGCGGTCGATCAGAACAACGTCATCCTCCCCCTCGACCCTGACGCACCGCGGCCCGTCCCGGCCGTCCGGTCGCTGCACGACTGGCAACGCGCCACCCATCCGCTCAGCCAGACCAACCCCTGACGCCACCGGCCGCACGATCGGCGGTCGTCGCGCCGTCGGCCGCCGATTGCCAAACGGCAACAGTCGTCGGATGCAGACGGCGGCGCCGACACGGTGTTTCCGCAACATCGCCTTGCGCCCGGGGGCTCGGCGAACGGTCCGGCGTCAGGACGACCCGCGGCCGGCCGGCGGGCCCGGCCAATCCACGGCAGGTGTGACGGCTCGTTTGACACGGCCGCAACCCGTGGTATATCTCTCCCCACGCATGGTGATCTCGTTCGCCCAGTTCGGCTTTGGTTTTTACTGGTTTACCAGCCAGGCCAATCGCCGTCTGTCCTGAACGGCTGTCGCCATCGAAACGAGTGTAAGCCCCGGAGCCTCAGGACAATCCTGAGGCTCTTTGCGTTGAATCGGTCACGTTGCCCATGGTTGCCCGCCTCGTCACAACCTCCCGCGGTCTGGTGCTGCGGATCCTGCATTGGCGGTCGGCCGACTTTTTCGGAGGTCTGTCATGATCGTCGTCATGAAACAAGGCGCCACCCAGCAAGAGGTGTCGCATGTCGTCGAGCTGGTGCGGGAAATGGGACTCAAAGATCACGTCATCGTCGGGACGGAGCGCACCGTGGTCGCGTGCGTCGGCAACGAGCGGCTCAAGGAACGCAGCGCCCTTGAAAACGTATCGGGCGTGGACAAGGTCATGCCCATCCTCGCGCCCTACAAGATGGCCAGCCTTGAGATGAAGAAGGAGCGGTCGGTCGTCCAGATGGGCAACCGCGTCGGCGCCGCGGTGGGCGGGGTCAAGGTCGGGGTCATCGCCGGGCCCTGCTCGGTCGAAAACCGCACGCAGTTGCTCGAGATCGCCCACGCGGTGAAGGAAGCGGGCGCGGTCGGGCTTCGCGGCGGGGCGTTCAAGCCGCGCACCAATCCCTACAGCTTTCAGGGCATGGCCGAGAAGGGCCTCGAACTGCTCGCCGAGGCCCGCGAGCAGACCGGGCTGGCCATCGTCACCGAGGTGATGGCGGTCGAACAGGTGGCGCTGGTGGCGAAGTATGCCGACGTCATGCAGGTCGGCGCTAGAAACATGCAGAACTTCAACCTGCTGCAGGCGGTGGGCGACCAGCGCAAGCCCGTGCTGCTCAAGCGGGGACTCAGCGCGACGCTCGAAGAGTTTTTGCTGGCGGCCGAGTACATCCTCTCCCGCGGGAACAATCAGGTAATGCTCTGTGAACGCGGCATCCGCACGTACGAAGAATATGTCCGCAACACGCTCGCCCTCGCGGCCGTCCCGGCGCTGCACAACCAGACCCACCTGCCCGTGGTGGTCGATCCGAGCCAGGGCACGGGCAAGGCATCGCTCGTGCCGGCGATGTGCCGGGCCGCGGTGGCCGCCGGCGCCGACGGGCTGATCATCGAAGTCCACAACGACCCGGAGCATGCCCTCACCGACGGCGCCCAATCCATCACCCCGCAGCAGTTCGCCGACATGATGAAGTCGATCAAGCGCGTCGCCGCCGCCGTCGATCGAGAGGTGTGATGAGTGACGAATTGATGGGATGACGAATTGATGGGATGACGAATGGACGCGTGGCGGGTTGACTGGGAGCGGCCGCAAGGTGTTGGCCGACAACAGCGTGACCATGCGCCGCATCATTTGTCACGCATCATCAATTCGTTACAGGTCAGTGCGACACGCATCAACGGCGCTGCCGGTCAATGCGTCATCCCATCAATGCGTTATGGCATCAACGCGTCATGCATCAATGGCGCTACGGGTCAATGCGTAACCCCCTCAATTCGTCATCCCATCAATTCGTCACTCCTCAATTCATCACTCCTCATTCTCCAATCCGTCAATAGGCTCTGACGAGTCGGGCGCCGGGGTAGGCGAGGAGGACGATGTCTTCGTGGCGCTGGCCGCGGGTGGCGCGGACCTGGGCGCACCATTGGCAGAGGCCGACGCCATGGCCGAAGCCGTGGCCGTCGGTGAAGCGGATGGAGTCGCCCGCGTCGACGGGGTTGAAATAGCTGCTGAGCAGGGTTTTGTCTGAGCCGAGCGAGTTGACGGCCCAGCGGAGTTCTTCGCCGGCGAGGCTATAGCGGGCGCCGCGGGCGTCGGTGACCAGGAAGCGGACGGGCCGGCCGTATCGGTTGCGGGCTTGGACGTCGATCCGGGTGACGGTGGCGATGTTCTGCTCGGCGCGGCCCTTGCGCTGTCCCCAGTAGCGGATTCGGCGGGTGAGCTCGGGCTTGGAGAGTGTGATCGTGCTCCAGTTGAATCGCGGCGACTCTGAGCAGAGTGTGCCGACGTTCTTGGCATCCAGCGGGGGGAAGTAGGGGTCGCCGAAGGCGTCGAGGGCGCTTTGTCCGACGCCGCCGCAGCAGGCGCTGAAATAGGCCTTGAAGATCTTTTCCTGGCCGCGGGTCTGGCCCCAGGCGACGACGACGCCGGTGGTGGCTTCGACCGCCTCGACGCTCTTGTCGGTCTCGGCGTCGAGGCCCCCGTAGGCCTGGCTGCGGACGTCTGGCCAGACATCCCAGTGGCGGCCCTTGCCGGCGGTCGCCACCTCGTAGAGCGCATAGGTTCGCGCTGCGATGGCCTGGGCCTTAAACGCCTCGATATGCCAGTTGCGCAGCAGTTCCTTGGAGACGACGCTCTTGAGATAGCTGTCGATGTCGACATCGTTGATGACGTCGAACCTTCCCGCGCCGGTGGGCACAAGCCGGACCGAGCCGCGATAAGGCGTGCCGTTGACGGTGAGATGATGCTGTACCGGTGGCTCGACGGTGAGCTCACCCTGGCCGACCAGGACATTGCCCATGCTCCAGCCCGAGGCGGCATGGGTGACGTTGACGGGCGCATTGGGGGCGACGCTCAGGCGGCGCGGGGCGGCCGTGGCGCCGACCTTGACCATGGGCGGGGCGGTGGCGGCGATCGCCACCTGCGACTGGCCGGACAGCAGCCTGACACGCACGATCGGCGTGCCCTTGGCGGCCTGCATGGCGGCGGCCGACTGCTGATCGCGGGCGCAGCCGGTCGGCAGCAGCAACGCCAACACCAGCAGCGGGATCAGCCGGGCGAAATACGAAAGGCTTTGTCGGTGTTGCGGCATGGAGATCAATGTCGGCAACCCGGGTGGATGAGGTTGAAGTATGCCGGTTCGCCCCCCGCAGCGGGCGGCGGCGACACTCTGATCAGGTCAGACGCCCCCCCGGAGAACGGGGCGATCCGACAAACGGGGCCAGCCAATGAACGCGATGATCGAACCAACGAGATCGACAAACAAGGGGCGGCGAACAATCGCGCCATCCGTGTGATGCGCCATACCGACACGACGCCGCGAACGACGTTTGCTTCGGCAGGATGAAGGTCAGTCACATCGACCGCGGACGATCACGGGCGGGCGATCACCGGAGATCATGGGCTGCGAATCAGCGGCATCGACACGTCTGCTGATCACCGACCGGTGATCACAGGGTGGCGACGTTCGCGAAACCGTCAGGCAACCAATGCCGCAGCCAGCTTGCGGCCGATCAGCGGGCGATGCTCACCGTCGCTGTCGCGGCCCGGCTTGGGCAACGGCACACCGGCAAGTCAGCCGATCGGCCGGGATAGCCGTCACGCGATGGGCCGGTGAGCCGCTGCGGCTTACTCTTCGAGCTTGCGGAGGCCCAGGCCCACCTGCGCGAGCTGCTGCTTGATCTCATTGAGGCTGGTCTGCCCGAAGTTCTTGCAGCCCAGCAACTCGTCTTCGGTGCGGGCGGCCAGTTCGCCCAATGTGTTGATGTTGAGACGCTGCAGCGCCTTGCGCGATCGGACAGACAGCTCGAGGTCGCCGACAGTCTTGTTGAGGATGTCGGGCGAGACATTGCTGCCGACACTGGGCGGCCGGCGTGCGGCGAGGCCGGCAGTGCCGCTGGCGCCGCCGTCGATGGCCTGACCGAGACGGAGGCCCTTCGAGGCGAGAAGGCTCTTGATCTCGTTGAGGCTGGTTTCGCCAAAGTTCTTGTAGCTCAGCAGCTCCTGCTCGGTGGTCTTGAGCAGGTCGCCGAGCGTGCGGATGTTCATCTTCTTGAGGCAGTTGCGCGACCGGACGGAGAGCTCGAAATCGGTGATGGGGATCTCGAGGACGGCGTTGCGGTTGCCCGAGCGGTCGTCATCGTCGAGGAACATCGAGCGCGCCGACTCGACGTCCTTCATGTAGAGCCGCGCACGCTCGTGGTTGGGGTCGGTCGAGAGAACGGCTTCGAGGCAGCGGCGGGCTTCCTCGTAGTGGTTGTTGTCTTCGTAGAGGATGGCCAGGTTGACCAGCGCGTTGACCGGAACGGGGGCGCTGGTGCACAGGCGCTCGTACAGCTCAATCGCCTTGGCGTCGTCGGCCTGGCGGTCGTACAGCACGGCAAGGCGGAAGATCGCGTCGTCGTGGTCGGGG
The DNA here is from genome assembly GCA_964493365.1 of uncultured Tepidisphaeraceae bacterium. Classification (GTDB taxonomy): domain Bacteria; phylum Planctomycetota; class Phycisphaerae; order Tepidisphaerales; family Tepidisphaeraceae; genus CAZBOE01. Next base: position 288 of record CAZBOE010000231.1, on the reverse strand, counting down.
TTCTCGGTCAGGGCGCGTTCGTAGAAATCGATGGCCTTCTCGTTCTGGCCGGCGCCTTCGGCTTCCGTGCCCTTCTTGTAAAACTCTTCGGCGGCCCGTTCGTTGATCGTTGCGACGGCTGTATCGCTCATGGTGTGGATCGGTTGCAGTGATGACTGGCGCTCAGCGATCGCCCGACCGTGGGCGACCGCGAACCGAGAAATGATTATCGAGGAGCCGCCGGATGTCAAATTGGGGGGCGCCGGGCCCGCCGGCTCTCACTTGGGAAAGTGCCATGAGCTAGCGCCT
>CAZBOE010000230.1:0-6550 GCA_964493365.1 uncultured Tepidisphaeraceae bacterium | reverse complement strand
GCTCAACATCCTGACCGACGCGGGCGCGATGGCCGGGCAGCAGCTGGCCGAGATGTCGCCCGAGCAGTTGCGCGAGGCGGCCGTGAAGCACAACGTTTTTGCGCGTGTTGCGCCCGAGCACAAGCTGAGGCTGGTCGAGGCGTTGCAGAAGCAGGGCCACGTCGTGGCAATGACCGGCGACGGCGTCAACGACGCGCCGGCGCTCAAGCAGGCGAACATCGGCGTCGCGATGGGCATCACGGGCACCGCGGTGAGCAAGGAGGCGGCGGACGTCGTGCTCACCGACGACAATTTCGCGTCGATCGCGGCGGCCGTCGAAGAAGGCCGACGGGTCTATGACAACCTCATCAAGTCGCTCGCGTTCGTGCTGCCGACCAACCTCGGGCTGGCGATGATCCTGATGGCGGCGGTGGCGTTTTTCCCCTTTGATGCCACGACGGGCGAACTGCTGCTGCCCATGCTGCCGACGCAGTTGCTGTGGATCAACCTGGTGGCGACCGTGGCGCTGGCGCTGCCGCTGGCCTTTGAGGCCCGGGAGCCCGATGTCATGCGTCGCACGCCACGCAGGCCCGATGCGCCGGTGCTCTCGGGTTTTGTCATCGGCCGAACGTTCGTGGCGGCGACGCTCATGACCGCGGGCGCGGTCGGGCTGTTCTACTGGGAGTACACCCGTGCGATCGGGCTGGGCGTCGGCCAAAGCACCGCGCTGGCCGAGGCACAGACGATGGCGGTCACCACGGTGATCTTCTTCCAGATCTTCTACATGCTGAACTGCCGCAGCCTCAAGCAGAGCGTCTTTACGATCGGGCTGTTCTCCAACAGGACGGTGTTCATCGGCATCGGCGCGTTGCTGGTGCTGCAGGCGCTGTTCATTTACTTCCCGCCGCTGCAGCGGGTGTTCGAGAGCCATTCGCTGGGCCTGCGGGACGTCGTGGTGGCGGTGCTCGCCGGCGCGACGATCCTGCCGGTCATCTCGTTTGAGAAATGGTGGCGGTCTCGGCAGACGGCGCAAACCGCCCGTTCGCAGGGCGCGCTGTCGATGGCCGCGTAAAAGCGGGTACAACGGTGCACCCGTGCGCGTCGGTGATGATTGCCGTAAGTGTCGATATGTTCTGTGGTTAGCATCGAGTGAAATCGCCGGCTGTGATTCTAATCGCCTCCGGTCGATGGGATTACTACCGTCTGCGGCCCCTCGCGGCCCTTGTGGTCGCCGGGCAGAAGGGACTGAGCCATGAAGTGCCCGGTATGCAAAGAGACCGATCTGAAGATGTCCGACCGGCAGGGAATCGAAATCGATTACTGCCCCAACTGTCGCGGCATCTGGCTTGACCGCGGCGAGCTCGACAAGCTGATCGAGCGTGCCGCGACCATGGAGGCTGCCGCGACGCCCCGTCCGGCCGCCCCGGCGCCGCCGGTTCAGCCCCAGGGGTATCCGCAGCAGCCGCCCTATCCGTATCGACCGGATCTGGATGACAGCAAGTACGGATACAAGTACGAGTACAAGCGTCGCAAGTCGTGGTGGCGCGAGATCTTTGATTGAGTCGGCCGGGGCCCTCTGGCCTCGGCAGAAGGACGGTGGGCGGTAGGGACTTGGACGCTCTGACAATCATCCTCTTCGTGCTCGGGCTCGGGCTGCTTATCGGCGGCGCCGAACTGCTTGTGCGCGGCGCATCCTCCCTCGCGGAGATGGTGGGGATTTCTCCGCTGATCGTCGGGCTGACCGTGGTGGCGTTTGGCACCTCGAGCCCGGAACTCGCCGTGAGCGTCAAGGCCGGGCTCGGCGGCCAGGGCGATATCGCGGTCGGCAACGTCATCGGCTCCAACATCTTCAACGTGCTGCTGATCCTGGGCCTGTCGGCGATGATCGTGCCGCTGGCGGTGTCACGGCAACTCATCCGCCTCGACGTACCGGTGATGGTTGCGGTGTCGGTCGTGGCCCTGGTCATGATGCTCGACGGCCGGGTGTCGGCGCTCGACGGGGCGATCCTGGTGATCGGGCTGGTGGTCTACGTGGGCTGGCTCGTCCGTATGGGCCTCCGTGAACAGGCGAAAGACCTACTCGACGCGTCGACCACCCCCGCACTGGCAACGCCCGCACCGGCAACGCCCGCGCCGGTTACGCCCGCGCCGACGCCGGTGCGGCGCTCGGCGAAACAGATCGTGATCATGGTGACGCTGGTCCTCGTGGGGCTGGGCCTGCTGGTGCTGGGGGCGCGGTGGCTGGTGGACGGTGCGGTGGCGATGGCCCGATCGCTGGGCGTGAGCGAACTGGTGATCGGTTTGACGATCATCGCGGCCGGCACGAGCCTGCCCGAAGTGGCGACGAGCCTCATGGCGTCGGTGCGGGGTCAGCGGGATATTGCCGTGGGCAACGTCGTCGGGTCCAACATTTTCAACATCCTGGGCATCCTGGGCATCAGCAGCATCGTCGCGCCCGGCGGGCTCATGGCGGGCGAGCAGATCATCTGGCTCGACGGCCCGGTGATGCTGGCGGTGGCGGTCGCGTGCGTGCCGGTCTTCTTCACGGGCGGGACCATCGCCCGGTGGGAAGGCGCGGTGTTCCTGTTTTATTACGCCGCCTACACGGCCTATCTCATTCTCGATGCCTACGACCATGCGGCCTTCGGTGCGTATCAACTGGCGATGGCGGCGTTCGTCATCCCGCTGACAGTCATCACCCTGTCGGTCACGCTGGCCGGGCATTGGCGGCAACGCGGCACGCCTGATGCAGGCCTGCCGTCGAGCTCCAGCGCTCAGGCGATTTGAGCATGGCAGTTTGTCTAACCCTGTTGTAGAAGGCGTGTTACGTGATCATCTGGATCTGGATCGGCTTTATCGCATTCGTCCTGGCCATGCTGGCGCTGGACCTGGGCGTGTTTCACCGCAAGGCCCACGTGGTCAAGATGCGGGAGGCGCTGGGGTGGTCGGCAGTCTGGATCACGCTGGGGCTGGCGTTCTCGGTGTTCGTCTACTTCGCCTATGAGCGACACTGGCTGGGGCTCGGCCTGCCCCAGGAAGGCGATACCACCAGCGTCGTCGACATCATGGCGGTGACGCCGACCAATCCCCAGGGCATCAACGACGGCCGGGCGGCGACGGAAAAGTACATCTTCGGCTACCTGATCGAGAAGTCGCTGTCGGTCGACAACATCTTCGTCATCGCGATGATCTTCGCGTTTTTCGCGGTGCCGCCGCAGTATCAGCACCGCGTGCTGTTCTGGGGCATTCTCGGGGCGCTGCTGATGCGCGGCGTGATGATTGCCATCGGGGTGCAGCTCATCAAGCAGTTCACGTGGATCATCTATGTCTTTGGCGCGTTCCTGATTTTCACCGGCATCAAGATGCTGCTGATGAAGGAAGGGCATACCGACCCGAGCCAGAACATCGTGGTCAGGCTCGCCAAGCGGATGTTCCCCATGACCGACCGCTTTCACGGGCAGCATTTCTTTGTCCGCGCCGGGTCGGACAAGAGCCACATGGCCGCCGTCGAGGGTGAGAAGCCGCTCCCCGATCCGGCGGTTGAGCGGATGGAGAAGATCAAGGCCGGCGCGCTGATGATGACGCCGCTGTTTGTGACGCTGATCCTGGTGGAGTTCACCGACCTGATCTTCGCGGTCGATTCGATCCCGGTCATCTTCGCCATCACCACCGACCCGTTCCTGGTGTTTACCAGCAACGTGTTCGCGATCCTCGGGCTCCGGTCGCTTTACTTCGCGCTGGCCGGGCTGATCGACATGTTTAAGTATCTCAAGGTGTCGCTGGCGGTGGTGCTGATGCTGGTGGGCGTCAAGATGATGACCCACACCCAGCTCAAGGCGATGCTGGGCGAGAACTTCAACCTGTATCTGCTGGGCGTGGTGCTGCTGATCCTGACGGGCGGCATCGTCGCGTCGCTGCTGTTCGGTTCGAAGGAGCCGCACAAGACGCCCGACGAGCTGGCGGCCGAGGCGTCACACTGAACGCAGCTCATTCGCGGGTGAGCGGGTCAGCCGCGCGGGCGCATCTGGCCTGGGCGTGTGGGTGACCATCAATCGCAGGAGCCGTCGCGTGGTTGGGCAGGGCTGGGCTGCCTGATCGGCAGGGCTTCTCGGTCTAGTTCGGGCTGTGCTGCGCGATCGGCTGTGCTTCCTGACCGGCTGGCTGTGTCATCGGACAGGGCTTTTTGATTGGGCGCGGCTTCGCGTTCGGGCTGCGTGGTCGAGTGGGGCATGGTGATTGGGCGCGGGATCGCGGGGCGGCAAGGGAGCCGGACCGGCTGGTGCATGCGCTTGTGCGGTTGTGCCTGACCGTTAGGATGCGCGCGGGCTATGTCGGTCTTTGCTCTTCTGGCGATCGCAGTGTTCGCACCCGCGGCGGCGGGGGCGGTCACACTCGCGCTGCCCCGGGCGTGGGTGATGCTGCGGGTGCTGGTCGCGCTGGCGGGGCCCCTGTCGGCCGCCGCGGCGCTGGGGCACTATGCCTACCACCATTACCTCCCCGCGGGCGGGGCGACGTCGGCCGTCGGCTATCCGTGGATGCCCGCGCTGCACCTTGACCTGCTCTTCCACGGCGACGCGCTGGGGCTGTTTTTCGCGCTATTGGTCAGCCTGATGGGCGTGGTGATCGTGCTCTATGCCCGGGGCTACTTCGGGCCCGACCGCGACGCGCTCTACCGCTTTTACCCCAGCTTGTGCCTCTTCATCACCGCGATGATGGGGCTCGTGCTCTCCGACAGCCTGCTGCTCATGCTGCTGTTCTGGGAGCTCACCAGCATCAGCTCGTTTCTGCTCATCGGGTGGGACCGCGACGACCCGTCGGCAGTCACCAGCGCCATGCAGGCGATGATGACCACCGGCATCGGCGGCCTGGCGCTGATGGCGGGGCTCATTCTCGTCGGCGTCCACACCGATGCCTGGACCTTCAGCGGGCTGCTCGCGCTGGCCGACTCGGGCGCGCTGACCAGCGGGCCGACGCTCGTGGCGGGGTTGCTGCTGTGCCTGACCGGCGCGTTTGCCAAGAGCGCGCAGTGGCCGCTGCATTTCTGGCTCCCCGGCGCGATGGCGGCGCCGACACCGGTCAGCGCGTATCTCCACTCGGCCACCATGGTCAAGGCGGGGGTCTACCTCGCGGGCCGGATGGTGCCCGTCTTCGACGGCGTGACGCCGGTCTGGTCGATGGTGATCATCCCGATCGGCACGGCCACGATGCTGCTGGGCAGCTTCATGGCGCTGCGGCGCGACGCCCTCAAGCAGATCTTCGCCTACACCACCGTCAGCCAGCTCGGGCTATTGATGACGATGTATGGCGTGGGCGCTTACCGCTACCACGACAAGCCCAACCTCATCTGGGATGTCACGCAGATTCTCAACCACGCGCTGTACAAGGCGCCGCTGTTCTTGATGGCAGGGGCGCTGGCGCACACGCTGGGGGCGAAATACCTCAGCCAGTGCACGGGGCTGATCCGCCGGGGCGGCTCGGCGACGGTCATCGCGGCGGTGCTGCTGGCGGCGTCGTACGCGCTGGCCGCCGGGCCGCTGACGTTGAGTTTCAGTGCCAAGGAGTTTTTCTTCTACCAGCTGTATCACGCATGGAAGTCGACGCACAACAGCGCGTTTCTGATGGTGATCACCGCGGGTGTCGCGGTGGGCATGCTCAATACCGCCGTGTTCTGGCGCATCGCGGTGGTTCTGCTGTCGCCCGCGCCGGCCGGCCGCGGGCATGGCGGCGGATCGCATCCGGCGCACCCGCCCGCGCAGACCGCACTTGCCCACGCGGAAGCCGCCGGCGCTCACGCTGATGACACCCATGCCGCCGACACCCACACCGATGACGCCCATGCCCATGGCTCACACGAGCGGGGGTTGTGGCCGCTCATGTTGATCCTGCCGGCGGCGTTGATCGTCTCGCTCCAATACCTGGCTGCCTGGCCGGCGGTGTTCGAGCCGCTCTTCGGCTGGATCGAGCGGTCGCGGAACTATTTCGAGCAATTCCCCTCGACGCTCTACGCGGTGAGCCATCCGGGCGTGCCGCTCTACATGAGCATCGCCGGCGGGCTGCTGGGCGTCATGCTGGGCATTTCGCCGCTGATGCGCAACTCGCTCAACGACCTGCACAACGCCATTTATCCGCGCTTCTACAAGCTCGCGACCAAGGATGCCGCCAGGTTCTTCGCGCTCATCCAGACGGGCAACGCGCGGACGTATGTCGGCACCACGCTGGCGACGATGTGCGCCGCGGTGATCTGGACGATGGTGATGTATCCGCCGGCGCGGCCGTGGGCGGTGACGCTGGTGGTCGATCAGTGGGTCGAAAGCATCGAAGAGGTGCTGCCGGGCCTGCTGATGTCCGTGCTCGTCTGTGCCGCGGCGCTGCTGATGCCGCTGGTCAAAGACCGGGCGAGCCGCATCCTCGTGCTGGGCACAGCCGGCTTCGCCGTGGCGGGCGTCTTCTATACCTGGCATGCGCCGGACCTGGCGCTCACCCAAATCAGCATCGAGATCGTGTCGCTGGTGCTGTTCCTGCTGGTGCTGGCGCTGTTGCCCAAGACCGCGATCGTCGAGGGCGTGTCGCG
>CAZBOE010000229.1:0-6587 GCA_964493365.1 uncultured Tepidisphaeraceae bacterium | reverse complement strand
AGCGCCGGTGGCTCGACCGATCAACCGAGCGATACGCCAGGCCATCAAGCGACCCCGCCCGCGTGCCGACCACGTCGCCCTGAGAGGCAGAACATCCGTCAGTCGGCCGGCAGACCGTCCGCACGCCGCCGCGGCCGGCCTTTCGCAACCCCGGGCGGTCGAACCAAGGGAGAGATTGATATGCCCGTCACACAGACCCATCGCCAGGCGATCGAGCAGGCGGTCGGCCGGGAGTGGTCGCGCATCGAGGCCGATCACCCGCAGCTCGCGGCGCTGGTCGACCGAGACCTGCTCATCCGCGCCGTCACCGCCGAACTCGAGCTCGACCCCGCCTACCAGCAGGCCCTCGCCCGGGCCGACCAGGCCCACCTCGCCTCGACGACCGTCGAGACGGTAATCACCGACTTCGTCCTGCGCTGGATCAGGGCGCTGCTGTAGCGATGGCCGCCACGAGATCGTGCTGTGCACCAGCAGTCAGGTTCAGACCAACAACAACAAACAAACGCGGGGCGGCGTCGCCTGACCGGTTACGCCGCCCCGCGTTCTTGTTCACCTGCACACCGCGTTCCCGTCGCCGCCGGCGAGTCTTCCTGACCGGTCTACTCGGGCCGGTCGCGTTCCCATCCGGTGCTGATGCTCATCCGACCGCGCGGGCGCGTTACTTTCCGCGATAGCCGTTCGGGTGTTTTTCGAACCATTTCCACGCGCTGGCGATGATCGTCTCGGGGTCTTTGTGGCGGGCTTCCCAGCCCAGCAGTTCTTTCGCCCGCGCGGGGTTGGCGAACAGCGCGATCGCGTCGCCGGCGCGGCGCGGGCCGTAGGTGACGGGCACTTTCCGCCCGGTCACCTTCTCCGCCGCCCCGATGATCTGCTTGACCGAAAACCCATTGCCTGTACCCAGGTTGCAATAGATGTGGCGGTGCTGATCGAGCCGCTGGGCGGCAGCGATGTGCGCGTCGGCCAGGTCGTCCACGTGGATGTAGTCGCGGATGTTCGTCCCGTCGGGCGTGGGATAGTCGGTGCCGAAAACCGTGAGCTGCGGCTTGATGCCCATGATCGCCTGGAGAATCACGGGAATCAGGTGCGTCTCGGGGTCGTGGTCTTCGCCCAGCGTGCCGTCCATCGCGCAGCCGCTGGCGTTGAAATAGCGCAGCGCCGCGAAGGTGAAGTTCGGGCTGGCCGCCGCATAGTCCGCGAGGATCTGCTCGACCATCAGCTTCGATCGCCCGTAGGGGCTCACCGGCTTCTTCGGCTCGTCTTCGGTGATCGGGATTTTTTCCGGGTCGCCGTAGGTGGCGCAGGTGGAGCTGAAGACGAACCGGTTGACGCCCGCGTCGGCCATCGCCTCGAGCACCGCGACCGTGGTCGCGACGTTGTTGTCGTAATACATCAGCGGCTGGCCGACCGACTCGCCCACATAGGCGTAGGCCGCGAAGTGCATGACGCAGTCGATCTTGTTGTCGCGCAGGGTCCGGGTGAGGGTGGCCTTGTCGCGCAGGTCGGCCTTGATCGCCGGGACCTGCAGGATGTCGATCACGGCCTGATGGCCGCGCGAGAGGTTGTCGTAGATGACCGGCTTATGACCGGCGGCCGCCAGCCGCTTGACCGTGTGTGATCCGATGTATCCGGCGCCGCCTGCGACGAGCACATTCATGGTGGGGTTTCCTTCCGGGCTGCTACGGTGAGCTCTGGGTGTAGGTAAGTCTTTGCCCGATCGGCCGGCTGGCTGAGCGGGACGGGCAGTATAGGGCGAGGCGGGCGATGGGCGAAGGTGCGGATTGCGAACCCGCCGCAAACCAGCGGCATCGGAAACCCGTGAAGCCCGGAAGCTCGGCAGCCCGAGCGGCATCACGCCGGCCGGCGTTACCTGGGCCGGCGTTAGGCGGGCTGGCGTCACCGGGGTCGGCGATACGCGGGTCGGTGCCAACCGGGCCTGCGCCAACCGGCGCCTGCGCCAACCGAACTGGAGCCATCCGTAGCCATCATCCCCCCAACCATCCTCCCCCGAACGGTTGTCCCCCGTACCGTCGTCCGCCGTACCGTCGTCCCCCGAAACGCCGTCCCCCCAACCATCGTCCCCGCAACGACATCCTTCGAACCATCGTCCCCCGAATCGGCACCATCCGAACCGGGGCGGCGGGGTCAGGCGTAGAGTGTGTCAGGCGTAGAGATTGTCATTGATCTTGCGACCGCCCGCATGGGTGAGCCATACTGGCGGCGTCGGGCTCGGCGGAGGCGTGTCAGAGAGGCCGCGGGATTCCATGCACCAATTCCAAAACGTGGTGTGGCGGTATTTGGTCGCGCTGGTGGCCGTCGGGGCGGTGCTGGTGGTCAAGCTGGTGCTGGCCAAGGGTTTCGACTTTGAGACGCGTTATCTGCTGCTGCTGGGGGCGGTGCTGGTCGGGGCATACATTGGCGGACTGGGCCCGGGGGTGGCGGCGCTGGTGCTGTCGGCGTTGGCCGCCAACTTCGCGTTCCTGCGCGACCTGTTCGGGGTGATGCAGTTCGAGGCGGAGCAGCAGATCCGGCTGAGCCTGTTCCTGCTCGAGGGGGTGGTGATCATCGTGCTGTGCGAGACGCTCCGACGTGCGCGGCGCAACGCCGAGACGAGCGCGCGGGAGGCCGAGCAGCTCGAGCGCGAGGTGCTGCGGATCACCGACACCGAGCGGGCCCGGATCGGTCATGACCTTCACGACGGGCTCGGCCAGCACCTGACGGGCACTGCCTATCTCGCGGCCGTGCTGCGGGATCAGCTGGGGGCGTCGATGCCGCGTCAGGCCGAGTCGGCCGGTCAGATCGCGGCGCTCCTGGGCGACGCGGTGAGGCAGACGCGTGACATGGCGCGGGGGCTCTCGCCGCTGGCGGTCGAGCGGGCCGGGCTGGTGGGGGCGCTTCGCGACCTGTCGGAGACCACGCAGAAGCGGTTCGGGCTGCCGGTGACGCTGCGGCTCGAGGGTCTCAGCGGCGACGAAGGCGAGATCGATTCGCCCCACGCCGCGCTCAGCGGCGACTCGCTCGAGACCCACCTGCTCCGCATCGCACAGGAGGCGGTGAACAACGCGGCGCGGCACGCGAAGCCGTCGGCCATCGAGATCACCCTGAGCCGCCGGGGAAACACGCTGCGGCTGTGCGTCGAAGACGATGGCGCCGGCATGCCCGCGGGCGTGGTCAGGCTGCAGCGCGATGCCGAAAACACGGGCGGGGGCATGGGGCTGAGAATCATGCGCTACCGCGCCCACCTGATCGGCGCGCGGATCGAGATCAACACGAGGTCGACGGGGTCGACTTCGGGCGGCGGCGCGGGCGAGCCGTCGTCGCTTCGGCCGGGCGGGGGAACGCGGGTGCTCCTCACGCTCGAAGGCCTGCCCAGGCCGGCCGCGCCGACACCCGATACGGCTTCACCCCGCAACCCTGCGCTGGCAGGGTGACACTTGGGCAGACGTGGATATCTTGTTTTACCTGGAGATTCGGTATGACGGTCGGCACAGTTCCTGAGACGGTTTCGAGCGACGTGATCGGCATTCTCATCGTCGACGATCATCCGATCGTCCGCGAGGGTCTGGCGCGCCTGATCGACCAGCAGAGCGACATGCGCTGCTGCGGCCAGGCGGGCAACGCGGCCGAAGCGCTGTCGCTGCTCGAATCGCGGTCGCCGCGGGTGGCGATCGTCGATCTGTCGCTGGGGGAGAACTCGGGTCTGGAAGTGATCCGCGAGATGGTGCGTCGGCTTCCGGAGCTGCCGGTGGTGGTGCTGTCGATGCACGACGAGGCGTTGCACGCCGAGCGTGCGCTGCGCGCCGGCGCCCGGGGCTATGTGATGAAGCAGGCGCCGACCGACCAGTTGCTGGCCGCGATCCACAAGGTGGTGACGGGCGAGGTGTATTTGTCGGAGAAGATGACGGCGCAGCTGCTCTCGTCGATGTCGCGCAAGGGCTCGACGCCGGGCGAGTCGCCGCTGCAGCGGCTGACCGACCGCGAGATGGAGGTGTTTCTGCTGATCGCCCGGGGCATGGCGACGCGGGAGATCGCCGAGGCGATGAGCATCAGCCCCAAGACGGTCGACGCCCACCGCGAACACATGAAAGAAAAGCTGGGCCTCTCGAGCGCGGCCGAGCTGCTGAGATACGCCGTCGCCTACGCCGGCGAACTTCCGCGGACGCCGTCGAAGCCGGCCGGCCAGGCCTGAGGCGGGCGCATCGCGGATAGCGGCGCCGGCGCATCGCGCCGCGTTGCATGGCTTGAGGGCGTGCAGTGGTATGAGCGTCACACCGCCCGGGGGAGCCAGACGGTGAAGGTGGTGCCTTGGCCGACGGTGCTGTCGACGTCGATTCGGCCGCGGTGGTGTTCGACGATTTCCTTGCAGATGGCCAGTCCGAGGCCGGTGCCCTTGGTTTCGCCCCGGGCGGCGGTGCCCTTGGTGGTGAAGAAGGGCTCGAAGATGCGGGGGAGGACTTTTTCGGGGATGCCCGGTCCGGTGTCGATGACCTGGATCTTGAGCATCGGCCTGCCGGCGAAGTCGGGGTGGGCCGCGTCGGCGTCATTGACCGACGACGCCTTGACGGTGAGCGATCCGCCGCGGCCGAGCATGGCCTGGCGGGCGTTGATCAGCAGGTTGAGCAGTACCTGCTGGATCTGGTTGCCGTTGACATAGGCTTCGGGCACCTGTTGGAAGTGTTTGTCGACCGTCTTTCTGCGGGTCGCGGGCCATCACGATCAGGGTCTCGTCAACGAGCCGGCTCACCTCGACCCTGGCCGGCGAGCTTTCGCCTCGGGCGAGGGCGAGCATCGAAAGGCAGATTCGTCCGGCTTTCTCGCTGCCGACGGCGGCCTTGGTCAGGGCCTTTTTGATCAGCTCGATGTCGGGTTTATCGGAACTGGCCGACGCCAGCCCATACTCGGCATAGCTGACGATGGGGGTGAGAATGTTGTTGAACTCGTGGGCGATGACCGCGGCGATGGTGCCGATGGTGGCGAGGCGCTGGCTGTCGGTGAGCTGGCGTTTGACCGCCTCGAGCTGCGCCTGGAGCTCGGCGAGCCTCGACATCAAGTCGGATTCGCTCCCGCGCGGCGCGGCAGGCGACGGGGAGGGTCCATCGGTCGGCGGCCGGGGGGGCAATTCGCTCACGCTCCGAGTTTATCGTCTGAATCGCTGGGCTTGCTTCATCCGGCGGTCCGAAATCAACCAAGACGCCCTCGAATCACCGCTGTTAATGGTTTGTACGGACAGCGGGGTTACAGGAAGGCCATAGCGGCGGGTGTGGGGGAGGCACGTCCGGCCGAGTGGCACGCGGGCGGTGGCGAGGTCGGCGTCGCGGGCCGATTTATGTTACTGGCGGGCGGAATGCCGGTTACAATCGCAGGCCGCGGGGGAACTTTGCAGGCCCGCACCGGTCAAAGCAGGTGACGGCATGTCGGCATGTCGGCATGTCGGCATGTTCGGCATACCTGCGGGTTAGGCCCGACGGGGCCCGGTCGCCGGGCATGGGGTCGGTCGGTTGGCTTACACGGCTGTTGAGATTCACCGCACTGAAGAGGCGTCATGAGTCAGATTGACACACACATCGCGCGGGTCCGTGGGCGTTTGTTTCTGGGCCGGCTGGTCGAGTCGCTGTCGCGGCTGCTTCTGGCGGGCACGGCGCTGCTGCTCGCGGCGGTGGTGATCGAGCGGCTCGCCCGGATCGGGCCGGGGCGGTGGGATGTGCTGCTGCTTGGCGCGTCGGTGCTGGTGCTGGTGATGGCGCTGGCGGCCGAACTGCGCCGCAGGCCTTCGCCCCATGATGCCGCGGTGGAGATCGACCGCGTGCTGGGGCTGAAAGAGAAGTTTTCGACCGCGCTCTATGCCCGCTCGATGCGCGACGATCCGTTTGCGGCGGCGGCGATCGCCGATGCCAACCGGACTGCCGCCTCGGTGTCGCTGGATCGGAAGTTTCCGATCCGCCTGCCGCCGCACTTCTGGCTGGCCCTTGGCGTGGGCGCGATTGCGTTTGGCACGTGGGCGCTGGTTCCGCAGATGGACCTGATGGGCCGCGAGGCGGCGGCGCAGAAGCAACTGGCCGAGAAGCAGGCGGACGAGCGCGCGCGGCAGTCGGTCGAGGCGGCGCTGACGGCGGTCAACACGGTGGCTCCGCTGGTGGACGACCGCGAAACGAAGCTGCAGATGGCGGCCTATCGCGACGACCTGCAGGCGCTGCTCGCCCGCCCGACGCTCGACCCGCAGGCCGCGGCGCGGACGGCGGCCAAGGCGTCGGCCGACGCCGAGAAGGCGGTCGAGACGCTCAAGCAGAAGAACGTGGCGTTTGCCGCGGCCAAGGCCGACGAGCGCCTGATGCGCTCGATGGCGCCGTCGAACAGCGAAAAGGGCCCGGTTGCCGATGTGCAGCGGAAGCTGTCTGAGGGCAAATTCACCGAGGCGATCGAAGACCTCCAGAGCGTGGTCAACAACTTCGACAAGATGGAATCCAAGGACCAGGCGCAGGCCGCCCAGCAGATGCAGAACCTGGCGCAGCAGATGCAGCAGATGGCAAACAACCCGCAGATGCAGCAACAGGCGCAGCAGCAGTTGCAGCAGATGGGGATGAGCCAGCAGC
>CAZBOE010000228.1:0-6602 GCA_964493365.1 uncultured Tepidisphaeraceae bacterium | reverse complement strand
GCCCTTCGAGCGGCCGGTCATCCGGTCGCTGATGATTTCCGCGCTGGTCACGTTGCCGTGCTGCGAGAACAGCTGTTCGAGCAGCGACGAATCCACACTGTAGGCGAGATTGCCTACGTACAACTTCCTGCCCATGGAGATCTCCTGACTGTGGGCATTTTCGGCCTGCGATGCTTTCCGGCCGATATCGAAAGAGGCCTGCGTTCCGGCCCGAGAAGGTGGGATCTGCTACGGACAAGACGTGCTCGACACAGACGGCAAACTAGCGAACCGTGCGGTACGAAACTCGTTCGGCGAACCAACCCGCTGACAGGATACCCGGGCGGCAATCAAAAAAACAAGAGAAAATGGTGATCGCAGTCACCGGACAACCTCGCCGCGCGATCCCGACCTCGTCAAGCCACGCCCCGTTTCCGCGCCCAGACACCGCATCCTGAGCCCCCGATCGCGCCATCATCACGCAACGAGATGCAGCTTTTGAACTCATTGTACTCGATACACTCGGCCGGCTTCGTATGCGGGAAAATGTGCAAATGACGCAAACCCGTGCCCAGGGTGGTTCAGATCCCACATCGGCGTGTCCCGTCATTGCGGGATGAGTGCGGCGTGGATGTCTGCTGATTGACGCCGGGCCGTCACATCTGCGGGGGTGTTGGGGCCGTACACCCAATGCCGCCGCCCTTGTCGTCACAATCTGCCTATATTGACAGGTTTTGGCTCGGTGGTGAGAGTGTTCCCTATCGGGCAGCGCTGTTCCCGCTCTGGAGGGCGGATGCCTGCCTGTCTTGTCGAGGGATAGAGGGTTCTCTTCATAACTTACGCGGGCAACCCCCGCAGGGAGTGGTCATGGGTCGTGCATCCATCGGTCGTGGGAAGGTATTGCGCGCGCGTCGCGGAAGCCCGGTCTCGCAGGTCGAGTCGCTCGAGGGCCGCAGGCTCTTCGCGGCCATGGTCGGGCTGAACTCCGCGGGTGAACTGGTCACCTTCGACAGCGCGACGCCCGGCACCATCAGCTCACGCGTCGCCGTGACCGGATTGGCCGACGGCGAATCGCTGGTGGGCATCGACTATCGCCCGGCCAACGGACAGCTCTACGCCGGCAGCACCGCATCGCGCATCTACACCATCAACCTCAGCACCGGCGCCGCCACCGCGGTCGGCACCGGCGCGTTCACCCCCGCAGCCAGCGGCACCAACTTCGGCTTCGATTTCAACCCCGTGCCCGACCGCATCCGCTTCGTCAGCGACGGCGGCCAGAACCTGCGCATCAACCCGGCCACCGGCGTCGCCATCACCGACGGCAACCTCGCCTATGCCACCGGCGACGCCAATGAAGGCGCCACGCCCAACGTCACCGCGTCGGCATACGTCAACCCGTTCGGCGGCGCGACCACCACGACGCTCTACGGCATCGACACCAACCTCGACATCCTGGTTACGCAGAATCCGCCCAATGCCGGCACGCTCAACACCGTCGGCGCGCTGGGGCTCAACGCGGCCGGCCCTGCCGGCTTCGACGTCGGGCAGGACGGCATCGCCTATGCCGCACTGACGACCGACCCGACCGGTCCCTCTTCGCTTTACACCATCAACCTGACGACCGGCGCAGCGACGCTGCTGGGCACGGTCGGCGCGACGACCGAGGCCGGGCTGATCGACGTGGCGGCGGTTCCGCTGGCGCGGCAGATCGCCTACGGCATCACCGCCGACGGACAACTGGCGACGTTCTTCATCGACAACCCCGGCACGCTCACCGCCACCACGGCGGTCACCGGGCTGCAGACCGGCGAGACCATCCTGGGCATCGACATCCGCCCCGCGACGGGCGAGCTGTTTGCCCTGGGCTCGACCAGCCGGCTCTATGTGCTCAACACCACCACCGGCGCCGCGACGCAGGTCGGCACGGGCACGTTCACCGTTCCGCTCAGCGGGACGAGCTTCGGCTTCGACTTCAACCCGACGGTCGACCGCATCCGCGTGGTCAGCAACACCGGCCAGGACCTTCGCCTCAATCCGATCACCGGCGCCGTGGTCGACAGCGACGCGACGACCGACGGCGTGCAGCCCGACGGAACCCTCGCCTTTGCCACGGGCGACGCCAACGAAGGCGCTACGCCCTCTGCGGTGGCGTCGGCCTATATCAACAGCCTCGCCGGCGCGACCTCGACCACCCTCTACAACATCGACTCGGGCCTGGACATCCTGGTCACCCAGAACCCGCCCAACGCCGGCACGCTCAACACCGTCGGCGCGCTGGGCATCAACGCGACCAACGTCGCGGGCTTTGACATCGTCGGCACCGCAAGCAACAACGCGCTGGCGGTCATCACCGTCGACGGCGCCACCACCTCCACGCTCTACACCATCAGCCTCAGCTCCGGCGGCGCGACCGCCATCGGCACGATCGGCGGCACGCAGACGCTGACCGCCTTCACGCTGGGGCTGGATTACCCGGTGCTCAACCTCTCGGCCTCGACGCAGAGCGTGGCCGAAGACGCCCAGCAGGTGGTCGTCACCGTCGGCCGCGGCGGCGACACGTCGGGCGCCGTGACGGTCAACTACACGCTCAGCAGCGCGGCGCTGTTGGCCGACGGCACCGCCACCACCGGCACGCTCAACTTCGCGGACGGCGCGACCACCGCCACCCTGACGCTGAACCTCGCGGACGACGACGTGCTGGCCGAGGGCGACGGCACGTTTACCGTCACCCTCTCCGACCCCACCGGCGGAGCCCTGCTGGGCGTGATCACGACGCAGACGGTCACCGTGACCGACGACGACGCGGGCGCGGCGGTCGAGCTGACCGACCCGGACAGCAGCCGGGTGCGCGAGGTGGTGGTAAACGGCACGTCGGGCGACGACGTGATCGAGATCGTCCGCCGGAGCGGATCGCGAATCGAAGTCTTCGTGGGCGGCGAGAGCCAGGGCCTGTTTCGCAGCCCGCGCCGCGTCTTCGTGTTTGCCGGCGACGGCAACGACGTCGTGCAGGTCAATCGTGGCGTGAGCAGCCGCATGATCATCGTGGGCGGCGCCGGCAATGACGTGCTGGTTGCAGGCCGCGGCAAGGACCTGGTCTTCGGCGGCACGGGCATCGACGCCGTCTTCGGCGGCTCGGGCGAAGACATCGTCCTGGGCGGCACCACCGTGTACGACGCCGACATCGACGGGCTCCGCGCCATCTCCAATGCATGGAACAGCCGCGGCAGCTACACCACCCGCGTCAACCGGCTCATCGCCGGCACGGGCACCGCCGGCGGCCTGCTCTTCTCGACCGCCCAGATCACCGACGACGCCACGCTCGACATCGTCGTTGGCGAAGGCAGCAGCGACTTCTACGCCACCAACACGACCGACGTGCTGGTCGACCGCAGCACCCGGGAGCGCATCCTCGCCTGACCGGGCCTCGGCACAGTTGGCATAGACAACCCAGACCACCGGCCGACCCGATCGGCCGGTGGTTTGTTGTTTCATGGTCGGCAGGCCGGCGTCGGTCGATCCTGTTGCGACTCGGAATAATCTTGTGTTTGCATCGCTCGCACCGGTAGGCTGCGGCGACACATGTCACGGGAGGATAGATGGAGACGAATCCGATTCTGGCCGAGCTGACCGACAGCGACCTGTCAAAGCTTGCCGCACTGGGCGAGATGCGCGTGTTGTCAAAGGGTGATGCGATCGTCCGCGAGGGCGTCGAAACGCCCGACCTTTTCCTGGTGCTCGAGGGGTCGCTGAGCGTCACGGTCGGCTCGCCGCCGACCCACCTGGCGACGCTCTATCCCGGCGAGATCGTGGGCGAGATGTCGTTCGTCGACAGCCGCGCCTCGTCGGCGATCGTCAAGGCGGAAGAGGCATCGCATGTGCTGGCCATTTCACGGTCCCGGCTCGAGCAGCTTCTGTCGGAAGACACCGCGATGGGGGCACGGTTCTTCCGCGGCATCGCCCGGCTCGTCGTCCGCCGGCTGCGCACGACGATCCGCCACCTCAGCTATGGCGAAGCGCCCAAGCCGCGCGTCGAGGTGCAGGTGGATCGTCGCCTGCTCGAGAAGCTGAGCCAGCGCGCGCCCGCCGGCGTTTGAGCGGCAGTCGCCGACGTTTCGATGGCGGCAGAGGGTGACTCAGCGGCGCCGGCAGGTCCTCGACCGGCGTCGGCATGCGTGATGGCCGACATGCGTCGTCACCGGCATGGGTTCTGCCGTGAGTGTGGGTTGTGCTGCCGACGCGGTTCTGTCGCGCCATCGCCATTCGGCTTCGCGCGCATGGCTCCGCCCGCGGTGGTCAATGGCACTGTGTCTGCGCCAGCGCGGCGTCGGCCGAGAAACGCTCGCGTTGCGACATCGCTTCGGCTACAACCCCGGGCCCCCGGCTCCCACACGTGTGCGGCCGGGCAGGGTCTAGCGGGAGCATTCAGCCGTGAGTGACGTATCGCTGTCGGATCTGCTCGAGCTGGCGATCGAGGCCGCCTATGTGGGCGGTCGCCGGGCGCTGTCATACTTCAACACGGGCGTCGCCGTCGAGATCAAGGGCGATGCCAGCCCGGTGACCCGCGCCGACCGCGAGGCCGAAGAAGTCATCCGCGCGCTGATCGCCCGTCATCACCCGTCGCATGCCGTCATCGGCGAAGAGATGGGCGAATCGCGCGGCACGGGCAGCGGTATCGACTATCGCTGGATCATCGACCCGATCGACGGCACCAAGAGCTTCATCCACGGCGTGCCGTTGTGGGGCGTGTTGATCGGCGTCGAAGTGCGCGGCAAGGCGAGCGTCGGCGTCTGCTATCACGCGGCGCTCGACGAGATGATCCACGCTGCCGACGGCATGGGCTGCCGCTGGAATGGCCGACCGGCGCGCGTTTCGGCCGTGGGCGAACTCAAGCAGGCCACTGTGATCTGCACCAGCCCCGGCCGGGCGCGCAAGCGGTCGGACGCGTTCGACAAGCTGGAGTCGGCATGCGGGCTGGCCCGCGGGTGGGGCGATTGCTACGGCTATACGCTCGTCGCCACAGGCCGGGCCGAAGTCATGCTCGATCCGCAGATGAACCCGTGGGACTGCGCGCCGCTGCTGCCCATCCTGCGCGAAGCCGGCGGCCACTTCACCACATGGCAGGGCGAGCCGACGATCTGGGGTCCTGACGCCGTCGCCACCAACGCGGCGCTCCACCAGACCGTCCTCGACCTGCTCAAGACTGAAAAGCGCCGGCCCTGACCGGGCCCGCGCCGCTCACCCGATTTGCCTCGCGATCGGCCCGCAAGTTGCGAAGCGGTCATGCCACAAACCGGCATGACACCTTCAGCAAGGAGCGGACTGATGACCAACCAGAACAACCCAGCGACCAGCCCCAACCGATCCGGCGGCGCAAGCACGCGACCGGGCGAAGCCGACTCGACCGTGATCGAGTCGCAGCCCAAGCCCCCGTTTCCCAGGCAGCATCAGCCTCATCCGGGAATGGAGTCGGATGTGACGCCCCGCCCGCGGTATGAGGCGGCGCAATACAAGCCCGCGGGAAAACTGTCGGGCAAAGTCGCCATCATCACCGGCGGCGACAGCGGCATCGGCCGGGCTGTCGCGGTGATGTATGCCAGAGAGGGGGCCGATGTCGCAATCGTCTATCTGCCCGAGGAAGAACCCGACGCTCGGGAAACAGCCCAGGCCGTCGAGGCCCACGGGCGCAAATGCCTTCAGATCGCGGCCGATCTGAGCCATCCCGACGCCTGCAAAGCGGCGGTTGAACGCACCGTCGATGAGCTGGGCAAACTCGACATCCTGGTCAACAACGCCGCCTATCAGCGCCGCTATGACGATGTCACCGAGCTTCCCGACGAGAACATCGACCGGACGTTTAAGACCAACATCTATGCCTACCTGTGGCTGGTGAAGGCCGCGGTGCCGCATCTCAAGGCCGGGTCGGCGATCATCGCCACAACCAGTGTCACCGCGCTCGACGGCAGCAAATCACTCCTGGATTACTCGGCGACCAAGGGCGCGATCGATTCATTCACCAAGAGCCTGGCGTCGCAGTTGATCGGGAAGGGCATTCGCGTCAATGCCGTCGCGCCGGGGCCGGTCTGGACGCCGCTCAACCCGGCCGACCAAGGCGCTTCGCCCGAGAAGGTCTCGCAGTTCGGCAGCGATTCGCCGCTGGGCAGGCCGGCCCAGCCCGAAGAGTTGGCGCCCGCCTATGTCTTCCTGGCGAGCGATGCCGATTCGTCTTACATCACCGGCGCGATCATTCCCGTCACCGCGGGTGAATCAACGCCGGGCTGAGTGGTTAATTCGATCGTCGAACTTTCAATGACAATCCGGAGCATCTCATGAGCAAATCCAACCACGACTCGTCGAGTGACGAGGTCAAGGCCCAGCCCGCGGGCCGTACGCCCCGGGGTGTGGCCAACCCGCCCGAGCCGGCCGACACCAACCGCGATCATCCCGTGCCGGCAGTCGCTGCGGGCGGCTCGACACGGGCGACGGTCCCCGGCGCGGGCATCGTCAGCAGCGATGCCGATGCCGGTCCGCGCGAAGGCGCGCCCATCAGGGGCCAGCCATACCCGGGCGAACCCAAGGAAGGCGCCCAGCTCGGCATGCCCGGGTCGGCCACGCCCAGCACGACC
>CAZBOE010000227.1:0-6695 GCA_964493365.1 uncultured Tepidisphaeraceae bacterium | reverse complement strand
GTGCTCGCGGCCCTGGCGCTCGTGGCGGGGTGGTATGTGGTGCTGTGGCTCATGCTTCGTCGGAACACCTCGCGAAGAGTGACGCGGTTCCTCGAGCGCTGTGCGACGGGGCGCGGCGTGCCCGACGATCTAAGCCCGGTCGCGGTGCTGCGCGCGTGGGCCGACGACCTGCTCTCGCCCATCTCCAGCAGGCGCGACGAGGCCCGGGCACTGGTCTCGCGGATCAAGCAGGCCGAGACCTCGATGACGCGCAGCGAAGCCAGCGCCGCGGCGTGAGGATTTCGGCCTTCCCCTGCCCCCAGCCATGCCGCGCCCACCCCGCCGCGCCCACATCCGCAGCGCCACGGCCGCAGCGCGACGGCCGGGCCCGGGACGTGTGTGAAGCAAGCGGGGAAAGGCGTCAGACGCCGATGTCTTCGTTCCACAGGCGCGGATGGGCTGCGATGAAGTCCCGCATCATGGCAATGCACTCTGCGTCGGCCAGATCGATCACCTCGATCCCCGCTGCAACCATCAACTGCGGGCTGTGTCCGCAGGATGCGCCGGGCAGCATTGAGCAGCCGCCGGGAAAGTTGACCGACTCACCGACGACGACACGAGGGATGCCGAATTGCACGGCCGCGCCAGCGCAGAGATAGCACGGCATGAGCGTGGAGTAGAGCGTGCAATCGCGGTAGGAAGCCTGCCGGCCGGCGTTGGTGAGGCAGTTGATCTCGGCATGGGCCATCGGGTCGCCGTGTTGCACGCGGCGGTTGTGGCCCAGCCCGATGACGACACCGTTGCGCACCAGCGCCGAGCCGATGGGCAGTCCGCCTTCGGCGAGGCCTTTGCGCGCCTGCGCAATGGCGGCGGCGAGGAACGGGGCATGAACGCTGCGAAGGTCGGCTTGAGAAGTCATGGCGAGGTGTGGCAGATGTCCGTGTGAGGGCGGCGGCGCGAGGTCGGCCGCGTGAGTTTAACCGGATGGAAAGATAACATCAGCCCATGCCGCTTTCCTCCCGCCCGCACCCGTTGATCACCGCCGTCTCGATGGCGGTCGTGGCCTTGTTGACGCTGGGGCTGGCGCTTTTCGTCGAGCTCCGAGTGGGTTCCGCCCAGGCGATGGCGTCGCAGGAGGGCGGGCGCTGGCAGTTTGCCTACCCACAGGGCTGGGTGCCGATCGTGCAGCCGATGGCCGACAATTCGGCCGACGCCGAAACACTGGTTCGCGTCCGCGAGCCGGTCGATGTGCGAGAGTTCGTCGACGAGCTTGGCAGCGTCCGGCGCATGATCAGCCAAGGGCGGATCCTGAGCATTTATGTTTCCGCAGCCGGCCCCGACGAGCGCCTGTTTGATCATCTCGCCGAGCACGAACTCATCCCCGTCAGCGATGCGATCGAGGTGCCGGAAGTCATGGCCGCGGTGGTGGCTGGCGCCGTGGGCAAGGCCGGCTTGATGATTGTTCCGAGTGATCGGCTCGCCGATCCGGGGTCGCTGGCCTTCGCGGCGGCGGTGATGCCCGCCGGGCACCCGGCCGAGGGTTATGCCGTGACGGTCACGATCGAAGGCAGTTCACTCGAAGGCGCCGAGAATCTGGCGCTGGCGAAGCGGGTTGCCAAATCGATCGCCTATCGGCGCCAATGACGGGCGCATGGCGTCACGCCAGCGGCAGTGGCCGCGGCCCGCCCCCGACCGCGGCGGGCGAAAGATTTTTTCCGACGGGGCGATTTTGGTCGCCGCGCATCGGTCTGCTGCGGCTATATAGGGGCATGGCTCAGTTCGATCCTCAGCAATCGACCGGCCCGATAGGGCGCAACCCAACAACATCCGACTCTCAATCGCCGCCTCCTCTGACGCCGGCGAACAACCAGCCCAAGCTGGCGCGGAACATCGGGCTGCTGTTGCTGGTGATCTACGGCGTTGGCGACATGGTCGGCGCCGGCATTTATGGCACGGTCGGCAGGGCCGCGGCCGCGATGGGCAATGGGGTGTGGCTGGCGTTCCTGGTCTCGATGATCGCGGCGATGCTGACCGGTCTGAGCTATGCCTCTCTCGCTTCGCGTTATCCGCGTGCGGGCGGTGCGGCCTATATCACGCACCGGGCGTTTCGGCTCGCCCCGCTGTCTTACGTCGTCGGGCTCGCGGTAGCCGCGTCGGGAATGACATCGATGGCCGCCGCAAGCAACGCCTTCGCCGAATCATTTGTGTATCTGTTGCCAGAGGCTTCACCCGAGATCGGCAAGGCCATCGTGTGGGCGGTGATTGTCGTCTTCCTCATCCTCCTCGCAGCAATCAATATCATCGGCATCAGGCAATCGCTCTGGACCAACGCCCTCTGCACAGCGGTCGAAGTGGGCGGACTGCTGTTCATCATCGCGGTGGGCATACGCTACTGGGGCAGCGTCGATTACCTCGAGTTTGCGCCAAGCAAAGCGACCGGTGAATCGCCCATGGGGATGGCGCTGGTTTCGCTGGCGCTCAGCGGCGCGGTGTTGACGTTCTTCTCGTTCGTCGGCTTCGAAGACATGCTCAACGTGTCGGAAGAGGTGAAGGAGCCCCGCCGGACGATGCCGCTGGGGATCATCCTGGCGCTGGCGATCGCGGCGCTGCTATACATGGCGGTGGCGATCACGGCCGTGTCGGTCGTGCCGTATGCCCAACTTGGCGACGCGGCCAACGGGCCGGCGACGAAACAGATCGCGTCGGTGGCGGCGCCCTACCTGCCGGGGTGGGTGTTCACCGCCATCACCTGCTTTGCCGTCGCCAATACGGCGCTGATCAACTACATCATGGGGTCGCGCCTGCTTTACGGCATGGCCAACCAGCGGCTGCTGCCGTCGCCGCTGGGGTGGGTGAGCCCCTCGCGGCGAACACCCTATGTCTCGATCCTGATCCTGGGCGGGATCGTGCTGATCCTGGCGCTGTCGGGGACTGTGACACAGCTCGCCCTGGCCACGTCGCTGCTCCTGCTGTCGAGCTTCATGATCGTCAACATCGCACTGATCGTGTTGAAGTTCAGGCCCACCGAACCGAAGGGCGGGTTTGAGGTGCCGGTCATCGTGCCGGCTCTGGGAGCGCTGGTGAGCCTGACGCTGATCGCTTCGATGTTGATGCCGCCCAAGGACGGTCCGTGGAACCTCGCTGCCCCGAAGACCGCAGGAATCATCCTGGCGGTGATCGTGGCGATGTACCTGATCATGGCACCCGCGGCGATCGACGAGAAGACGCTCGCCGAAGTGGATTGACCCGCATCGGCGCGGCCGTGGCGGTTCATGCAGCCGGCCGTCGATTCGGCGGCCTTGATACGACGCCCTCCAACGCCACCCGATCGGTGCAGGGCCTTCGATGTGGTGCGACTCGACGCAGGCGCGGTCGAAGCATCGGCAGACGACGCGGGCGCAATTGGCGAAGGGCTCAGGCTGCAAGGCTCGCTGACGGGGCATCACCGGCGCGGGGGCGGCGGCGCATCGCACTGGCTCGGGTAGACTGAAGCCCATGCGGAACACGATGACGATGCTTTCGGGAGCGGCGGTTATGGCGATTGCGATGAGCGGCACCACCTCGGGTCAACAGTTGATCGCCCCGGGCGCGAAGGTCGAAAAGATCTCGGGCGGACATCGGTTCGTCGAAGGGCCGGTCTGGTTTGGCGACGCCTCCGTGACCGGCGGGGGCTATTTGCTCTTCTCCGACATCCCTGCCAGCACGATCCACCGCTGGGACGCCGGCGCGGGGACGAGCGTGTTCCGCACGCCATCCGGGCAATCCAACGGGAACAGCACCGACCGTCAGGGGCGACTGATCACCGCCGAGCACCAGACGCGCCGCGTGACCCGGACCGAGACCGACGGCACGTTGACCGTGCTGGCCGAGCGGTTTGAGGGCAAGCGGCTCAACAGCCCCAACGACCTGGTCACCCACTCGGGCGGGGCGATTTACTTCACCGATCCGCCCTATGGCGTGAAACCCGCCGACCGCGAGCTCGACCACTGCAGCGTCTATCGCCTGTCGGCCGACGGCACGCTGACGCGGCTGACCAGCGAACTCGACCATCCCAACGGGCTGTGTTTTTCGCCCGACGAGAAGCGGCTATATGTGGCCGACTCGGGCAAGCCGAAAGCCGTGCGGGTTTTTGACGTGACGGGCGAAGGCCTTCTGGTCAATGGCCGGGTGTTTGCCGGAGGCGATCAGCCCCTCCCCGGCTCGCCCGACGGCATCCGCTGCGACGAACACGGTAATCTGTGGGTCACCTGCGGCGACGGCGTCCGCGTTTATTCGCCCGACGGCCTCCTGCTCCACACGGTCGCGCTGCCCGAAGCACCGGCCAACTGCACCTTCGGCGGGCCCGACCGCAAGACGCTCTTCATGACCGCCCGAACCTCGGTCTATCGGATCACGACGCTCGTCGCCGGTGCGTCACCGGGCGGAGCGCGATAGGTCGCGCTGCGCCAGGGCGGGGTGAGCGACGTCGGTCTGTGGCGTTGCGGGATCGGCCGGAGAGGGTTCGCCTTGTGCGGAGCGGGTTAAAGCGCTCGGCACATCGCGGGTGTCGGCGGTCGAATCGCTCGCGGATGTGAGGCCAGGCGGGTTGCCGGGCTGTGCGGCCCATTGGCCGTGCTGAGCGTTGGCCGGGCCAATGCTGACACCGGGCGAGGCGGCCAGCAACACACCGGCCGCATCATAAATCGCCACCCGCTCGACAACCCGCGCATACTTGGCATAACTGGCGAAGGCGGGCATGAGGTTGCGGGCAAAAGCCTTTTGATCGACGCGGGGCTCGACCAGGATCTCGCAACACGGCTCAACGGCATCGACAGCTGTGCTGTGCAGTTCGAGACACAACACGCCCTGATCGACACCCAACACCCGAACGGTGCCTCGCTCGATGGCCGTCTCGATGAGGCCGACGAATTGTTCGTCAACAGGCGGATTGGCCGCGCTGTGGGATTGAGGCAGGCACTCTTTCAACACGAACGATGCGGCCATGGCGATGATCGCCAGCATGGCCAGCGTGCCCAGCGGTGCGAGAAGCTCGACGCGATTTGATCGATGTGTATCCACACTCCTCCAGGCGTAAGCCGACGGCGGCGTGGGCCGAGATTCTTTCACTTAGCCGGGCGACTGCCGGCCGGCTGGGGAGATTGCGGGGTCATCCGGGCCCTTGCTCGTGTGCCAGGCCTCGCTTGGGCGGGTACTCCCTCGCGCGCCCCTCACGCTGGCACACCTCCGTCGCAGGTTCCTCACTTGTGCGCCCACCCTCTTGCGCCACTCACTCATGCGCCCTCCCTCTTGCGCCACTCACTCGTGCCCCGCTCACTCGGGCGGGCCTCACTGGTGCGCGCCTCGCTCGTGCGCGCCTCAATCGTGCGCCCCTTCCTCAAGCGCCGGCCCTCCCTCACACGGCATACCACTTCGCGGCGGCTTGACCTCGGGGCCCATGCCGCCGGGCATCAACCCGTCGGGACGCGTGGTCGGCAAGTTGCCTTGCGCCGACGAGCGGCGCGGCTCTACTTCGACTGACTTGGCCAGCAGCACACCTTCGTCGTCGAAGACCGCCACCGCCGAGATGCCGTGATGCTGTCTCGCGTAGCTGACAAACGCCGGCATCAGGTGACGTGCGAAGATCGCCCGATCCGATCCGGGCGCGGCGTTCGTCTCGTCGGCCGCGTCGTCCGGTTCGATGGTGACGAGCAACTCAAGCTCGAGCAGGCCGTCTTCTCTTCCCAAAACCCGCACCGAGCCGCGGTCGATGGCGGCCAACACGATGTCGGTCAGCCGATCGTCGTCAACGGGCAGGGAAACGTGCGTCAAATCGGGCTGGCACTGCTGCGACAGGGTCGCCGCCCCGACGATCAGACCGGCCAGCACGACCATGCCGCAAAGCGGCACCGCAACTTCGAATGGAATTAATTGACGAAGCCCCACCTTACGTCACAGCGTAACGCGCCAGGCCGGATTCGAGCAACTTAAATCTGCGCCGATCGCCGCGGCCCGGGCGACTACACCACCCCGGCCATGCCGGTCTCGATGGGTGCCGCCACGTATTCGCGGGGGTCGGTGACGTAGCCTGTCAGCGCCGACGCCGCGACGGTCAGCGGGCTGGCGAGGTAGACCGCGGCGATCTTGCTGCCCATTCGGCCGGGGAAGTTGCGGTTGGTCGTGCTGATGCAGACCTCGGTGTTCTGGAGGCGTCCGAAGGTGTCGGGCGGGCCGCCCAGGCAGGCGCCGCAGCCGCTGGCGCCGACAAGGCAACCGGCGTCGAGCAGCACGTCTTCGATGCTCTTCTCATTACCCTCGCGCTGCGCCCCGCGGAGGTTGAGCGTCTTCATGTCGCGATGGACTTCGGTCGAACCGGGCACGACAAAGGTGGGGATCTTGACCTTGTTCCCCTTGAGGATGTTGGCGGCAAAGATCATGTCGGTGATCTTTCCGCCCGTGCAGGAACCGATGTAGGCGCGGTCGAGCTTGACGTCGCGGCAGTTGTAGGCGGTGTCCTTGTTGTCGGGGCTGTGGGGCTTGGCGACCATCGGCTCCATGGTGGCCAGATCCCACTCGTAGGTGGAGTGGTAGCGGGCGCCGGGGTCTTCGGTGACCACTTCCCACTCGGGGCGGGTGGAGCGTGCGCGGACGTAAGCCAGCGTCTTCTCGTCGACGTCGCAGACGCCGTTCTTGCCGCCGGCCTCGATGGCCATGTTCGTCAGCGTCATGCGGTCTTCGAG
>CAZBOE010000226.1:0-6718 GCA_964493365.1 uncultured Tepidisphaeraceae bacterium | reverse complement strand
GGGGCGGCCCGGCGTCGCCCGGGCGCGGGAAGGCACACCGGTCTGCCCGTTCGGCTCTGGTGGGTTGGCAGCGTCGGCATTGCCATGCGCAGACCGCCCGAAATTGGCATCGCTGTTGTAGAGCTCGATCACCCGGCGCAGGCGGTCGGCGTCGGCCGGGAGCTTGTCCCAGCGGATGCGCTTGATTCGCGGAAACCGCAGCGCGAATCCGCTGGCATGGCGGTCGCTGCGCTGGATCTGATCGGCCGCGATCTCCAGCACCACCTGCGGACGGACGAAGTAGACCCGTCCGCGCCGCTCGACCGCGATCGACTTAAACAGTTCGGTGAGCTGATCGATCTCGGCATCGGTTACGCCGATGTAGGCCTTGCCGACGTTGACCAGCGCCGCGCCCGGCTCGTCGGGCTCGGCGTTCCACACCGCGAAGGTGTAATCGCTGAGGCTGTCACGGCGCTTGCCGTGCCCGTGCTCGGCCGCGGTCACCACGCAGTCGAGGGTGGGCAGGTGTGTCTTGAGCTTGAGCCACATCTGCCCGCGCCGCCCCGGCGAATAGGGCGAGGCAGGGTCTTTGAGAATCAGCCCTTCGTTGCCGCGCCCCCGCGACTCGGCAAACGCCGCCTCGATCTGCTCGACGCTGGTCACCTCGCGGCCCATCGTCACCGGCATCGGCGGATCGTCTGCCGCGTCGGCGCCGCCCAGCGTCTCGAGTGCGACCGGGCCCAGCCCCGCCATCGCCCTGCGCCGCTCTGAGAGCGGTTCATCCATCAGCAGCGTGCCGTTGAGATAGAGCAGGTCAAATCCGACAAACCGCGCCGGGTGGGCGCGGAGAATCTCGTCCGGCACATCCTTGCGCCCCAGCCGCTTCTGGATCGAGGCAAACGGCAACACCCGCCCCGCCCGCATCGGGACGATCTCGCCGTCGAGCAGAAAATCCCCGTCGATGTTGCGGATCTGCTCGACCACATCGGGAAACGCGTCGTCCGTGCGGTCCATCGTGCGCGTGTAGATCGCGATGCGGGCCTCGGCCCCGTCGCCCTGCTTGTGCACCTGCGCACGAATGCCGTCGAGCTTGTCTTCCGCGATCATCGTCCGGCCCTGCATCGTCTTGTGGGCCTCGGCCGCATCGTCGCGCGGCTCGGCGAGCATGAACTGGATCGGGTGAAACAGCGAGAACCGCGCCTCGCTGAGCCGACCCCGCCGCGCCAGCACGGCCACCTCGTCGAGGTCGCCCACGAGAAGCTGCGCCCGCTGAATCTCCGCGGTCGTCGCGCTAAAGGCCTGCGCCACCGCCGCCTGGATGACGCCTTCCTTCGCGCCGGTGCGGAGGTCGCCGAAGACGATCTTGCCGACATACGCGGCTTCGCGGTCGTCGCCCACCCGCGCGATCAGCTCGAGCAGCGTCTGGCGCTTCTGCTGCTGGTTGCCGGTCGAGGCGATCTGGTCGAAGCAGCGCATCATCTCGGCGAGGGTGAGTGGCGGGCCCGGGCGCTGCGCGGGCCGATCCGTCTTGCGCTGCTTCCACAGCTCGGCCATCGCTTCGCCGATCTCGCCACGGGCGACGGTGAGCGAGCCCCAGGTGTTCCAGTCGATGCCCGTGTGGCTGACGATCGCCTCGTTCACCAGCGCGCCCGATGCGCCCAGCACGCGCTCGGAGGTGGCGGGAAACAGCCGCCCGGCGCTGAATCGCACCGCCAGGCGGAGGTCATCGTCGTTGTCGATCGATGCGAAATACGCCGCCAGCGCGGCCTGCTTCTTGAGCTTTGCGGGCGTCGCTGCCGCCTGATCGTTCGCCTCGGCAAACCGCCGGAGCGTTGCCGGCATCGGGGTTGTCGCGGCCATGGGCGATGGTAGGCGCCGCGGGCGTCTCGGCATGCGTCCGGTGCGGACCGCTCGGATGGGCGAAGCAGCGCCCCGCCCGCTATGCCGGCTTCCGTGGCGATTTGCCCAGCGGCTTGCCCTTGGCGACCGTCGCAGGCCGCGGGTAAGCCGGCGGCGTCTTGCCCAGCTTGGGGATCTCCACGATCACCAGCCCTGTCGAGCCCGGCAGGTCTACCTTGTGAATGATCGGCGTGCCGCCGTTGAGCAGGGGAAAGACCGCCTCCGCCTCGACCAGCTCATCCACATGCCGCGGACCCTTGGGCGCCAGCACCTTGCCCCCCTTTGCCGCCAGCGGCAGACACCACTCCGCCAGCCAGGCCAGCGCGCCGACGGCCCGCGCCGTCACCACGTCGGCGCAGTGTCGCAACTCTCCGCTGCCGATGTCTTCCGCCCGCGCGTTGACCACATCGACGTTGTCCAGCCGGAGGTCGGCCGCCGTCTGCATGAGGAATTCGCATTTCTTCCCCGTCGCTTCGACGAGCGTGACGGTTGCGTCGGGCCGGGCGATCGCCAGCACCAGCCCCGGCACACCGCCGCCGCTGCCGACGTCGATCAGCCGATGCGGCGTCGGCGGCAGATGCGGCAGCAGCGTGAGGGCGTCGCCCACATGCATGACCTCCGCCGACGGTCGGTCGATGATGCGGGTGAGGTTCATCCGCTCGTTGGCGGCCGACAGGGCGTCGAGATAGCCGTGTAGCTGCCGCTCCTGTTTTTCGGTCAGTGTGAGCCCGGCTCGGGCGGCGAGTGTAGACCACAGTTCGTGCATTGGAGGGGAGTGTAGTCGCTGGCCGACCTTCCGGCGCGATGGCGAGATCGAGCGTCGCAGCGCAGCGCCCGCCGCATGAGGGCGGTCACCTTGCGGTTTGCCCGCCTGGCGGGCCGGGCCGCATGATCTCGATCTGCCGGGCGGTTTCGCCGGTCGTGGTGAGGGTGATGTGGATCGCTGTCGCCGGGATCAACTCGCTCACCCGCGAAGGCCACTCGACCGCGACAAACCCGCCCTGGTCGAGCAGTTCATCGAATCCGATCGCGGCCAGGTCGTCGGCGCCGCCGACGCGATAAGCATCGAGATGAAAGACCGGTCCGCGCGGGGTGGGGTAAATGTGGAGCAGGACGTAAGTCGGCGACGATACGCGCGACGGTTCGCCCCCCAGCGCCTCGACCAGCGCCCGCACGAAAAACGTCTTGCCCGCGCCCAGGTCGCCGTGCAGGGCGAGCACATCGCCCGGCGTCAGCGTCTGCGCCAGCCCCGCCGCGACGGCGGCGGTCTGCAGCGGGTCATCGGCCATGTGAACGCTGGTGAGCACCCGCGGCATCGTCGCCACCGGCCCCGCCCGCGGCAAGCTGCGGCCCGCTCCCCAAGCGCCCAAGCCGTGGCCCTTGCGCCCAAGCCAAGCGACCGGACTCGGCCGCGGTATGACAAAGTCGCATTCGACGCCCGGGCGGCGTCGTCGGGGGCGTTACGCGGCCGCGCGGCGGCGCAGCAGCAACAGGCCCGCGGCCATTGCCGGGCAGGCCCACAGCGGCTCGGGCACCGCCGTCACCGTGAGCGACACCGTCGTTGCGGTGTAGCTCGGCACGACCGTGAAGTTCCCCAGCGGCACAATCTCGTCAAACTCGCCGATGATCGAACCGGCGGTGAGGAAGGTGAAGCTGTCGCCGATGGTCAGCGGGTCGAGGGCGTCGACGGTGAGGGTGCCCGCCAGCAGCAGGTCGCCGTCGATGGTGATCAGATCGCCTGGCCAACCGATCTCGATGAACAGCTCCGAGGTCTCGGTGAGCGTCAGCCCGTCGGTGATGTGCATGACGCCCGGCGAATTGCCCGGGCTGATCTTGCCGCTGCTGGTGACCTTGCCCGTGACCGTGCCCTTGCCCGAGAGGATGCCGCCCTTGGCGATGTCGACCTTGCCCTCGACCTTGGCGTCGTTCTTCATGTCGACGCTGCCCTTGTCGTTGATCTTGATGGTCTGGCCCTTGAGCGTCGCCATGTCGAGCTTGAGGTTGGCCTTTTGATCGTTCTTGCCGATCTCGACATCCTTCTCGCTCTCGACCTTGCCGCCGTTCTTCACGTCGACCTGGCCGTTCTTGATCTTGATGTCTTTCGATTTGACCAGCGCGTCGTCGACCTCCATCTTCGGGTCGTCCTTGATATCGGGGGCGTCGTCGCCGATCTCGAGCATGTCGCCTGAATCGACGGTTGACTTGTTCTTGGCTGCCAGCTTGCCGTCAGTGACCTTGGTCTTGGTCGACTTCATCTCCCCTTCGTCGAAGGTCATCTCGGGCTTTTTGCCGGTGCCCTTTTCGCCGATCTTGGTCTCCTGGCTTTCGATCTTCGAATCCTTGCCCGTTTCGACCTTGCCCTCGTTGACCGTGGTCTTCGTCGACTTGAGCAGGGCCTGCTTGAGCGTCACCACCGGGCCGAGGGGGAACGCGGCGCCCGCGGCCTCGGGTGCCAGGCCCGCGTCGGCGTTGACGGGAATCGTCTCCGGCGCCGACGGGATGAACAGCGGGTTCTGCCCGACCACGGTCTCCTCGGTGAACAGGGCACCGGACTGGATGCTGGTCGTGCCGGCCGGCAGATAGAACGCGCTGCTCTGCGAAGCCGGCGAGAGCAGGATGGACGCCGACACGAAACCCAGCGCGATCGGGTTGACGACGGCGATCGTGGTCGACGAGGGCGGCGCCGGCGCCGGGCTCCAGGTGTTCTGCGGGGTGAGCAGTTGCCAACTCGACGTGCTGTCAAACGGCGACAAGACGCCGTCCGGCGCCGCCCATCGGACGGTGGCAACGGGTACCTCCGCCCGCGCCATGGCCGGGCAGGCTGCCAGGGATGTCACAACAACCACGCTGCCGAGAAGGCCGGTGTTTCGCATGGCCATAACCTGCCCTTAGCGCGAAGCAGTCTCAAGGGCAATGCGTGTTAAATCTTGCGCGTGTCACCGACGCGGCACTCCCATATCGTCCGGCGTTAGTTTGGCGGCGGTTGATGTCACGCGGGTGAGCCCGGGTTGCAGCGCAATGTGTATCACGCCGTCGCGGCCAGCATCGATCGGGATCGATTGCTGCGAGGCAGGCAAACGGGCTTCAACGCCCTGACCCGGCCAAGGAGAGACCAGACGAATTGTCGTGGCGCGCGTTGCTTCGAATAAAACTTCGCCGATGCGACCGGCCTTGAGCGATGCCCAGACCAGCACACCCCCCCGAGCGCGCAGGCGCGCAAATGCCGCATCGCGGTCGTGCGGCCAGGCGGGGAAGAGACGGATGACACCGCCATGGCTCTGCAGGAGCATGTCGTTGATCGCCGCGGTCGCGCCGCAGGTTTCGATCCCGCCGTAGGGTTGCGCGTAGGTGAGGTTGGCGCGCAGCCCGGTCGGGCCGGCGAGGCGGGTTTCCATCCGCGCGAGGGCGGAAGTGTCGCCCAGCCGGGCTGCGGCGCCATAGGCCCAGGCGAAACAGTTGCCCTGTTCCCAAAGATCGAGGGCGCTCAGGGTGTTGCGGGCGGTTTCGAGCAGGTTGGGATCGAGGCCCAGGCCCACGTCGCCGCCGCCGGGCCACATGACGTTGAACATCGAAAGGCTCCGGGTGAATCCCGGGGCGTTGTCGGCTTCGATAAAGACGCGGCGGCCTTCATGAAGGGCGGTGGGGTAGGGCGCGAGCCGGCGGGCCATCTCGCGCCAGACGGGGGCGAGGTCGGCATCGACGTCCAGCGCGTCGGCCATGTCGGCCGCCCCGAGCAGGACACGGCGAACCAGGGGCAGATCGAAGCACGTGTTGACATCGTGTCCCCCGTGTTCATGGGATGCGCTGCCGCGGATCACATATCGGCCGTCCTCTTGGCGGAGGTAAGCCTGCCAGAACTCGGCGACCGGCTTGACGAAGGGGTAGAGGGTGTCGCGGGTGAGGTCGGCGTCGCAGGCGTGCTCGAAGTCTTCGAGGAACGGAATGGCCGCCCAGGCGGCAGCGCACTTCTGGCTCATGTAATCGTCCTGAGCCACCTGCCCCCATGGGGCCAGGCCGATGGGGTAATAGACGCCCGGCATGGGCGGGTCGAGGTGCGTAGCGGCGCGGCGGCGGCCCTGGGGGATAAAGTCACAGATCGCGTCGTAGTAGGGGCGGGCGAGGTCGGAGCGGTTGCTGGAGTAGAGCCCGAGGAGGGGGGTTTGAAAGTTGTAGTTGAGGTGGTAGTCGCCGCTCCAGCGGGGGTGGTCGTGGGTGGCGAAGCCGAAGATGCCCGGGGCGGTGTGGCCGGGGCGGGAACAGCAAGCCAGGCAATACTGTGCGCCATACCAGAACCGTTCGACGATCGAGGGAGACGGGGCCTGGGTGTCGCCGGGCGGCGCAGCGGGGGTGAGGTCGATCCACGACTTGATCCAGTGATCGCGCCACCACGCGGTGTGGTCGGCGTGGATCGCCTGGCAAGCGCGGAGGTCGACCGAGCGGGCGAGCTCGACGGCGTCGGCGTGGTGGTTCGAGGCGTCGTTGCCGCCGGCCAGGGCGGTGACGATGACGGCGCGCTGGCCTTGCCTGAGGGTGAAGGCGGTGGTGGCGCTGGCGTGGTGATCGCTCCAGCGCCATGAGCCGATGCCGAGGACGCGGGTGGCCATCGTGGCGTGGCAGACCCACCGGCCGCGGTCCCAGGTGGATCGGGAGGCCCATGCGATGTCGCTGTCCCAGCCGGCGCGGGTGGGGAGCGAGGCGCGGGGGTCGTCGCTGGTTTTGGCGAAGGTGCGGACGTGGAACCCGACGGTGGCCGGTCCGTCGAGCGACAGTTCGGTGAACAGCAGGTTGCGCGTGGCGGCGAGCCACGAACGGGTGTGGGGCGTCGTGGCCTGGCATTCGA
>CAZBOE010000225.1:0-6872 GCA_964493365.1 uncultured Tepidisphaeraceae bacterium | reverse complement strand
TACACTCTTTCCCATCAGCTTGCCGTTGTCCTTGTCGAGGTGGAAGCCAGATCGGAATAGCACCCGTCTGGCTGGGGGTCGGCCGCGTGGGGTGCCGCTGCCAAAGCGCCCGCCCGAGCTGAAGCCGCCGCCGGTGTTGGTCGAGTTAAAGGTCTGGTGCGTGTCGACGTTGGGCAGGTAGCTCGATTCGATGGCGTCGATGAGGAAGATGTTCCGTTCGCCGCGGGGGATCGACTTGATCTG
This sequence comes from uncultured Tepidisphaeraceae bacterium, assembly GCA_964493365.1. Taxonomy (GTDB): domain Bacteria; phylum Planctomycetota; class Phycisphaerae; order Tepidisphaerales; family Tepidisphaeraceae; genus CAZBOE01. The sequence goes on along the minus strand of CAZBOE010000225.1, from coordinate 6,629 downwards.
TTCAACCACGCCCGACGCCACCTCGGGCTGAGGGTCGGGGAGCGCTTCGTAGATGTCGCCGACGATCCACGGCCAGACCTGCCGGTTCTGTTCGAGCGACTTGATGTTGGCGATCAGCGCGCGGTCTTCGGTGCCCGAGCCTTCGATCTCCGACCACTGCGAATCGAGCCGTTGCGCGTTGCTCTTGGTCTGGGCGATCTGCTGCTGATATTCCTCGGCGTTGCTCAGCCCGACCTGGCCGGCCATCACGCCGCCCAGCCCGATTCCGGTGCCGACGAGGAACAGCGCCGCCGCGGCGCCGAACCACTTGTTCTTGTCGCGCCACATCTTCTCGCGGCGGATGGCCGCCGGAAGGAGCGAGGAGGTGATCACGCCTTCGCCCATCGCCTGGGCAGCCAGCCCGTAGGCGCCCACGAGCGAGAGCAGGTTTTCGCTGAAGGTCGCGGCGCTGCCCGCCTCGGCGGGCTGTCCGGAGTTGAGCGAGTCGATCTGCTCGACCGGAAGCTGCAGGTTCTGCTGGAGATACTTGCTCAGCGTGGGCAGGCGGAATGTGCCGCCCAGGAGGATCGCCTTCTTGATCCGCGCTTCGCGGTTGACCGAGGCATAGAACCCGACCGACCGCTGAATCTCGGCGACCAGGTCACCAAACACGGGCCTCATGGCGGTGAAGATCTGCCTGGCGTATTTGCTCGTGCCCGCGGTCCGCTTCATCTCCTCCGCCTTGGCGAAGTTGAGCTTGAAGCCCTTGACCAGCGCGTCGGTGAAGTTGTTGCCGCCGATGGGGATCGACCGGAGCCAGATGCTCGAATTGTCGGCGATGATCAGGTCGGTGTTTTCGGCGCCCATGTCCACGATCATCGTGGTTTCGTTGAGCCGGCCTTCGTATGCCAGGGCGTTGTAGACCGCCAGCGGGCTGGTCTGCACGACCTGGACGTTGAGGTCCAGATCGGTGTAGGTCGAGACGTGGCGGTTCACCAGTTCCTTTCGCATCGCGAAGATGCCGACCTCGACGTCGGGCGACTCGGGCGACTGGAAAAGCTGGTAAGACCACTCGACGTCGTCGAGCGGGAAGGGGATCTGCTGGATCGCTTCGAAGCGGACGATCTCGGGGATCTTTTTGGGCTCGACCGGGGGCAGCTTGATGAACCGCGCGAAGCTCGACTGCCCGCTGACCGATATTGCGGCCGCGGCGCCCTTTTGCGGATACCGCTGCACGAAGTTGGTCAGCGCCGTCTGGATCAGTGCGTCGCGGTTGTCGCCCGCCTGGGAGAGGTTGGTTTCATGTTCGATGACGGCGACGTCGTCGACCTTCAGGCGGTCGCCTTCCCGGGTCAGGCGGACGGCCTTGAGGGCCCGGTTTCCGACGTCAATACCCCAGGCAAAACGGGGGCTGGCCATAGTGTGTCTCCTCTGACGGCGCCGCCTGCCGGCAGCGGCGGGCACGCCGTTTCTGGACGGGTTGGTCGGACCATGCCGGCCTGCTCGCCGCGGGCAGGCCGCCTTGATCGACTCCACAAGTTCGTTCGCTCAACTGTCGCCGCCGATACGTGTCACAGCCGGTGCGTCTTGCCGACGGTGCGTGGGCACGCGGTGCGCTGGTTGCGCTGCCATCGAATAAGCGTTGGTTTAACCGCGGCTCACGCGCTTGGCAACTGCAGCCCGCATGCGGCGCCGCTCGGGCACGACGCCCGGTCGGACGACCCCACCCGATCCCGCTTCCCCCATTCTATCACGGTGTCGGTCGACTGCGGCACGAAATTAGACGCCGGTCGGCGGCAAAAGTTCGCGCGAAGCAGTAGCCTGCGGGTCATGATCTGCGTCATTCAACGCGTGAGCCGCGCCGCGGTCGTCGCCGGGCCTGCCGGCGCGATGCCGCCGGAGCGACCGGTCTACGGCAAAATCGACGCCGGCATGGCCGTGCTGGCGGCGGTGCAGGCGGGCGATACGGCGGCGGACATCGACTGGGTTGCGGGCAAGCTGCTGGCGCTGCGCATCTTTCCCAGCGTCGATAACGCCCACGCTTACGATCGAAACGTGATCGAGGCGGGAGGCGGCGTGTTGCTCGTGTCTAATTTCACAATCGCCGCGGAAACGGCGCAGGGGCGTCGGCCCTCGCTCAGCGGCGCGGCGCCGCCCGGCGAAGCGGCGCCCCTGTTCGACCGGCTGGTCGAGGCGGTTCGTGCCGGAGGAGCGGCGGTCGAAACCGGGCGGTTCGGCGCCAACATGGTGGTCAGCCTCGACAACGTCGGGCCCTGCACATTTTTGCTCGACAGCCGCCGGGGTCGACGACAGCCCGCGCCGGGGTGATCGGCCGGCAGGCGCGGGCGAAGATCAGCCTCCGAAGGGCGGGCAGCCTCGAAAGCGGCGGCCGCTTACCTATGATGGCGGCGACAGTCGCATCGGCTGTGGCACATCCAACCAGAGGGAAGGTCTGTATGAAGCATCTGTGGGCTTGGCTGATGGTGTCGCTGGGGACGGTTGCGGCGCTGGTGGTCGGTTGCGGCGGCGACGACGCCGCGGCCCCGGGCGCCGACGGCCTCACCCCCGTGACGCTGGCGCTCAACTGGAAGCCCGAGCCGCAGTTCGGGGGGTTCTATGCCGCGGCGGTATCGGGCGCATACGCCCAAAACCGGCTCAAGGTCGAGATCATGCCCGGTGGGTCGGGCACGCCGACCGTGCAGATGGTCGGCACGGGACAGGTTCCCTTCGGCATCGTGTCGGCCGACGAACTGATCATTGCGCGGACCAAGGGCATCGATGTCGTGGCGCTGTTCGCGGTTTACCAGGTCAACCCGCAGGGCTTGATGGCGCATGAATCGCGGGGCTTCGAAAAGATCGACGACATTTTCGCCCAGCCGGGCAAGCTCGCGATCCAGAGCGGGCTGGCCTATGCGAAGTTTCTTGAGAACAAGTATGGGTTCGGCCGGCTCGAGGTGCTGCCCAACAAGGTCGGCGTCGACGGCTGGCTGTCAGACCCGCAGATGACGCTGCAGTGCTTCATCACCTCCGAGCCGCTGACGGCCGAGCGGCTGGGTGCAAAGCCCCGCACGTTTCTCGTCGCCGACGCGGGATACAACCCCTACACGACGGTCATGATCACCCGCGGCGACTATGCCCGAAGCAACCCGGAGGTGGTCGATGCGATGATCGCTGCCGTGCGGGCGGGCTGGGAGGCGTATCTTGCCGACCCGTCGGCCGCCAATGCGATGATGCAGCAGCTCAATCCGTCGATGAGCCCGGAGACGTTTGTCCGCAGCGCGATGGCGCAGGTGCCGCTGATCCAGTCCAATCACGAGCCGAGTGCCCCCCTGGGCACGATGACCCTCGAGCGGTGGGACGAGCTCGGTCGGCAACTGGTCGAGCTGGGCGTCGTCGAAACTGCGCCGCCGGCAAGCGAGTGTGTCTACCGGGGCAAATGAGCCCGAGTCGCCGACAACGGTCGGTCATGTCGATGCAAGGTCAAGCGGGGACAGGGAATCAGGGATTGAGGTAAAGGCGCTATGTCAACGCTCGATCAGGGGATGGTGCGGCCCGCGAACGAATCGCCCGGCACGCTGACGGTCCTGTCGGTGATGATGTTCCTGCAGTATGCGGTGTGGGGTGTGTGGCTGCCGATCATGGCGAAGTATCTCACGACCCACCCCACCGGCGGCGGGCTGGGCTTCACGGGCGAGCAGGTCGGGTGGATTCTCGGCACCGCCGGCTCGCTGGGCGCGTTGACGGCTCCGCTGATCGCGGGACAGGTGGCCGACCGATATCTCAACGCCGAGCGGGCGCTGGCGCTGCTGCTTCTGCTGGGCGGCGTCGCGGTTTTTTCGCTGGCTTACGTCCGCGACTTCAACACGTTTCTCGTCGTCTCGGTCGCCTACAGCGTGCTGTATATGCCGACGCTGTCGCTGACCAATTCGATCGCCTTCCACAATCTGGCGGATGCGGAAAAGCAGTTTCCGATCGTGCGTGTGCTGGGGACGATCGGGTGGATGGCCGCGTCATTCGGGTTCGGCTTTTTCTGGCTGGGCGGCCCCGACGACCGAGCCGGTGTCGCCCGCATCGCCGACGCTTTCCGCGTATCGGGGGTGTTGTCGGTGGCCTATGCCATCTTTGCGCTCACCGCACTCCCTGCGACGCCGCCCAAGCGCGACGTCGCCCATCCGCTGGCGTTTGCCCGGGCGCTGGTCATGCTTCGACACCCGGGTTTCCTCGTGGTCACGCTGGCGGCGCTGCCGATCGCAATGATTCACCAGTGTTACTTCATGCGCACGGCTCCTTTCCTCAGCGATGCCGTCGGGATCAGCCTGCAATGGGTGACCGCGGTGATGACGCTCGGCCAGCTCAGCGAGATCATGTTCCTCGGGCTGCTGGGGCTGTTCATCAAGCGGCTGGGGTATCGCTGGGTTTTGGTGATGGGCTGCTCGGCCTATTTCGTCCGCTACGGCATCTTCGCGCTGGGCGAGCCCAGCGGCCTGATCGTGGCAGCGCAGGTGCTCCACGGGCTCTGCTACGGCTGCTTCTTCGCCGCGGCGTTTTTGTATGTCGAGCAGATCGCCCCGCTCGACGCCCGGCACTCGGCGCAGGCGGTCTTCGGCATCATCATCCTGGGCGTCGGGCCGATCCTGGCGGCATTTTACAACGCCTATTTCGACCGCTTCAAAACCGCGGCCGGATCGCAGAGCTACACTGAGTTCTGGACAGTCCAGGCCGCGATCGGCCTGGCGTGCGCTGTGCTCGTGGCGGTCAGCTTCCCCCGGCGTCGCCCGGCGCGGATGACATCGCTGGATGACTCGCCATCACACTCGTTTGCTCACAACAACTAAGGTCCGGATCCGGCAACTCAATACTTGATTAATCCACCATGGCTCAGGACAGCAGCTTCGACATTGTCAGCGAGATCAACCTTCAGGAGATGGACAACGCGGTGGTCCAGGCTCAGAAGGAGGTCGGCACACGCTATGACTTCAAGGGCACCGCCGCCGGCATCGGCGAACTCGACCGCAAGGCCAAGGAGATCACCCTCACCGCCGAGTCGGAGGATCAGCTCAAGGTGGTGAAGGAGGTGCTGATCGCCAAGATGGTCAAGCGCGGGGTCGACCCCAAGGCGCTCGACGGACAGAAGATCGAGCAGGCCACGCACAACACCGTGCGGCAGAAATTCAAGCTGCGGAGCGGTATCGACAAAGAGCACGCCAAGCGGATCGTCAAGGAGATCAAAGACCTCAAGCTCAAGGTCAACCCGTCGATCCAGGGCGAAGCCATCCGCGTGAGCGGCGCCAAGAAGGATGACCTTCAGGCGGTGATCGCCCACCTGCGCTCAAGCGAAAAAGAGCTGCCGCTGCAGTTCAACAACTTCAGGTGATCCCGACGGGGGTCGCGCGATTCCGCCCGGCGTCGGTCGATTACGGCGTCGCGTTAGCGGGGGTCGCGCGATACCGGGGGCCACGTGATTACGGGTTCGCGCGATTCCCGGGGTGACGCGAGACGAAACATGGCCGACCACGCACACCATCACGCCGATCGAGGCGACACGTTCCGGGGCAGGCGGGTTGGCCGCCTGCGATGGACCGTCGGCGCGCTGTGCCCGTGGGCAGCGTGGGTGGTCGTGGTGCTGATCATGGGCGCGCGGGTGTGGGCCCAGCCGGTCGCGCTCGATGTCGATGTGGGGTGGGAGGGCCGATACAGCCCGCAAAGGTGGACGCCGCTGTGGGTGAGCGTCCCGGTTTCCGACCGTCCGCGCGAGGCCTACCTGACCGCCACGACGGCGATCGCGGGCACCATCACCCGCATCCGCACACCCGTGCCCCTGCAGCCTGCACAGCAGACCATCGGCCTGCTCCTGCCCCCGGGCTGGCGTCTGGCCGAGACCGGCGTCGAGCTTCGCGACGCGGCCGACGACCGGCTGATCGCGTCGGGGTTGTTGCCCGTGCTCAACACCACGCCCATGCCGGGCGACGGTCGGCTGACGCTCATGCTGGGCGAGCCGCAGCCGCTTCCCGCGAGCGTCGCGACGCGGACGATACGGGTCGAGCGCGACCAGCTGCTGTGGCGCGACGCGCTGGCCTACAGCGCCGCCGACCAGTTTGTGATCACCACCGCCGGGCTCTCTGCGCTCACACCCGCGTTTCAGCAGACGCTGGTGGAGTGGATGGCGGCGGGCGGCTCGCTGGTCTTGTTCACCGGCCCGCTCAGTGTGCCCCCGGGCGCGCTGGCCGACATGATGCCCGCCGCGACCGGGGTGGAGGTGCGGCCTGCCTCGCCCGAGACGCCCGACCCCTTGGCTGGCGATGCGGGCGGCGTCGAAGCAGGCACAGTCGAAGCAGGCGATGTCGAGGCGGGCGGCGCTGCGATGATCGTCCGCTCGTATCGACCTTCCGACGATTGGACGCCCCTTGCCCTGCGCGACACGCTTCCGCCTGCGATGGTGCGGCGCGTGGGGCTCGGTCGCCTGACCCTGCTCCCGGTCGCGCCGGCGGCGGCAGGCGAGGTCGAAGCCCTCTGGTCGCGGGCGGGGGCTTCGCTCGCCGACGTGCGATCGTCCCCGCTCGACGCCGTGACCCTGCCCGCGACATCGCCCTGGCCGCTGCTGCTGTTGATCGCGGCGCTGCTGGCCGGGCCCGTCGAGGCGGCGGTTCGAC
>CAZBOE010000224.1:0-6971 GCA_964493365.1 uncultured Tepidisphaeraceae bacterium | reverse complement strand
GGGGCCGAGACGATCATCGGCTCGGTGGACAAGTCGAGCCAGGCGGATGAATAGAGCGTGTCGAAGTTGGGCCGAACGACCTCACGAAACTCGGCCGACGGAAACGACCTCAAGTGATGAAAGGCGTTGGTCGGTCCAAAGCCGGGCTTGACGCCAGCGGGCACGTTCGTCGTCAGCTTGCGCGTGACCTCCATCGAGATCAGCGGATAGAAATAGTGATAGGCCTCAATGGCGATGTCGTTCGCCTCGGCCTGGCTGCCCGGCCCGTGGACCGGCGGCGTCGATCCTGCCGTCTGTGCCTGCGCGACTTGGCCGACAAACATGCAGCCGGCGGCCGCGACGATCAATGCCGATAGAATGACCTTCTTCATGCTGTTCCATCCTTTCCCAATGTTCACGGTGCTTGCTCGTCAACGAACTTGTTCGTGATCTCAGGCGCTTGTGTCGGGGTGTTCTTTGAGTTGTAAATCACGTGCCGGTTGACGCGGCCATCGGGGCGGTCGGTTGTGTCGCGGCGTTGCCGCGTGACAGACCGGCCGCCGGCCTGCGATGCGTCAGACGGTCAGACCGCCACTACCAATAAATCGACATGCCGACCCACGGCCCATGCATGGTTGTGTCGATCTCAACATTGCCTTCGTCATAGTCCCAATAGATGGCGCGATATCCGACATTGAGCTCGAAGGGGCCATAGAACTGCCAGTCGATAAAGCTTTGTGCTGACCAGGTCAGCTCGCTTCCGCCGAACGCGCCGATCGAGGCCTCGGTGCGCCAACCAACATTGGTGGTGATCTGGAGATTGACTCGTCCGCCGACGTAGGGATCCCACAGCGATTTGCTGCGCTCGCGAGAGTCAAAGCGGTCTGGATCGATCGAAAGCGAGAAGTAGGTGTATCGCACGCCGACGGCAGGGCTGATCGACAGCACCATGCGCGACTTGGTATCGCTCAGCGGAAGGTCGATCAGTCGATACCCCAGCGCCAGATCGGCGATGTAAAGATCCAATTCGACATCGGCGCCGGCTTCGATGGTTCGGCCGCGGCGAAACGTGCGGCTGAATTGCCTTTCGCTCTCGAGCTCGGTGATCACCCCGTTGAGCACCATCGCCCACCTGCCTTTGCGCACTTCGATGCCGGGCATGAGGGCGAAGTTGGTGTGGTCGAGGAGATCGTCAAAGTCGGCGCTGAAGTCCGCCTCGTGTTCTCCGACGCTGACTTCGCCGTCAACGCTGATCGCCCAGGCGCCCAGGCTGGTGATGACAGACCAGTCATCAGGGGCTTCCGGTTGGGTGGCGGCCTGCAGATCGGGCTGGAGCGTCAACATCGCCGGCCCACTCGCCGCCGCAACATCCGCGGCCCGAGCGACACCGATGCCCGCGAGACCGCTGAGGAAAACGCAAAGCCGCAGCCCCGTGATACACCTTGCGCGACAAGTCGCGCGCGTTGCAGAGCCCACCGGTGCTCCTTCTGTTTTCGACAGGTTGATGTTGATCAAGCCCGCTCCTGCATATCGAGCGGCGTCCCTGCGGCAGTCCGCCCGGCGACATCATCACGGCTCACTCGCGACGCCGATCCGCCATCGACGACATCTGTTTATTAGCGAAGAAAACGATCACCCTCGGCCTGTTGATGTGATGTCCAACCTTCGCAACACGCACTGCCCGAGTCGCTCCCGATCAAGCAGGCTCATCCGTTGCGATGTTATCTAGCGGTTGCGGCAATTGCCAGACTTGGTGGCTTTGTCTCGCGGCGCGACGGTGTTGTGTTGCGAGCCCGCTGAAGGCTCGCGTGGGAAATGACCTGAAAAGACGAACCCGCCCTGGCCCTTCGCGCCCTCGCCCCGCTCACTTGCGGTGGCGCATCTCGCGCTGGCGCATCGGCATCGAGTCGATCAGTGCACACAGCCGCTCGACCGAAACGGGGACCGACTCGGCCAGCTTGACGCCGCCGTCTTTGCCGATCAGGACGACGCGAAAACCCGACGCATCGGGCGGTGTCGCCAACTGCCGGCGGATCGGATGCGGGCCGATCACGACGTGAGTGACAACATCACGCTCGGTCAGGTCGGCGGCGGCCGACGCAAACATCTGTTGCTGCTCGGCCAGCCGCGGATCGTCAGCCGAGTCGGCCAGCAAAATAACGGTGCGCACGTCGCCGCCCAGGCGAATGGGCGGTGAGGATGACACGCGATCGGTCATGGCAGGTGGAGATGGGGTGGCTCCGTGGCTCGTGTTGTCGGCGCCGGGTGGCACACCAGGCCGCGAATCCGCACGCTGAGCCGAGGGTGACGCCGGCTGCGCGGAAGCCGGTGTGTCGTGACCGGCCGGCTTTGCACTTGCATCAACCAAGCCCGACCGATCGCCCGTTGGCCCGGACGGCGAAGCCGCCCCGTCACAGCCGACACTCGCCGCCACCCCGGCCACAACCAGGAAGGCCAGCCGCCACACCAAACGTATCGGGCACCTCATGCCCGATGCTAGGCTCGCCGCGGCACACGACACGCGCAGCTCACCCCTGCGCCATCATGGGTCACCGGGCTGCGAGCGCGTCCGCGTCCTTCCGCCCTGTATGGGCGCGTCATCATCCGCCGTCACGCGAGCGCGGAACGCGATGCATTAATGAGAAAAGGCGGCCCCGAGTCCGAAGACCGGGGCCGCCTTGAGTGCGGGCGATCGCAACAGCCGTGGCGTGTTCAGGCGCGACGGCGGCGCAGGGCGAGCAGGCCAAGGCCTGCGATGCCCAGGGCCGACGGCTCGGGGACGACGGTGCCCGTCGAGACCGAGATGTTGTCATAGAACGCGGTGGTCCCGGCGAACGGGCCGTTGGTGGCGCCGAGCTGCAGCGTCACGCCGCCGCTGACGTCGGCGCCGGTGATGACCGTGAAGTTGAAGGTCGTCCACACTTCAGGGTCGCTGTTGAAGGCGAGCGGCGCGCCGCCCAGGATCTCGGCCTTCGAGACGCCACCGCCGGCGAGTTCGGAGAAGAACTCGGCGAAGGCGACACCGCCGATGGGCAACGACCCACGGGCGTCGAACGAGACAAAGAGCGTCTGGCCGGGGGTGACGGTGCCGATGCCGAGGTTGGCGGCCTTGAACAGCGAGTTGCTGAAGGCCACGTCGTTGACGATGCTCGCGGCGAAATTGCCCGACGAGGGGTTGGTCGAGGTGATGGTTTGCTGGCCCGGGCCGGTCGGGAACTGGACATAGCCGGAAAAATCACCGGTTTCGAAGCCGCCGTTGATGGCCAGCTCGGTGGCGGTGGCAACCGAAGCGATCGACAGGGCGGCCGCGGCCGCAACGATGCTGCGCAGAACTGACATGGCACTCCTCCATAGAAGTGTTACGAGACACTGCCTTCACATTTGCCGACGGAACATCCGTCAGCGGGGTACAGAAATGACTGTTCGACCGCCGCGTCATCCGCGGCGGGCGGCGCGGCGGGCCGCTTGTCGGCGCCGCGCCAGCATGATTCCCATGACCGCGGGCAGGCCCAGCGCCCCGGCTTCGGGGACGGCAACGACCGAAGCGGCCGCGGGCGTCTCCTCTGAAGCGCCCGGCGGCACGCCCAGGCCGTAGTTGCCCAGCAGCAGGCCCAGGTCGTCGAAATCGACATCACCGTCGCCGTCGCTGTCGCCCCGCGTGTTGGCAGGGAAGCCCGACTGGTCGTAATTGCCCAGAAGAATGCCCAGGTCGTCGAAATCGACGTCGCCGTCGCCGTCGGCGTCACCTTCGACGAACGACACCGGCGGGGTTGTCGAGACGACGATGTTGTCGAAGTAGGCGGTCGTTCCCGCGAAAGGTCCGTTGACCGCGCCGAGCTGGAGCGTCACGCCCCCGCTCACATTGAAGCCGGTGACCGCGGTGAACTCGAAGCGAGTCCATTGCTCGGGGTCGCTCGCCACTGCCAGCGGCGCACCGCCCAGGATTTCGGTCTTTGAGACACCGCCGCCCGCGAGCTCGGAGAAAAACTCGGCGAACATCACGCCGCCGATCGGAAACGATCCGCGAGCGTCAAAGCTGATGTAGATCGTCTGCCCGGGCGTCACCACGCCCGCGCCGAGGTTGGCCGCCTTGATCAGCGAGTTGCTGAACGCCACATCGTTGATGATCTGGGCGGCGTAGGTTCCCGCGGCCGGATTGGTCTGAACAACCGCCTGCTGCCCGGGCCCGGTGGGGAAGCGGACATAGCCGGAGAAGTCACCCGTCTCGAAGCCGCCGTTGACGGCAAGGTCGGCGGCGTGCGAGGCGGCCGCCGACGCGGCAAGGATCGTGACGAGTGTGATCGAGGTGGTGCGGTGCATGGGTGTGGTGCTCGGTGTCAGGCGGGCCGGGTGTCCGGTCGGCCGATTCGCTGGGGTCGGGTCGTTCGACAACGGGGTCAGTAGTTGATGGCGAGGTTGCGGTATTTGATTTCGCCGCTGGAGAGGGTCGCGGCGTGACCGTCGATGAACAGGACGTTGGCCTGCTTGTTTCCGCCGTGGCGGTATCGGACATGATAGTTGTTACCGACCGCGTCGGAGTTATTGCCCCAGCCCGGCAGAAGGTTGGTCGACGTGTCGGCCTTGGACGGGTCGGCCACATCCGGATGGTCCGACCAATCGAGCCAGCCGCCGGTGGTGTAGACGCCGCTGGCCTGCGAGGCATCGGCCAGGCTCACCACCTCAGACGACCGCCTCACCTTGGTCACCCGCATCAGCGACTGCACCTGCCCGGGAGGCACCGGCGAATCGACCCAGTAGTAAACATGCACCCGGCGATTGGCGCCGTAGGTGAGCGGATACTGCGTGGTCGTCCCCGGGAGAGACTCGGGGCAGGTCCAGATCGACTCGCGGGTGTTGGTGGGCAACTGCTCGCCCAAGATGTCGAACATCGACCGGTTGGTCGACGGGTTGGCGGCGCTGAAGTAGTAGCAAGGCGGAAGGGTCTGGCGGTTGTTGATCGTGTACTCGACGACAGCCATGCCGACCTGCCGGAGCCCGCTGAGGCAGGTGGTCGTCCGGGCGGCGGCGCGGGCCTTGTTCAGCGCGGGAAGCAACATGCTGATCAGCAGCGCGATGATCCCGATGACCACCAGCAGCTCGACCAGGGTGAATCCGCGGGCCGACTTTCCGGCGACATGACGCGATCGGCGATTGGGGCATGGCAAAAGCAACACGTCTACCTCCGACAGGATGGCACGAAAGGCCGATAGAGCAGATGTGATCGGCACCCACCGAGCGGGCCGGCCGGTGTTGTGCCTTTCGATGACACCGTGAGTATTGCCGATTAACCGGAGGCTAGCGCCGGTATTTTGCGCAAATCGTTTCACCGATCACGCCAGCCACTGGAGGCGTCTCGACCGTGCTGAAAGTCAGCATCCAACTCGATTTGATCGGCGGATATGGCAGGGAAGTGCTGCGCGGGCTGATGCAATACGCCAGCCTGGTGGGCACGTGGGAGTTCCTGATGCCGCAGATGTATTCGCGCGAGCGGGCCCCGCGCGCCAAACCCGAACCGGCCGACGGCATGGTCGCAATGGTCCACGACGAACGGGCGGCGGCGGCGCTGCGCGCCGGGGGAATCCCGGTGGTCAACGTCGCCCGTACGCTCGATCTGGAAACCATGCGCCGCCTGCGCCTCCCCTCGGTCGTGCCCGACGACCAGAAGGTCGGCGAAATTGCCTATAAGTATTTCTATGAGCGTGGGTTCCGTCGATTCGCTTTTTGCGGTCACCCGACCGCCGCGTGGTCGCTGGCGCGCGAGCAGCAGTTCGTCGCCTGCGCCGCGGCCGACGGCCTGCCCTGCCCGGTCTCGCGGATGGTCGATGTCGCGTCGGTCGACTGGATCAAGACGCTCGACCGCCACGTCGGCCTGCTCGCCGCAAATGATCGCTACGCATGGTCTGCGATCGATGCGTGCCGCGAACTCGGCGTCCGGGTGCCGGAGGACATTGCCGTCCTGGGCGTCGACAACGACGTGCTGGTGGCCGACCTGGTCAGGCCCGCGCTGTCGAGCATCAAGCCCGCGGCGTTTCTCGTCGGCATCGAGGCCGGGCGAATGCTCAGTTCGCTCATGGACGGCGGCACACCCCCCGCAGCGCCGCTGCTGGTGCCCCCGGAAGGCGTGGTGACGCGGCAGTCGACCGAAGTGCTGATGATCGACGACGACGCGGTCGTGTCGGCCGTCCGCTACATCCGCCTCAACGCCGCACGCCCCATCTCCATCAGCGACGTGCTGGCCGAGGTGATGATCAGCCGACGCAACCTCGAGCGGCGTTTCAGTTCGGTGCTGGGGCGAAGCATCCTGCAGGAAATCCGCCGCGTCCGCATCGACCGGGCGTGTGAGCTGCTCCGCGACACCGACTTTGAGATGCCCGTGATCGCGAAGAACTGCGGGTTTGCCAGTCATGTGCGGTTCAGCACCGTGTTTAACCAGGTGATGGGGATGTCACCGACGACATACCGGAAGAAAAACCGCGCGGCCACCTAAGCGCCGCGCGGTCTGACGGGAGTCCGGGAATCAAAGCACCATGCCGGACAGTCGACCAACCGGGGGTCGGCTCGCGCTGCTCGTATCGGCTTGCCCTATTCGTAGCGGATGTCATCGAGATAGAAGGTGATCGGCCGACCCTGGCCTGCCAGCACCCAGACGAAACCGGTCTTGACGCGTGACAGATCTTTGCCGGCCAGCGGGATCTCGTACTGCTTCCACTCGGTCGTGAGGTTGACGGTGACGGCGCCCGACGCGGTGTCGGGGAACGCCTTGTCGCCGAGAACGCCGAACTTGAACTCGACGCGCTCGCCGCCCTCGTGGCCGCGGGCCCAGAACGTGAGCTTGGTGGCGCCGTTCAGGTTTTTCCCGCCCGGCAGGTCACCCCAGTCGTTAGCCGGGTCTTGCCAGACGATGCCGCCGAACCCGTCGGGAGCGCGGTAGTCTGCCCGAATGCAGTGTGAGCCGGAGCGGGGATTGTCGACCCAGCGGTCGTTGAAATAGT
>CAZBOE010000223.1:0-6986 GCA_964493365.1 uncultured Tepidisphaeraceae bacterium | reverse complement strand
GGACCCGCTTCCCGGTGAAGCGAGATCGGCTCTGGGCGGCGTCATGGCGTTGGGAGGCGGACATGGAAGACGACGGGCAATAGACGGCCGGGGGCATGGTGATCCTGGGGAACGGCGGGACATCAAAGACCGCACGAAGTTGAGCGGGCGGTCATTGGCGCAGACCCAGCCTCGATCGCCCGTGAGCGCATTTCACCGCCGGCGCGCGAGTTGGCCGCTGCCAATTCCATCATCGGCCGTCAGAGAGCATTTGTGTAATCGTCTGCGCGACATTTTCGGCGGCACGGGGCATGCCGATTTTCCGGGCCGCTTCGGCCATGGCGGCGCGTCGGGGAGAGTCGTAGATCAGGCCTTCCATGACGGGCTGGAGCCGCTCGGCATTTCTGGCCTTGTCCATCGCGTCGTCGACGGTGACCGCCGCGCCGGCGTCTTCGAGCACCTTGGCGTTATGACGCTGGTGCATGTCTTTGTGATAGGGGTAGGGCATGAGCACCGACGGCACGCCGCAGGCCGTCAGTTCGGCGCAACTGCTCGCCCCGGCGCGGGAGATCGCCAGATCGGCGGCCGCCCAGACGTCGTGCATGTCGGCGGTGAAATCGACCACGCGCGCCACCTGGGCCAGCCCGGCATCGCGGTAGGCGTCGCGCACCGTCGTCGCGTGCTCCCGGCCGGCCAGGTGGAGCACCTGCCATCCCTGCAGCTTGATCCGACGCAGCGTCTCGATCGAGCCTTCGTTGACGGTCAGCGATCCCTGGCTGGCGCCGGTGATCACCAGGGTCTGCAGGTTTTTCTCGAGTCCGAGCTTGGCCCGGGCGACGTCCTTGGGCGGTAACTGTGCCACCGACGCCCGGATTGGGCAGCCGGTCACCACGATCTTCGACTGGTGCGCGGGGGCGACATGGCTGCGCGTCGCCTCGAACTGGCAGCAGACGTAACGGACATACTGCAGCAGGAACTGGTTGGCTTTACCCGGCACGACATCGGGATTGATGATGGCCGCGGGAATGCCGGCCTGCGCCCCCAGCTTGACCGCCACACCGGCGGCGTATCCACCCAGCCCCAGCACGCCAACCACCCGGTTGTCACGCAGGACCGCCTTCATGAGGTCTTTGGTGTCTCGCCAGCTTTTCCAGAATTTGAGCAATCCGCTGATCGTCCTCACGGGCGGGACGATCGGCTGGGGGATGAAGCGATAGCCCATCGGCTCGAGGATGACCTTGTCGATCGGGCGCTGGGTGCACAGGAAAACCGGCTCGATGTCCGGCGCGACCCGTGCCAGGGCCTCAACCACCGCGATGCCGGGATACAGATGCCCGCCTGTTCCCCCGCCTGCGAGCAAGATCGTGGCGCGCCGTGTGTCACCCATAGAAGCCACCACGTTACCCATACCGACCCCATGAAGCCATTAGACGATGCGGAGCGAGGATGGGATCCAAAGCGTAATCGTTTTCCTTAATGCCCTGACGGCTGACACACGACGCCGGTGGTCCGACGGGCCGAGATCCGACCGTGGAGAACCAACCCGGGAGCCCCAAGCGGGGAGCCCCAACCGGGGAGACCCAACGGCCGAGTCCCTGACGCCCGCGGCCCAAACGGTGGAGACCCAACCGTGGAGTCCCAAGCGGGGAGCCCCATCCGTGGAGGTCCACCGCCGCGGCGGCGGGCATTTCGTCTGCACTTCGCCGGGCTCAGACACCCAGTGAGGGTGCGCCCAGTGACGATGCGCCCAGTGACGATGCGCCTTCTGCGGGTGTGCCCGGCGACTGTGCGTGCTGCGACGTTGTTCGCTGCGAAGGTGCGACCTCGGCGGCGTTGTCGTCCTGTGATTCGATGGCCTTGTCGGCCCGTTTGGCCGCGCCGTAGAGCAGGCCCAGGGCGGCGCAGGTGATGATCAGGCCCGATCCGCCGGCCGAGACCAGCGGCAGCGAGAGGCCCTTGGTCGGCACCGAGACCGTGGCAACCGCGATGTTGATCACCGCCTGTGCGCAGACCATGGCGCCGACCCCGAAGGCGGTCAGACGGACAAACTCACGGGTCCGGCCGTCGTCGTCGGCCTGGGCGAGGCTGTCAACGACTGGCCGCGATTCGTCGCCCAGGGCGCGGACGGTCTGCCACATGACAAACAGCAGCCCAAGATAGAGCCCGACGGTCAGCAGTGCGCCGGGGAACCCGAGCTCTTCGCAGATCACCGCGAAGATGAAGTCGGTGGTGTCTTCGGGCAGGTAGCCCAGCTTCTGGATGCCGTTGCCCAGGCCGCGGCCCATGATCCCGCCGGTCGAGAACGACAGCAGCGATTGGATCATGTGATATCCCTCGGTCTCCGGGTTTTCGAAAGGCCGGAGGAATGAAGTCATGCGCTTGAGCCGGTAGGGCTCGATTACGACAAACGCCACCGCAGCGCCCACCATCGGCGGGACGGCGGCAAACAGGTGAAGCCACCTGACCCGCCCGGCCACGAGCATGCACAGCGTCACGCCCGCGAGCAGGGCGGCGGTTCCGAAATCCTGCACGACGACCAGCAGGCACAGCATGCCCGGGAGCAGCAGCGTGACCGCAAACCGCACAAAGGTCTGCTCGGGCGCGGCATGAGACAGACGCCACGCCAGCCAGACGACGATCGCCCATTTGGCAAGCTCGGAGGGCTGGAGCTGAACGATGCCCAGCGGAATCCATCGGCGTGCCCCGTTGACCTCGGCGCCGATGCCCGGCACCAGCACCAGGGCGCATGACAGCGCCGCGGCCGCGATGAGCCAGGTCATGGGCCGGCCGATCACGCGCACCCATGCCGCCGGTGTGACGCCCTGGCGCGGGGAAATCTGGTTTTCGATCAGACGGTGTGGCCTCATCCGCCCGACGGCGAAGAACGCCGCCAGCGCGATGGCGGCGTAGATGATGTGCTTGGTGCCGCGCTCGGTCCAGCCGAAGGACGGGTCGCCGGTGACGTTGGTCGCGGCCGACTGGACCATCAGCACGCCCAGCAGCAACAGCGACAAGACCACCAGCACGAGCAGGTCGCACCAGCGCAGACGGTAGATCGATCCACCCATGCCCGCCATTATCGGCCCGGCCGGTTGTTGTGCTGGAGAAATGACTTGCGCCACGGCATCGGACGGCAGGGCGTGCACGAACCAAGGCTTTCTACGCCCCCGCGGCCCCGTTCTCGAAGCGCGTTTTCTGCCGGGCGGCCATCCGGTCGCAGACCTGTTGAAGGTCGTTGACGGGGGCGCTGGTGAACGGCAGCGTGTGGAGATAGGGCGGCGGGCCGAACTCGGGGGTGAGCGAGGTCTCGGCGACACCGGCGGATCGCTGGGCCGACCAGATGCGGTCCCACCACTGCTCGTGGCGGGTCAGCTCGGCGGCATATTCGGGTGCGAACGGATCGGGCACCTGCGGGCCCTGGGCATAGCCCACCCGCGCGTGCAGGTGTGTGCAGCGCGAAGCGGCCAGCGCGATGGCCGGGTCGTCGGCGTCGAGCAGCCGCTCGGCCACCACGACCCAGTGCGAAAAATCGCAGCAGACCCGAAGTCGGTCGAAACGTCCGAGCAACTCGGCGGTCGTCCAGGGGTTGAACATGACCCGCCCCCGGTGGGTCTCATGCGCGACCGGAATCCCTGCTTCGCCCTCGACCTCCACGGCGGCCTTGAAGAACTCGGCTGCCTGGGCAAGCGTCCACGCGTCGGAGCCGCTGTGGGCAGTAACGGCCATCGCTCCCATCGCCCGGGCTGTCTCGAGCTGCTCGCGCAGCGACCGAACGTGGTCGGCGACGGTCGCGCCGCCGGTGAAGGCCATCGCCCGATACCGCAGACGGGACGCGGATATGGCCGACATAAAGGCGTCGCGGTCAGCGGCCGCCGGCAGGGGCGACTCGATCGCGCCATAGCCCATGCCCGTGAAACGAGCGATCGCGGTCGAGAAGTGATCGGTCACGCCCCACAGATGGCGCACGAGCAACAGCCGCATGACTTACCTCCGCCTGCGAGTAAGAAGACATCCACTGACGCAGCGACACGCCAGCACAACACGGACGCCGAAGCTCCGGCGATCAGCAGCTGCCCGGGCCGACCCGCAACGGGCGGCCAACCGGCGGCGGCTCAATACTCGATGACCGAGTGCACATCGGCGCCGCCGAGCTTTTCGCGTCCGCCCAGGCCGTTGAGCTCGATGAGGACAGCCGCCCCGGCGATCTCGCCGCCGAGCTGGCGGACGAGGTCCATGCAGGCTTTCATGGTGCCGCCGGTGGCGAGCAGGTCGTCGACGATGAGGACGCGCTGGCCGCGGACGATGGCGTCGGCGTGCATTTCGAGGGTGTCGGTGCCGTATTCGAGGTCGTAGGTCATCGCGACCTTCCGGTGGGGCAGCTTGCCGGGCTTGCGAACCAGCCCGAAGCCGGCGCTGAGGCAGCATGCGACGGCGGTGCCGAAGATGAAGCCGCGGCTCTCGGCGCCGATGACCAGATCGATGTTTTTGCCGCGGAAGGGATTGGCCATCAGCTCGATCGCCAGCGCCAGCCCCGAAGGCGAAGCCAGCAGGGGCGTGATGTCTCGAAACATGATGCCCGGCTTGGGGAAATCGGGCACGTCGCGAATGAGCCGCTTGAGGTCTTCGATCATGGCGGCGAATGATAGTGGATGGCGCTGCCAGAGGAAGTGTCTGCATCCCAGGGGCTTGATCGCGGTCGCGGGACGGTTGCCCGGGGCCCGACGCCGGTCCATCGCCGACGGCGCGGGTCTGGTGACGGCTTTGGGGCGGGGACGGCTTTGGTCTGACCGATGTCTGTGCAGGTTGTCGGCTGGTAACTTCCATCCCGCGTCGGCTACGCTGACGCCATGCGGATCGTCGGCATCGACCCTGGCTTGCAGATCACCGGATACGGCGTCATCGACTGGGTCGGCGCTGCGCGCACGCCGGGGTTGGTGGATGGCGGGGTCATCCGGCTCGACCGCAAGCGGCCGATGGAAGACCGGCTCGTGGAGCTCGAGACCGAGCTCGATTCGCTCGTCGCGGAATATGCGCCCGACCTGATCGCGGTCGAGCAGCTCTATGCTCACTATGCCCACCCGCGGACGGCGATTCTCATGGGCCACGCCCGGGGTGTGATCCTGCTTGTCGCCCGTCGGCGGGGCATCGAGATCCGCCAGTTGTCGGCCAACCGGATCAAGCAGGCGATGACCGGCTACGGGCATGCCGACAAGTCGCAGATGCAGAAGGCGGTGGCCGCGCTGTGGAAGTTGCCCAAGCCGCCCGAGCCGCCCGACGTGGCCGACGCGCTGGCGATCGCGCTGTGCGCCGGGCGGATGTCGGACACCCGCGCCCTGATCATGGCGGCCGGTTCGGCACGCAAGCGGGCGACGCCCTCGCGGCGGCGTGGCGGGTGATCGCAGGCGAGAACGGCGTCGATGCCCACACAACGATACAAGCTCACGATCGCCTACCGCGGCACCGCCTATCACGGGTGGCAGTTTCAGACCGCCAGCCGAACCTACAAGAAGCCGCTGCCCGAGGGGAGCAACGAGATCCCGACCGTGCAGGGCACCCTGGCCGCGGCGCTGGTCGAGGTGGTGCGGCATCCGGTGCAACTGGTCGGCTCGTCGCGCACCGATGCGGGCGTGCACGCCAAGGGGCAGGTCGCGCACTTCGACACCGACCAGCTTCAGATCCCGCCCGAGGGTCTGCGCATGGCGGTCAATTCGCGGCTGCCGGGCGATATCGTCGTGAAGGCCATCCAGGGCGTCGACGACGGTTTTGACGCCATCGCGTCGACGGTTTCCAAGCGATACCAATACCTGGTGTGGAGCCACCCCGACCGCAACGCCTTCCAGGCCGACACGGCGTTTCATCGCTGGCAGACGCTCGACCTGGCCGCCATGCGGCAGGCGGCGGCGCGGCTGGTCGGCCGGCATGACTTCGCGTCGTTCGCCAAGCCGGGACACGGGCGGGAGAACACGGTGCGCACGGTCTTCGACTGCGACGTAAGCCGCAGGGGGGCGATGGTGGTGATCGGGGTCCACGGCAGCGGGTTTTTGTGGAACATGGTCCGGATCATCGCGGGCACGCTGATCGAAGTGGGCATCGGGCGATACACCGCGGACGATGTGTCGGCCATGCTCGCGGCGCGTGACCGGCAGTCGGCCGGGCAGACCGCGCCGGCGCACGGGCTTTATCTGCAGTGGATCCGCTTCAAGCTGGGCACGGGGCGCTTGCTGGACAGTACTGCTGAATCCGGTTCCAATTCAGACGACGCGTTCGACGACGCAGGCTGATCACCGCAAGCAGGGACATTTCAGGGGGTCGTCACAGCCGGTTCAACCGGCATGGCCGCCCGCTCTGCGCCGGGTGCGAAGCTGCATAATCTGCGACGGCTTTGCATCCCCGGGGGTTTTTATCCGACATAGACGGTTGTAGTGATCGATCTTCCGTCGCACGCCAGAGCGGAGCCTACCGGCCATGACACCTTCACCTGCCGCCCATTCGACCGTATCCACCCCATCGACGGGCACGCCTGTCGTCAGCGTGCGTCTTCTGGGCACCAAGCCCGACGCCGTCCGGCTGCTGCGCGTCCACATCGAGCGCGGCAAGACGATTCGCAAGGCCGAGATCCGCAACCGAAAAGAACTTGACGAAGCGCGGGCGAAGAAGTCGGAGTGGACGCAGGATACGACTGTCCTGCTCAACAAGCTGTTCGACTCGCCCGGCGTGGCCGACGGGTTTAACGACTGGTCGGGCCGCATCCTGCCCGACTATGCCGACATGCGCGATTTCGCCGAGCAGTTCGGCGGAGAGATGGATCATCGCCTGTCGCGGCTGTCGACAGTGCTCAAGCGGGTCGAACAGATGCCCGAGCCGGCCGCACGCACCGAGCCCGATCCGTCGGCCCGCCCGGCATCCGCTGCTCCGGCGACACCCGCAGGCTCACCCATAGCCGCGGCGGCCCCGATAGTGGCCCCGCCATCGGCAGCCGCGCCGGCATCGCCGTCCGCGCCGGCATC
>CAZBOE010000222.1:0-7015 GCA_964493365.1 uncultured Tepidisphaeraceae bacterium | reverse complement strand
GGTGATGATCGCCAAGGGCAATCGCGGCCGGCAGGTGACGGACGCCTGCAAAAAGCACGGCGGCTTCTATCTCGGTAGCATCGGCGGCCCGGCCGCGATCCTCGCCCAGTCGAACATCAAGAAAGTCGAACTCGTCGATTTCGAAGACCTGGGCATGGAAGCGGTCCGCAAGATCGAGGTCGTCGACTTCCCCGCATTCATCGTGGTCGACGACAAGGGCAACGATTTCTTCGAGGCGCTGTGAGGGTCGCCGGTGCGTGCGCAGAGTGTACAATGTGACACTGTGAAACCGCTTGAAGACATGCCTATCGACGAGTTGGCGCGGGAGATTCGTCTCGAGCGGATCAGGCGCGCGCGTCATATGACCTTTGAGCAGAAGTTTCTCGCCGGGGCAGAGCTGTTCGACGCCGCGTGCGAATTCACGTTGTCGGGCATTCGGGCTCAGCATCCGGAATACGACAATCAACAGGTGTTGAAGGAACTGCGGTCGCGGCTCGCGCGCCGCGAAGCGATCGATAATCGCCATCTCCGGGTGCGGTCATGACGGCGGTCGAAGTCGTGCTGGCGATGGCCTCGGCACTTGGTGCTGCTGGCGTGGCCTACATGGTCGTAGGGGCGTTTTCGAGCAACGTGCATGGCGTGCCCCGCTCGACGAAAGATGCCGATTTCGTCGTCGAGCTGTCTGACGCTGCGATGCTTAACCGCATCATGGACATCCTGGGCGCGGGGTTTCAGCTCGACCCGCAGCTGCTTCTTGAAACAGTCACTGGCAACTACCGCTACGTGATCACTCACCGGCAAAGCAATTTCAAGATCGAACTGTTTCTGCTTAGCAGAGATCCACATCACATCGAACGTTTCGCGCGACGCCAGCAGCGCACGATCGGCTCCGCTGCTCAGGATGTCTGGGTGCAGACAGCGGAAGATGTCATCATTCAGAAGCTCCGCTGGTTCGCCCGTGCGAAGCGTGAAAAGGACTGGTCGGATGTGGTCGACGTGATTGCGACCCAGCAGAACCAGCTCGATCTCACCTACATCCGCAGATGGTGCGCCGAACATGCAACGCTCGAGCTCTTCGAGCAGGCGTGGCAGCAGGCAAGCTCAGAGTTCGATTGAAAACTGAGGCATTCCGCCGCACCTTCCACCGCCACAGCGGGCGGCGTGGCGTTGTTGCGCACATCGTCGCAGGGGGGCGATTTCCTTCGCCGATGGTCGATTGAAGTTTTAGGATCGATCGTGTTGACGGCTCGGGCATCACACCGTTGAAAGGGCCATATACAGACCCTTTCATAGATGCCCCGGCCGCGAAGGGAGCAGAGTCATGAGTCACGTTGCACTGTCCGACCGCGTTCACACACGCACCACAGGCCAGGAGCAGGCCTTCAGCCGCACCGACTGGGTGCTCGACATGCATTACCTCCACCACGGCGGCGCGTCGATCGACCCCGCCAAGCGCCAGACGCTGATCGAAGCGCTCGTGCGCGACCCGGACGTGGCGTTTGTGCACGCGTTGCGCCGCGCCGCCGAGCCGATCCCGCAGTGGGCCGCCCTGCTCGACGAGCAGCTCCCGCGCTACGGCGTGGTGCCCTGTCACCCCTGCTGGACGGAGCGCCTCGATCGTCTTGCCGTCCTGATCGGCAACGAGATGACCCCGTCGGACGATCTGCCCGGCAAGTGCTGGGAGCAGCCCGCGGGGCGTGTGCAGTGGTCGGCTTCGGTGCAGCGAGCGATCGCCGCGTGGGTGTCGGGCGGGGAGGTCGCGAAGGACGACGCCCATGTGGCGTCCGATGTCGCCGCCGCCCTGGGCGCGCCGACCGACGACAAGCGCGCCGCGGCCCTCTATGTCGCCAAGGCGGTTGAGCTGGTCTGCTCGTCCGATCCGCAGGTTTTCCGTGCCGCGCTGGGGCGCATCGACCCGCCGGGCGCGCTGGGCGAGACGATCAAGCCGGCGCTGCTGTCGCTGCAGACCAAGTGCGGCTCGGGCTGGGAGAACGTGGTGATGACCACGCTCCGCTGCATCGGCAAGGGTGCGGTGAGCGAGGTGCGGTCGCTGCCGGTTGTGCAGGATTGTGACGCGCAGCTCTCGAGCATGCCCGACCGCGATCATCACCGCGTGTCGTCCACCTGCGCCATCCTCCTGGGCCTGTGGGCGTGGCTGGGCAACATCGGGGCCAAGGAGCTCAAGCGGCAGTATCCGAAGCTGGCGGTGATGGCCCAGCGGACGGTCGACGCCCTGGGCGAGCCGACGGCCGCCAAGCGCTGGCTCGCGGCGCGCATGTTCGTGGGCGTCCGCCTCTGGCTTGCCGAGATCGAAAACACGACCGGCATGGTTCAGCCCGTGCTGGCCCGCTTCCCGCAGCTTGCCTGATCGACCGGGCAACTGACGCGAAGCGGCGACACCGTCCGCCAAACGCATGCGGGGCGCGAACCACTGTGGTTCGTGCCCTGCGTCGTTTTCGGAGGTTGGCGTGAGCGGTGCCGTCGCGTCCGGCTGTCACCAGCCCGCCGACGCGCTCGGGCAGCGTGCCCCGAGCCATCGCTGCGCCACCGGCGCGGCGTCGGCTTGAGACAGTCGGCCGTGCGAGAGTTGGCCGTGCGACCGTCGGCCGCGCGAAAGTCAGCGGTGCGACCGTCGGCCATGCGCAATCGCTCTGCGACAAGCTGCGATTCGCTCGCTCTTGTCTCAGCTTGCCGAAAGATCCGCCGCCACCCGGCGGACCACGTCCGCCCAGTCTCCCGGCGTTGTCTGGCGATAGAGCCGCATCGTCGGATACCAAGGCGAATCGTCGCGCCCGCGCAGCCAGCGCCAGTCGGCCGTTGTAATGAGCATGACCGACGCCGGCCGACCCAGCGCCCCGGCAAGGTGCGCCACCGCGCTGTCGATCGACACCACATGATCGAGTTCGCTCACGAGTGCCGCGGTGTCGGCAAAGTCGCGCAGGTCGGCCGTCCAGTCGGCCGCTTCCATCGGCGGCATCGCCCCGGCCGACCCGCCCACCTGCAGGCTCACCCAGCGCACGCCACTCACCTTCGCCAGCGGCGTGAGCAGCGCCGGATCGATCGACCGGTTGCGCTGGTCGTCGTACATCCGTCGTCCCTTCCAGACCAGCCCGATCTTCCGGCCTTCGCCCAGGCCGGCCAGCCGCGCGCGCCAATGCCGCGCCCGCTCGGGATCGGCGCGGAAATAGGGCGTCCTGGCCGGGATCGTCTCGAGGGTTGTCCCCATCGCCAGCGGGAGACTGAGCATCGGGCAATACACGTCAAACCGCGGCAGCGGCCGCGGGTCGTCAAACGTCCTGACCTCGGGCGATCCGTCCATCGACGCGATCAGCCCGGCGACTTCGCGTTCGCAGCAGACGATGATCTTTCCTCCGCTGATCTTTCGGCCGCCGACCTTGCCGCCGTCTGTCGGCTGGCTGTCGTGCCGGGCTGCCAGCGGCACATAGCGGGCAAACTGAATCGTGTCGCCGAAGCCCTGTTCGCTGTAGATCAGCAATGTGCGCCCGTTAAGCGGCCCGCCCTCCCACCGCGGCACCGGCACCGTCAGGTTGCGCGGCTGCATTTCCGGTGCCGACAGCCGCGCCTCGTAGCGTTGCCATCCCTCGGCGTATTGACCCACCGTCAGCAGCGCCATGCCCAGGTTGGCATGCGCCACCGCCAGCGAAGGGTCGACCTCAACCGCCCTCCGGTGAGCGGCAACGGCGTCATCGAGCCGGTCGGCGCGCTGGTAGACGTTGCCCAGGTTGGTCCACACGCAGGCCGATCCGGGCCTCTGGCGCGACTGGGCCTCGAGCGTCGCCAGCGCCTCGTCGAGCGGGCTCACCTCGGCCACCGCCGACACAAGGTTGTCGCCCGCGGTGCGGTGGTTGGGGTTGATCGCCAGCGCCCGCTTGAAGGCGTCGATCGCCTCCGCCTGGCGCTGCGACATCGCCAGCGCCACCCCCGCGGCGCAGTGCGCTTCGGCATCCTGTGGGTATGCCCGCGCCGCGGCCTCAAACGCCCCGAGCGCCTGCTGGATATCCCCCCGGCGCAGCGCCAGTTCGCCGCGGCGCATCAGGTCGGCCAGCGGTTCGGCGGGGGCGCGAGCGCCCTGCCCGTCGTGCTGCGGCTCGGACGATGCGGCCGGTCGCTGGGGCTGCGTGCGTTCCGACACAAGGCTCTCCAGCGCTGCCTTGATCCGCGTGATCACGTCGGCCCAGTCGCCGCGACGGTCCTGCCGCCACAGCCGCATCGTCGGATACCAGGGCGAGTCGTCGCGCCCGAGCATCCACCGGTAATCCGGGGCCCACGGCAGCAGCAGCCACACCGGACGCCCCATCGCGCCGGCAACGTGCGCCGGCGCCGAATCGACGCTGATGATCAGGTCGAGCTGTTCGACCGCCGCCGCCGTGTCGGCAAAGTCACCGAGATGTCGGCCGGCGTCATAGGCGATCCATGACGGCGCACCGTCGCTCGAGGGCGCGCCCTCGGTGCTCTTCTGGAGGCTCACCAGCCTGACACCCGCGATCTCCGAAAGCGGCGCGAGCAGCGCCGGGTCGATCGAGCGGTTGCGGTCGTCCTTGTGACGCGGATTGCCCTGCCAAACCAGTCCCACCCGCAGCTGCCCGCCACCCGACTCCTTCAGCCACGCCAGCCGGTGCACCCATGTTTCGCGTCGACGGTCGTCGACCGACAGGTAGGGCACTTCCGCGGGAACCGTCTCGAGTGTCGTCCCAACGGCCGCGGGCGCACTCATCAGCGGAAGGTGATAGTCCCACCGAGGCAGCCCCTCATAGGTGCTGTGCGCGCAGGCAACGCCTTCTACCCGCTCGAACAGCGATGTCAGCGGCGGCGGACATCCGATCACCACCCGCGCCCCCTGCCGCGCCAGCACCGTCGCATAGCGCACGAACATCACCGCGTCGCCGAACCCCTGCTCGGTGTAGAGCAGCAGCGTTTTGCCCGCCAGCGGCTGCCCCTTCCACTCGACACCCGTCAGCGGCGGCTTGGTCAGTGCGCCGCCGGTGGCGTGCCAGCGCCATTCAAACTCGGCGAATCCCTCCTCGAGTTGTCCCACCGTCAGCAGCGCAAGGCCCAGGTTGGCATGGGCGTCGGGGAAGGACGGCTCCGCCGCCACCGCCCGGCGGTAGACCGCGATCGCCTCGCCCAGTCGCAGCCGCTGCCGATAGGCGTTGCCCAGGTTGTTGAGCGTGCGCGCGTTGTCGGGGCGCTGCGCCACCGCCTTTTCCAGCATCGGAATCGCGACATCGAGCTCGCCCAGCTCGGCACACGCCGACGCGTAGTTCTCCCACGCCTCCGGATACTCCGGCCAGATCGACAGCGCCTGCTCGAAAGCCGACTTGGCTTCGGGATGCCGCTTGAGGCTGCCCAGCACCGCCCCGCGGTTGCAGTGGGCGACCGGGTTGCCCGGGTCGAGCTCGACCGCGCGGCCGGTCGCGTACAGGGCCGCGTCGTGCTGACCGAGCCGGCTGAGACACTCGCCGATCCCCACAAATAGGTCAGACTGCGCCCCCAGCAGCCCCAGCGCATTGCGATATGCGTCGATCGCATCGGCGAACCGGCTCTGCCGCCTGAGCAACTCGGCGAGGTGTGCCCAGGCGATGCCGTTCTGCGGCGCCAGCTCCATCGCGCGGTGAAGGGCGTCGGTCGCCTCGATCATCGAAGCAGGGTCGGTCCGCCCCAGCAACACACCGGCCAGGTTGATCAAAAACTCCGGCGAATCCGGCCTCAGCCGGATCGACGCCCTGATCAGGTCCACGCCCTCGCCCGAGGTCGAGGCCTCCGTCGCCATGAGCACGCCCAGGTAGTGCAGCGCTTCGGGCTGGTCGGCCTTTTCATCCAGCACGGAGCGATAGCGCGCCATGGCCGCGGCATGTTCGCCGCTCCGCTGAAGCGTCATCGCCTCACGAACGCGATGGATCACATCCGTCTGCGTCATCGTCGCAACACTCCCTGCTCCGATGAAGTCTTAGCGTGTTCCCACCGCCCGTGCTGTCAGTTAATACAAATCTCACTCAACGCTCCCGTGATGCGCAAGCGGCTCTAACCCAGCCCGCCGGTCCAACCGGCAAGGCGTGGGAACCGGCGATGCGCGCAAGCCAGCATCCGGCATGGGTCGCCAAGGGCGTCGCGCTCGCCGGGCCGGTCATTCGGGGTGGACGGCAGCGGCGTCCGCGGGGGGTGTAAATCGCAACATCGGGGGCCGACAGGATCGATCAGGGGCTCTATGGTCTGGGTTACACAGACAGGAGACGTCATATGCCCCTTTCTCAATCTGACAAGCCTTCCGACCACGCCACCCCGGCGACACGGGCAGAGCGTGATTCGATGGGCGAGATGAGCGTTCCCGCCGACGCCTACTACGCGGCCCAGACCGCCCGCGCGCTGGACAATTTCCCGATCTCGGGGCTCCGCATGCCGCGCCGGTTTATCCACGCCATGGGCCTGATCAAGCGGGCCGCCGCGATCGTCAACCACCGGATGGGCCTGCTGGGCGATGAGCAGTTTCGGCCGATCGATCAGGCTGCAGCCGAGGTGATGGAAGGGCGGCTCGACGATCAGTTCGTGGTCGATGTGTTTCAGACCGGCAGCGGCACGTCATCGAACATGAACACCAACGAGGTCATCGCCGGCCGGGCAAATGAGATCGCCACCGGGCGGCGGGGCGGCAAGAGCCCGGTCCACCCCAACGACCACGTCAACATGCAGCAAAGTTCGAACGACGTGATCCCGACCGCGATCCACGTCAGCGCCGCGCTGGCGCTCGAAGGTCAACTGGTCCCGGCCCTGAACGGGCTGGCTTCCGCGCTCGACAGCCGGGCCGCGGCGTTCCACGACATCGTCAAGATCGGCCGGACTCACTTGCAGGATGCCACGCCCATTCGGCTCGGGCAGGTCTTTTCGGGCTACGCAGCGCAGGCGCGCCAGGGCGCTGCGCGTGCGGTGGCCGCGGGGGCGGCGCTGCGCGAATTGCCGCTGGGCGGCACGGCCGTCGGCACGGACATCAACTCCCATC